>NZ_JAOCDI010000004.1:0-213711 GCF_029840855.1 Pseudomonas sp. GD03862
GAGCAGAGCTGCCTGCTGGTCGAAGCGTTTCGCCCGGAGGTGGTGAGCTTCCACTTCGGCCTGCCGCAGGCCGAACTGTTGCAGCGGGTAAAGGCCAGCGGTGCCAAGGTATTGTCCAGCGCCACGACTGTGGAAGAAGCGGTCTGGCTGGAGCGACATGGCTGCGATGCGATCATCGCCATGGGTTACGAAGCCGGTGGCCATCGCGGCATGTTCCTCAGCGAGGACATCACCAGCCAGATAGGCACCTTCGCGCTCGTACCGCAGGTGGCCGATGCCGTCGGCGTGCCGGTGATTGCTGCCGGTGGTATCGGCGACCACCGCGGGCTGGTGGCGGCACTGGCCCTGGGTGCCTCGGCAGTGCAGATCGGCACGGCTTACCTGTTCTGCCCCGAGGCCAAGGTGTCGCCAGCGCATCGCCGGGCGCTGGACAGCGCGCCTGCCAGCGACACCGCCCTGACCAACCTGTTCACCGGCCGCCCGGCGCGCGGCATCAACAATCGCCTCATGCGCGAGCTGGGGCCGATGAGCGAGCTTGCACCGCGCTTCCCGCTGGCGGGCGGGGCATTGATGCCTTTACGGGCAATCACCGATCCGCAGGGTAATAGTGATTTCAGCAATCTGTGGTCGGGGCAGGCGTTACGGCTGGGCCGGCACATGCCGGCGGGTGAACTGACCCGGGAGATTGCCGGTAAGGCATTGGCAGTGATCGGTCACCAGGCATTCTGACAGGCAGGCATGGCCTCTTCACGGCCAATGGTTTATCGCTATATAGTTAAGGCTATAACGATAACCTCAAGGAGCTGTCTTCATGCGTATCCGCTCGCCCCAGTTGGCCGTCACTGCCCTGGCCAGCCTGTTCGCCTTCAACACTGCCTGGGCCGACGAAGTCCAGGTCGCGGTCGCAGCCAACTTCACAGCCCCTATCCAGGCCATCGCCAAGGACTTCGAAAAAGACACCGGCCACAAACTGATCGCGGCCTACGGCGCCACCGGGCAGTTCTACGCGCAGATCAAGAACGGTGCACCGTTCGAAGTGTTCCTCGCCGCTGACGACACCACCCCCAAGAAGCTGGAAGCAGAAAAGGAAACCGTACCTGGCTCACGCTTTACCTACGCCATCGGCACCCTGGCCCTGTGGTCTGCGAAGGAAGGCTACGTAGATGCCAAGGGTGAAGTGCTGAAAAAGAACGAATACAAACACCTGTCCATCGCCAACCCGAAAGCGGCACCTTACGGCCTGGCCGCCACCCAGGTACTGGACAGGCTGAAGCTAACCGAAGCCACCAAAGGCAAGATCGTCGAAGGCCAGAGCATCACCCAGGCCTTCCAGTTCGTCTCCACCGGCAACGCCGAGCTGGGCTTTGTCGCCCTGTCGCAGATCTACAAGGACGGCAAGGTAACCCATGGCTCGGCATGGATCGTGCCGTCCAACCTGCACGAGCCGATCCGCCAGGACGCCGTCATCCTCAACAAAGGCAAGGACAATGCGGCCGCCAAGGCACTGGTCGAATACCTCAAAGGCCCGAAAGCCGCAGCGGTGATCAAATCTTATGGTTATGAACGCTGATGCCACTCGATGCCAGTGACCTGGGCGCCATCTGGCTGACCGTAAAACTGGCCAGCCTGACCACCCTGATCCTGCTGATCATCGGCACACCGGTCGCCTGGTGGCTCGCGCGCACGCGCTCTTGGCTGCGCGGGCCGGTGGGTGCGGTGGTGGCACTGCCGCTGGTACTGCCACCGACGGTGATCGGCTTTTACCTGTTGATCGCCCTTGGCCCGCACGGCTGGCTTGGTCAGGCCACCCAGGCGCTAGGCCTGGGCAGTGTGGTGTTCAGCTTCACAGGCCTGGTGATTGGCTCGACGGTGTACTCCATGCCGTTCGTGGTGCAACCCCTGCAGAATGCCTTTGGCGCGATCGGCCAGCGCCCCCTGGAAGTCGCCGCTACCCTGCGCGCCAGCCCATGGGACACTTTCGTTCATGTGGTGCTGCCGCTGGCACGCCCTGGCTTCGTCACTGCCAGCATCCTCGGCTTTGCCCACACGGTGGGCGAGTTTGGCGTCGTACTGATGATCGGCGGCAACATCCCCGACAAGACTCGCGTGGTTTCGGTGCAGATTTTCGATCACGTCGAAGCCATGGAGTATTCGCAAGCCCACTGGCTGGCCGGGGCCATGCTGGTGTTCTCTTTCCTGGTGCTGCTCCTGCTGTACGCTGGACGCCGCGGCAAAGCTGGCTGGAGCTGAAATGACCGCATCGATTGTGGCGCACCTGAAACTGGCACGCGACGACTTTACCCTGGACGTCAACCTGCACCTGCCCGGGCGCGGCATCAGCGCGCTGTTCGGCCACTCTGGCTCCGGCAAGACCAGCTGCCTGCGCTGCCTGGCCGGGCTGGAACGGGCCGCCAGCGCCTATATCGAAGTCAACGGCGAAGTCTGGGAAGACAGCACCCGTGGCTACTTCCAGGCACCGCACCTGCGCCCGGTGGGCTACGTGTTCCAGGAAGCCAGCCTGTTCCCGCACCTGTCGGTGCGCGGCAACCTGACGTTCGGCTGGCGCCGGGTAGCGCCCGCTGAACGCAAGGTCAGCCTCGACCAGGCGTGCCAACTGCTGGGTATCGGCCACTTGCTGGACCGCCGCCCGGCAACCCTGTCGGGTGGCGAGGCGCAGCGGGTGGGTATTGCCCGCGCCCTGCTCAGCAGCCCGCGGCTGTTGTTGATGGACGAGCCGCTGGCAGCCCTCGACGGCCCGCGCAAGCGCGAGATACTGCCCTTCCTGGAGCGCCTGCACGACGAACTGGACATCCCTCTGATATATGTCAGCCACGCCCAGGATGAAGTCGCGCGGCTGGCCGACCACCTGGTGTTGCTGGAACAAGGCCGGGCGATCGCCAGCGGCCCGATCGGCGAAACCCTGGCTCGCCTTGACCTGTCGCTGGCCCAGGGCGACGACGCCGGCGTCGTGTTCGAAGGTAGGGTGGTTGGGCACGACCCGCATTACGGCCTGCTGGACCTGCGCCTGCCCGGCAGCAGCGGGCCGCTGCTGCGCATCACCCACGCGGCGCAGGTGATGGGCAGCACCCTGCGCGTCAAGGTGCAGGCCCGGGATGTCAGCCTGGCACTGGCGGCGGACAGCGCATCGAGCATCCTCAACCGCCTGCCGGTGCGTGTGCGCGAGAGCTGCCCGGCAGCCAACCCGGCGCATGTGCTGGTCAGCCTGGATGCTGGCGGCAATGCCCTGCTTGCACGCATCACCCGCTTCTCGGCAGACCAGCTCGGTTTGCACACGGGGCAGATACTGTTCGCCCAGATCAAGTCGGTGGCCCTTTTGGGTTGAGCATCCTTAGCGCGCGTATTGTCCATTGATCAGTGACCTGATCGAGGCCCGCCGCCCATGCTTGACTGCCCCCTGCCGCGCACCCTGCACTACGTTGACGACAGTCAGCCGGGCCTGACCCGTCGGCGCTGGCGCGACCGTTTCATCTACCTGGATGCCGATGGCCAACGGGTACGCGACAGCGAAACCCTTGCGCGCATCGCCGCATTGGTGATCCCCCCGGCCTACACGGATGTGTGGATCTGCGCCGATCCGCAAGGCCACCTGCAAGCCACCGGCCGCGATGCCCGTGGCCGCAAGCAGTACCGCTACCACGCACAGTGGCGCGAACTGCGCGACCAGCACAAATACGGGCGCATGCTTGCGTTCGCCCAAGCCCTGCCAAAGCTGCGCACACAGCTGGAAGCCCACTTGGCGCGGCCAGGGCTGGACCGGGAAAAAGTCATGGCGCTGGTGGTGAGCCTGCTGGACCACACCCTGATCCGCATCGGCAACCAGCGCTACCTGCGCGATAACCGGTCGTACGGGTTAACCACCCTGCGCAATCGCCATGTGCAGGTCAAAGGCAGCACTATCCGCTTCCAGTTCCGCGGCAAGCGCGGCGTCGAACACAACGTCACCCTCAACGACCGGCGCTTGGCCAACCTACTCAAACGCTGCATGGAACTGCCTGGGCAGGCACTGTTTCAGTACCTGGATGAAGATGGCCAGCGCCATAGTGTCGGCTCCAGCGAGGTCAATCAGTTTCTGCAGCAGTTGACCGGTGCCGACTTTACTGCCAAGGACTATCGCACCTGGGCCGGCAGCAGCCTGGCATTGAACCTGCTAAAGCCCTTGGCCTGGGAGCCGGAGAGTGAAGCCAAACGTCAGGTCGCCGCAATAGTCCGCCAGGTAGCCACGCGCCTGGGCAATACGCCGGCAGTGTGCCGGCGCTGCTACATCCACCCGGCAGTTCTGGAGCACTATGCCTTGGGGCGCCTGGCCAATTTGCCGAAAAACCGTGTGCGCAAAGGCCTGGACCCGGAGGAAGTGGCCTTGCTGTTGTTTCTTCAGGCACTCGAGGAACAGGAGGACCATTGAGCTTGTCTATTCAGCCCATGATGCGAAGAAATTTCCCATTAGCCGCCAACCCCCCTATTCTTGCCAGCGAGCACCTTGGCCGACAAACCGTTGACGGTTTGATTTGGCACCTGCAACTGAAGACACGCAACAGAATTTGTCTGTCGGGGAATTACTATCCGCCGAAAGCGTCTTTAATGAGAAGGAAGAGGGACAAGCTCCCGCCGCCGCGGCAACTAGCCCAGCGGACTTATACATCACCAAGGAGAACTACATGCTGATACTCACCCGTAAGGTTGGCGAAAGCATCGTCATCAACGATGACATCAAAGTCACCATTCTGGGCGTCAAAGGGATGCAGGTGAGGATCGGTATCGATGCACCGAAAGATGTTCAGGTCCATCGAGAAGAGATCTTCAAACGCATCCAGGCCGGCAGCCCGGCTCCGGAGAAACACGAAGACTCACACTGAGCGTCACCCGAGGGGCATGGATGCGCTCGACCGCCAGCCTCAGGTGCCTATTAACTGATGCACCGTGGCGATCATCTCATCCATGTCGAACGGTTTGTCGAATATTGCGGCAAACAGGGCCGGGCATCCTTGGCTGGCCTGTGCGCCGCTCATGAGGATGACCGGCAACTCGCTTAACGCCGGGTCCTCGCGGATGGCACGCGCCAACTCCTCACCGTTGAGTAGCGGCATCATGTAGTCGGTAATCACCAGCTGCACGCGTTTTTCCTTCAACGCCTCCAGTGCTTTGCAGCCATTGCTCGCCTTTTCCACCAGGAAACCTTCGTCCTCCAGGGCAAACCCGAGGATATCGGCGATCAGGTATTCGTCATCGACAATCAGGATGGTGTTCATCGGCTCGTCCGTCACCCGCTCTCCTGCGGCGTCGGCGTTCCCGAAAGCACACCGCAGGCACCTTCGAACGCCTTGCGCAAGGTAATGCCTTGCGGCCCGATCAGCAGCTCGTGCAAGGCCGGGTCATGGTGACTGTCACGCACCTTGAGGACCGACAGCATGCGCCGTAGTTGCGAGTCCAGTTCGACAAAGCGCATCAGCATAAGGTTGTCGACGATACTCGACAGGTCCGGCGCGGGGGCGCTGATTTCCGCGCCGAAGATGTCGCGCATCTCCCAGGTCAGCATCACGCTGACATCGCGCGCGCGCAACTCACCCGCCAGCGCGCGGAAAAACGCATTTAGCCGCGTCGGGTCAATAGCCAGGCGGCTGAATGCGCCAAGGCTGTCGATCACCACGCGCTTGCTGCCCTGCGCCGCTACACGCTCCAGTAGTCGCGCGCCAACCTGGTCCAGCAAGCCCTCGGTGGTCGGCTGCCAGCACAGCTGCAAGCTACCGCCCTGCTCCATCGCGGCAAAATCGTAACCGAGCGAAGCGGCCTTGCTGCGCAGGCGTTCGGGTGTTTCGTAAAAACCGAAATGCAACCCCGGCGCCTGCGGGGTGCTGGCACCCAGAAAGGCCAGGCCCAATGATGTCTTGCCAATCCCCGAAGGCCCCATCAACAGGCTGACTGACCCGGTGGCCAAGCCACCGCCAAGCATTTCATCGAAAGTTGGTACGCCGCTGCTGATACGCGCCAAGGTGCCACTGCCCAATTGGCTGGGGTGGCTGAACAACGCTTCCAGGCGAGGATAGACCTGCATGCCGGACTCATCGATAAGGCATTCGTGACGCCCCGACAACGCACCACTGCCGCGGGTCTTGCGCAATTGGACATGGCGCACGGCGCGGCTGCCGACCAGTTGCTCACCCAGTTCGATCACACCATCGACCATGGTGTGTTCCGGGCTGCCCTCGTCGAGCCGGGCACTGGTCAGCAACAGTACGGTGCAACCGGCGAAGGCCGCATGCCCCTGCAGCTCAGAGACGAACTTCTTGGTGTCCAGTGCGGTTTCCGCACGTACCCGGGCATTGAGCACACCGTCGACGATCAGCAGGCTGGCCTGTTGCCGGGCAATTTCCTGGCGCAGCAACCGCACCACCGCATCCAGCCCGTCCTGCTCAAGGGTATCAAAGGCGCTGACGAACTGGATTTTGTCACCGACCAGCGCCGGGTCGAAGAAGTCCAGCGTGGACAGGTACTGGAACAAGCGTTCGTGCGACTCGCTCAGCAAAGTGGCCACCAGCACGCGACCACCGCCACGCACGTGGCCGCAGGCCAGCTGATTGGCGAGGATGGTCTTACCGGCCCCCGGCGGCCCCTGGATAATGTAGGAGGCGCCAGCTATCAGGCCACCCTTGAGCAACGCGTCGAGCCCGTCGATCCCCGTTACCAGCCGCTTCAGTGCCTGTGCCATGTTGTCTACCTGTCGAGTGGGCTATCCGTCTGGTCCTGATACATTGGCAAGTACAGTCGCATGCAAGTTCCCCGGCCAGGCTTGCTGTCGACACAAATGGCACCGCCACTTTGCCGGGCGAAACCATAGACCTGGCTGAGCCCCAGGCCTGTACCCTTGCCGAAAGGCTTGGTGGTGAAAAACGGCTCGAAGATACGCGGCAGTATCTCTGTGGGTATGCCTTCGCCGCTGTCTTCCACCTCGAAGCGCACGAAGCTGCCCTTCAGCCCTTCAACTTCGCCGAACAGCTCGACCACATCGACAGTCAGACTGATGCGGCCATGCCCGTCGATGGCATCACGGGCATTGAACAACAGGTTGAGCAACACCATCTGCAGTTGCCCGGCATCCACCTCGATCAACGGCAGGTCCGGTTGCAGCAACACCTTCAAGTCAATCGAGCCTGGCAATGCATGTTCAAGCAGGCCACGCGTAGCGTTAACCAGGTCTGCCGGGGCAACGCTGGCCACATCGAGCTTGCGGTGACGGGCAAAGCTGAGCAGTTGCTGGGTCAGTTCGGTGCCACGCTGACTGGCATCGAGGATGTGTTGCAACATGCGCTGGGTGCGTGCCGGGTCCTGGGTGGCCAGCGCCAGGCGCGCCGAGCTGATGATGATGGTCAACATGTTGTTGAAGTCGTGCGCCAGACCACCGGTCAACTGGCCGAGGGCTTCAAGCTTCTGCGCCTGGAACAGCTGGGCGCGCACTGCGTCGAGCTGCAGCGCCGACTCGCGACGGTCAGTGATATCGCGAGTCACCTTGGCCAGGCCAATGATCTGGCCATTTTCATCACGGATCACATCCAGTGCCGCCAAGGCCCAGAACTGCGTGCCGTCCTTGCGCACCCGCCAGCCTTCGTCCTGCGCCACACCCTGCTCCAGCGCCTGGCACAGCAGGCGCTCAGGGCGGCCATCCGCACAGTCCTGCGGCGTGAAAAACAACGAAAAGTGCTTACCGATCACTTCATCTCTACGGTAACCCTTGATCCGTTGCGCGCCTGCGTTCCACGACACCACATGGCCAGAAGGGTCGAGCATGTAGATGGCATAATCCACCACCGACTGAACCAGCTGTTCGTAACGATGGGCGGGCATGACGGAAGCGTCGAGGCAGTCAGCTGAAACCATGCAAACTCCACTGGCACAGCAGGAGGGAGGAAATGAGCGTAGCCCGGAGTGTCTGCCAGTAGACAGCTGAACGACTACAGGCAGTCAGCGTTCCGGCTCGGCCAGTGTCGGGCTGATGCATCGCGGCATGGCCACTTTCAGCAACCACAGGCTGAGCAGCATGATCATACCACCGCCGGCCAGGGCCAACATACGCTGCTGCTGTGAGTGCTCCGCATCGAAGCCCAGCAACAACAGATAACCGCCCAGGCTGATCAGGCTGATCAGGCTGATGTAAAGAAATGCAGCCAGCACGAGCACCTGCGCGAACAACAGCCGCCAGAATAACCGTGGACGCACCACACCTTCGCCAACTCGGCCCTGAGTCATCACGCTACACTCTTGGATCCAATGATGGGCAACAGTGGCGTAACGACAGCACGGTGTCAATTGCCGGTTCGATCACCCTTCTATCTGTTGATCATAGGCGCTGCAGTTGACTCAACTATAACAATGGGTTATAAAGCGCGCTTGATTGCGAAGCCCTTCTGCTTAGAAGCGAGCTGGTCGTTGCGACCCCTTCAAGCGTGCGAGTGTGGTGGAATTGGTATACACAGCAGACTTAAAATCTGTCGGCGTGAGCCTTGCGGGTTCGAGTCCCGCCACTCGCACCAAACTTCGTTGAAAAGGCGCCCTCGCGGCGCCTTTTTGCTGCCTGAGAGCAATGTCTGGCGCAGCTGCTAAAGTGGAGCTTGTCCCCGTCCACTGGAACGCCGCCATGCGCTACTCCCTGTTCGATGGTCAACGCGACATCATTATCCTGATCGCCCGCGTACTGCTGATGGTCCTCTTCATTCTGTCTGGGTGGGCCAAGCTGACCGGCTTCGATGGCACGGTAGGCTACATGACCTCGCTCGGCGCCCCTGCCCCGATGCTGGCAGCTGGGATTGCCGTCATCATGGAGTTCCTCGTCGCAATCCTGTTGATCCTCGGTTTCTACACACGGCCGTTGGCCTTTCTGTTCGCGCTGTTCGTGCTGGGCACGGCGCTGCTGGGCCACCCATTCTGGAACATGGTCGACCCCGAGCGCAGCGCCAACATGACTCAGTTTCTGAAAAACCTCAGCATCATGGGCGGCCTGCTGTTGCTCGCGGTAAGCGGGCCCGGGCGGTTCTCGGTGGATGGTCGCTGAGTCAGTCGTCGCAGTCGTCGAACCAGGCTGGGTGATCGCGCTCTTCGTCATCGAGGTCATCCAGCGTTTCCTCGTCTTCCTCCACTTCATCCTCGGCGCCTTGGGCATCTGCCTCGGGCTCCATGTCGTCATAGAGAAATTCGTGGTCAAGCAGGTGATCGTGCTCGGGTTCGTGCAGGTCGTCTTCGTCGCGCATGCTGGCTCCTGGGATAATGGCAGGCCTGTATAGGCTGATCAGGGTGCCGGGTCAATGCGTGGTCGCTTAATCCTGGGTTAACCGGACCGGCGCAACCTGCAGGCTCTCCCTTCAAACGTCTTTTGCCCGCCTTCCATGGCGGGCTTTTTTATGACCCTGCGCACTTCGTTGCAGATGATGACAGCCTCATGACCTGACCTTCACGAAATGTCGACATCCGGATGGGCACACTGGCCCTGCTCCGTATGTTCTTGCAGCCCGCCGCATCCTTGCCGCGGGCTTTTCTTTTTTCCGCAAAGGCCAGCCAGGCATACGCAGGTATGTTGTGGAAGCGCCCACCTTGACCATGACCTGAAGCAGTTTTGCCTGGCCCGGCAAGGTCTATGCTGTCCCGACGATAACCCAAGCTCACATCGGATAGACACGGAGGCTCTCATGAAAGCTGCTGTCGTTGCACCAGGCCGTCGCGTGGACGTGATAGAGAAAACCCTGCGCCCTCTCGAACACGGCGAAGCGCTGCTGAAGATGCAGTGCTGCGGTGTGTGCCACACCGACCTGCACGTCAAAAATGGCGACTTTGGTGACAAGACCGGGGTAGTACTGGGCCACGAAGGTATTGGCGTGGTCCAGGAAGTTGGCCCGGGCGTCACCTCGCTCAAGCCAGGCGACCGAGCCAGCGTTGCCTGGTTCTACCAGGGTTGCGGACATTGCGAATACTGCAACAGCGGCAACGAGACCCTGTGCCGCGACGTGAAGAATTCCGGTTACACCGTGGACGGCGGCATGGCCGAGGCCTGCATCGTCAAGGCCGACTACTCGGTTAAAGTGCCCGACGGCCTCGACTCCGCTGCCGCCAGCAGCATTACCTGCGCCGGCGTCACGACCTACAAGGCAGTGAAAATCTCCAACGTCCGCCCCGGCCAATGGATCGCCATCTACGGGCTCGGCGGCCTGGGCAACCTGGCCCTGCAATATGCCAAGAATGTGTTCAACGCCAAAGTCATCGCCATCGACGTCAACGAAGAGCAACTGCGCTTCGCCAGCGAGATGGGCGCGGACCTGGTCGTCAACCCGCTCAACGAAGACGCCGCGAAGGTCATCCAGGCCAAGACCGGTGGCGCACATGCTGCCGTCGTTACTGCCGTGGCCAAAGGCGCGTTCAACTCAGCCGTCGATGCCTTGCGCGCTGGCGGGCGACTGGTGGCCGTCGGGCTTCCGTCGGAGTCCATGGACCTGAATATTCCCCGCCTGGTGCTTGATGGGATCGAAGTGGTGGGCTCGCTGGTAGGTACACGCCAGGACCTGCAGGAAGCCTTCCAGTTTGCCGCTGAAGGCAAAGTGGTGCCCAAGGTGACGCTGCGACCGATCGAGGATATCAACCAGATCTTTGACGAGATGCTGGAGGGCAAGATCAAAGGCCGGATGGTGATACAGTTCGAAGGCTGACAGGCCGAGCCAGGCCATGTGGAACCACAGCAGAGCCCGTAGATGAACATCTTCGGGCTTTCTGCTTTCTCAATTGTCAAAGGAACAGACCGTGACCGTAGACTGGCACGCCGGGCCGATCACCCGTACAACTCCACTGGACAAGCATTACCGCAACACGCAGAAGGTTCGTCAGTTTCTACTCAGCGAGTGCGGGGCAGCATTCAAGTTCGACCGAGGATTCATGCTTTGGATCAAGAGTGGCACCCCATCAACCATGGGTGACGTCGCGGACGAATGGCTACGGAGGTATGGTTGACACTCTGTCTCTGACGGCTGCAGGCAGGCCTTGGCTGCAGCCGTTGCCTTCAGCATCTTGTCCAACGATTCAACCATGCTGGAATAATCCATTTCCTGACTCCCTCGATGGTGGAATTGGCTTGAGTTCAATCCTAGACTGCGAACATTTCAATATTTGATGAGGAAACTTGGAAATATCACTCATCCTTCATGCTGAAGACCGACGCCCGCTAGGTGTGGTTCAAGAAAAGTGCTCAACCTGCAAGGGCGAGCCTGTGCATATGAGGAAATCGGTATGTCCATTCGAAGCTTGGCGAAGCACGTGCCGCCGGACCCTTCGCGGGAAGGCTGGGTCATCGGATGGGGGGTCCTGAGAGACCGACACCCATGGCATTTTGTCGACGTTTATGCTGACCAGAAAACGGCCATGGCAGAGGCGCAGCGCAGAGGAGACGGCTACGTGGTGGAATTCGGCTCGCACCGCTTGGGGACGCATGAATTTATCTGCGGTGTAACCTTACCTGAAGGCTGACGCTCGATCGAAAAGGGTCATGGACAGGACTTCAGGGAATTATCTGCCCATTGGCAATAGCACTGGCTTCGAGCTTGGCGCGCTCCGCGTCCAGAAAAACATAAGCGGCTTGTAGCGTGGTGATCTTCGTTTGAATCTCGGCCATCTTGGCGGCGACCAAGACGGCGCCTTGCGCGCAATCGATCGTGTTCCCCCGCCTGGCCACAAGAATGTCCCCAATCTCAGCAAGTGAAAAGCCTCCGCCCTGGGCACTCTGTATGAAAGCCAAGTCAGCAACGGTCTGTTCACTGTAACTGCGATAGTTGTTGGCTTGTCGGTGTGGCTCGATAAGCCCGAGCTGTTCGTAATAGCGCAATGTATGGCGGCTGAGCCCACTCCGGCGCTCCAACTCTCCAATATTCACGTTAAAAATCCTTGACTGTAGAGCAGGCTCTACACCTTAGCCTGCGCCCATCATCCAAACAAGGGTTCAAACATGAGTGTGGAATGCTTTGTCACCGGCGGCAGCGGCTTTGTGGGGCAACATTTGCTGGCCGCTCTTACTGCGCAAGGGCACAAGACCTGGGTGCTGATGCGCAGCCCCGGTAACATCGAACGCCTCAAGGAGCAGGTAGGCCAACTGGGGGGTAACCCTGAGTATATCCATGCCGTTGAAGGCGATATCAGCCAGGAGGGGCTTGGCCTCAGCGAAGCAGACAAAGAACGCGTCACTTCGGCCGCTGTATTTTTCCATCTCGCGGCGCAATTTTCCTGGGGGCTGACAGCGGAGCGCGCCCGCACAGTCAATGTCCAAGGTGCTCTGAGCGTGGCCAGGCTTGCGGCCAGCCAGCGCATCCGATTGCTCATGGTAGGCGGCTTCATGCTGCAAAACCTCAACCACCTTGCCAGTATCGGGGTTGATATTCAGTGCCCTGAAAACACCAACTGGCCCGCGGTCTACGCCCGTGTAGGCGGCTACGAAGGCAGCAAACTCGAGTCCCATTTTGCAGTCATCCGCTATATGCAAGACGCGGATGCGGATTACACGATTGTTCACCCTGCTACGGTGTGCGGCCACAGCGAGAACGGGCATATCCTGGACGGACAACCGCTTGCCGAACTCATTCGCAATCTGGCACAAGGCCGGTTCAAAGCTATTCCCGGTTCCGCCAGTCACTGGTTGCCATTGGTCAGCGTCGATTATCTGGTGAACATGATAACTTGCGTGGCGTTCGACCCCTCCATGGCCAACCGGCAAGTTCTGGCGCTGTATGAGCGAACACCGAACTTGCAGGGAATGCTTGGGCAGATCGCAGACACGCTAAAGATCAAGGCACCCCGCCGCCATATACCCATAGGGTTGCTCAGGTCGATATTGACGATTCCGGGACTGGCGACCCGCTTGGCGATCAGCGCCGAGTCATTGAACTTTATTCAGACGCAGCGCTTCGACATGGGAAACAGCAGGCAATTGGAGCGCAAGTACCAGTTTACGCATCCCGACATGACACAAGCCCTGGAAAACACGGTGCGCTATGTCAACGGCTCCTTGATGAAAGAATCCAAAAGTGGGGGCGCTGGCCAGCGAGGATGACGGGCCAGGCTGATGATGCCCACTCTGTCGGATAGCTGGAAGTGTGGCGACGCAGGCATTTCACGCACTGCGTCTTCGCTGATGACAGTAAGTCGCCGCTCGACCTCCGGCGCTGCGCGCCTCTGCTATTTCGAGGCAGCCAGAAAGCCTGCCGCAGGCGCACCTTCAGCGGCGACACGTCGGGCTCGGCCAACGCCCCACGCCAGTGCCCTGGTCATCGACTCGCCAGGGCGAGAATCGAAGGCCTCCTCGAGGATAGCCATGCCACCAGGGGCGTACACCCCGATGAACATCTGCGTTTTGCCTGTCCGCGACAGCCGCGTCTGAACGTCAATGTATGTCCCATCGTCGAGTGTCTCGTCGTGAGTTCGGTGATGAAGCGTCGGGTCAGCCCAGGCCCAGAAAACATCACCGCGTATTCTCATGAGACGCTCCTACGACTTTAGTTGTAGTCAGGTGGTTTATTGCCACCATAGCGAACGTGCAGTTTTACGCAAATTCGTCTGACTCATCTGTGAGCTGAATCGGACAATCGGCTATTCAGCAGCCCCGCCAGAGACTCAGCGCTTGTCGTGAAGCTCCGGCGGCCATGCGAAGAGATCAGTTAACCATTCGCCGCTCCCGGCCAGCCGGCTTGATGCAAGGCTTTGAGCAGCGTCTCACAATCCAGTCCCGGTACTGCATGGCCGTTGCCTTCGGCGGTGTCAGCGGCTAGTAAGGCGTTGATGATGGCTTCTTCCACCGCTTCGGTGGCGGCAAGAAACAACTCGCTGATATGGTCGTTGTTGACCATGCTAAGGTTGTCGGTGGTCGGCGCGCGCTTACTTTCGTAAGCTGCCGGCGGCACATGATTACCGGTGGAGAAGGCGATGAAAATGTCACCGCTGTGGTCTTCGTTACCACCACCGGTGCGGGCGAGACCGATGCTGGCGCGTTGTGCCAGGCGCGTACATTGGTGTGGCAGCAACGGCGCATCGGTGGCCAGGCAAACGACTATCGAACCCATGCCCGGGTGCGGCAGCGAAGCCTTAAGGAACGGGGAGTCAGCCTGTTCCATGTAGCGTCCCACCGGATAGCCGTCGACGCGCAGTTCGTTACGGATGCCGTGGTTCGCCTGGACAATGGCGCCAACAGTCCAACTGCCCTGAGTGCTACTCAGGCGCCGCGATGCAGTGCCGATACCGCCCTTGAATTCGTGGCAGATCATGCCGCTGCCACCACCGACCGCGCCCTCGATAACGGGCCCAATTACAGCATTACTCAGGGCTTCGGCCACATGCTCGTGCTTCACATGAAAACCGTTGATGTCGTTGAGCAGCCCGTCATAGGTCTCCAGCACCACCGGCATGTTCCAGTAGATACGGCCGTCATCCGGTTGTTGTTCACGGTCCAGCACAATCAGTGCATCGCGCACCACACCCAGGCTGTGGGTGTTGGTGAAGGCGATGGGACTGGTCAAAAGACCCGCTTCGCGAATCCACTCCAGACCGGTTGCGTCGCCGTTGCCGTTCAACACATGGACGCCGGCAAAGCACGGTTGCTGGCTGGTGGAACCGACACGCGGCTCGATGATTGTTACCCCAGTCAGGATGTCGCGGCCGTTGGCGGTGCGTCCTCGCACATTGCTGTGACCGACCCGAACGCCCGGCACATCGGTGATGGCGTTGAGGGGACCGGGTTGCAGTTGGCCGAACTGAATATTCAGGTCACGGGCACGTGGCTTCATCGTGTCTTTCATGATCTCTCGCTCTTGTTTTGGTTTGTTTCATGACTGGGGTTTGGTCAATCATCAGCAGAACCGGGTCTGCCAATTAATTGCCGGTCTTGACTGTGTTCCACGCACGGGTCCGAATGCGCTCCAGCTTCAGCGGCAGTGGCTCCAGGGGGAAAAGCGTGGACAGCACATCCTTGGACGGATATACCCCAGGATTGTCGCGGATCTTCTTCTCTACAAGCGCAGTGGCATCCTTGTTCGCGTTCGGATAGCTCAGGTAGTTGGATGACTCAGCAATGACATCGGGGCGCAACATGTAGTTGATGAAGGCCAACCCTTGCTCCGGGTTCGGCGCATCGTTGAGCTGCACCATACTTTCCACCCACACCGGGGCACCTTCGCGTGGAATGCTGTAGACAAGGTTTCGATGGTTGCCAGCCAACTCGGAGGCTTTCTGCGCGTCGGAGACACCGCCCGCCCAGCCCAGCACGACGCAGACGTTGCCATTGGCGAGATCAGAGATGAACTTGGAAGAATCGAAGTAGGCAATATGGGGGCGCAGCTTCAGCAGCAGTTCCTGAGCTTTTTTGTAATCGTCCGGGTTATGGCTGTTGTATGGCAGTCCAAGGTAGTGCAGTGCGATGGGAATAACCTCGCCAGGCGCGTCCAGCATGGCCACACCGCATTGACGGAGTTTGGCTAGATTTTCTTCCTTGAAAATCAAGTCCCAGGAATTGACTGGCGCATCGGGGCCGAGTAGTGACTTAACCTTGTCCGCGTCATAGCCGATGCCAGTGGTCCCCCACAAATAAGGGGCCGCGTAGCTGTTTCCGGGATCATTGCTCTGCAACTTGGCGAGGACGTCGGGATCGAGATGGGACCAGTTGGGTAACTTGGAGCGATCCAGTCTTTTCAGCACGCCGGCTTTGATCAGGTTCGGTAGCAGGTCGGCACTGGCAACCACAACGTCATAACCACTGCGGCCAGCCATCAGTTTGCTTTGCATGACCTCACTGTTGTCGAACACGTCGTACACCGCGCTGACGCCTGCTTCTTTCTGGAAGTCTTTCACCGTGTTCGGGGCAATGTAGTCATACCAGTTGTAGATATGGACACTTGGCTTTTGAGCGTCACCGGCCTCGGCGCAAACCACGCCAAAACTGAACAGAGAGACCAGCGCGAATTGCATGTAACGAATCCGTTTCATGGGGATGCTCCGGAGCGTTAGCGCTGAGTCCAGAGACACGAGCACTGCTCCTGCTAGTTTGTGAATTACTGTTGTGGCAGGGTCGAAACAGGCGTTAAGACGGAACAATCGTTGTGTTGCAGTTGCGCCCCACAACTGATTCAGGGGATCAGGAGTTCACGTCGACTATCATCATGCTCACTCTGCTCGCCGGTCAGGAACAAGCGGCGGTCACTGAGGTAGTCATATTCGTGGCGGGCGGTGCGCAGCAGGCCGAGATCTAATTCCACCACCTGCCGACACTCTGCGCGGCCCGCTTCGAACAGCGTGCGCCCGAAGGGATCGATAGCGGCGCTGCCGCCGGCAAAAACGAGCCCTTCGTCGCCGTCGCCCACCCGATTGACCATCACCGCGAATGCCTGGTTTTCCTGAGCGCGAGCCATGATTGCAGTGCGGTGGACAGGGCCGTAAGGATCCATGTTACCGTTAGTGACCAATATGAGCTCGGCGCCGAGTTGGCCGAGCGCCCGAGCACTTTCCGGAAACTCAATGTCGTAGCAAATCAGGATACCGACACGGATGCCCTTCCACAGTGCGGTGACATAGCGGTCTCCTTGTTGGAACAATCCGCGCTCCGACGGCCAAAGGTGAGTTTTGCGATAACTCAATGCGATCCCTTGCGGGGTGACCAGCAAGGAGGTGTTGTAAACGGTGCCGGAGTCGTTCTCAGCCAGACCAATCACCGCTGAGACGTTTCGTTCGTGTACGGCGCGTTGCACGGCCTGCACACTCGGCCCGTTAACGGGCTCGGCGATTTCGGCGAGCTGTTGGGCGCTGGCAAATCCCATCAGCTGGGTCTCTGGGAAAATCAGCAGATCGGTATCCACGGCGCAGGTAGCGATGGCCTGCAATGTACGTTCCAGGTTATAAGCGGTATCGCCATCGCGACCGGAGAGTTGTACAAGTTCAATCTTCATCGGTGATCCTTTCACGTGTATGTTGGCTCAATCGCCAAACTGAACAGCACCCGCCAGGGCTGAAACGAAGTATGGAGAGCCATAAAACGGAAAGTAATTACTTCGATGGGGTAACCCCGTATGGGTAGAAACGGGAGCATTACACTGCAGGACATGGCCTGGCACCAGGCCATCGGCAGACTAATCGAGGCACTTGACCGCCCTAATTTCTGGCTGGCTCTGGTGCGTCAACTGGATAGATACATTCCGGTAGACAGTTGGGTCGTACTGATATTCAGCAATGGTCGCCCGCAGGTGCTCGCAGAATGCCCAGGCAAGGATGGCGGGCCAGATCCGCTTTTTCAGGACTACCTCAAAGGCCTGTATCTGCTCGACCCCTTTTATCTCGCCAACCGGGAAGCACCGCAGAGCGGTTTGTTTTGGCTAGCCGACGTGGCGCCGGAGTGCTTCGAGCAAACCGACTATTACCAACGCTACTTCCGCCTCAATGTCGTTGCCGACGAAGCACATATCAACGTCCAGCTCGACACGGAGCGCACCCTCAGCCTCTCGCTGGGAAGTGAGTGTCTCTTCAGTGCAGAGCAGACCGCCCTACTCACTCTCATCCAGTCCTGGGTTGCCGCCCTGATGCGTCAGCGCATGGCATTCGAGCGGGAAGCGCTGGAGCAGAACACGTCGTCGGCACCCAGCTGGCAGAGCTGGCTGGACTCTACTGACCAGCAGTTGGATACGCCGCTTTCCGCCCGTGAACTGGAAGTTGGCCGGCTTATGCTTAGCGGCTGCTCGAACAAGGAGATCGCGCGCAAGCTGGCGATTTCCGCAGAGACTGTGAAGGTCCATCGCAAGCACATGTACAGCAAACTCGGCATTAAATCTCAGTCCGAGCTGTTCTCATTATTTTTGAACGCACAGAACTGAACTCGTTTTCTCATGATGGCTTCAAGTTCTAAGACAATCGGCCTCGTTGCGCTCCACAGGCCCGGCGGCGCAACTCAATGTTGGCCAGGCGCCGGGCCTGGTAAGGGCCGCTGACGTAGGAGAACGACAGGGTTTCTGCCGCCTCACCACGCTCAGCAATCACCCAATCACTGATCGAAACCTCGGGGTAAGACCGGTAAGCGACTGAGGATCGTCCTGGAAATGAAAGGAGTGAGGAACAACCTAAGCCTGCTGCTCGATAAGGTCACGCGACACACCAGCCAGCACCTTTCGCCGTTCTTCATCCAGTTCCGCGATATCCGACCGAAGGCCGCATCAGAGATCAACGACCTTAGCGAGGCAAGCGTACTGCCGGGCCACTCGAAAGAGGGAATTACTGAGCGTGATTACCGACGCGTCGGCCCGATCGCAAAGCCCTCGGAAGGCTGAAGTTTCAGAACTCCACCCCGAAAGTTTCGGAACTCGTGGCTTTTTTCGACCCACAAAGAAAAACCCCGCAGACGTTAATCTGCGGGGCTTTCGAATGGTGGAGGCCGAGGTCGGAATCGAACCGGCGTAGACGGATTTGCAATCCGGAGCATAACCACTTTGCTACTCGGCCTCAAAGGTCGGATCTAGCTGCTTGCGCTTTGCTATCTCCTTGAAACGCTGAACCTTTTTCAAAGTTTGCTGCGTTTCGATGGGCGCCATTATGTCTTCATTCTTTTAACCTTGCAACCCCCTGAACAAAAAAAAATTTCAACGGGTTCAAGGTGTTAGCGCAGGCGGCTGAGTTTACTCCACAAGCCGACGACCGTTTTCTCCACGGTACCGCTGGCGGCCATGCCAATACGCTCCTGCAGGCTCTTGCGTTCGGCATAGTGCAGGTGGAACAGGTTGGCGTTGCGTGCGCGCTCGCTCAGGTACTCGTCACT
The DNA here is from genome assembly GCF_029840855.1 of Pseudomonas sp. GD03862. Classification (NCBI taxonomy): domain Bacteria; kingdom Pseudomonadati; phylum Pseudomonadota; class Gammaproteobacteria; order Pseudomonadales; family Pseudomonadaceae; genus Pseudomonas; species Pseudomonas sp. GD03862. The sequence continues at coordinate 18,818 of NZ_JAOCDI010000004.1, forward strand.
GGTCTGCAGCTCGTCCACCAGCTTGCGATTCAAGGCGGCCACGCCCAGCCAGACTTCGCCGGTGGCCACTTCATCGATGTGCAACTGCGGACGATAGCGGGAGACGAAATCCTTGAACAACTGGTGAGTGATGTCCAGGTCTTCCTGGAACTTCTCCCGGCCCTTCTCGGTGTTTTCGCCAAAGACGGTCAGGGTGCGCTTGTACTCGCCAGCAGTCAGCACTTCGAAGTCGATGTCGTGCTTTTTCAGCAGGCGGTTGACGTTGGGCAACTGCGCCACCACGCCAATAGACCCCAGTACGGCGAATGGGGCACTGACGATCTTCTCGCCGATGCAGGCCATCATGTACCCACCGCTGGCAGCCACCTTGTCGATGCACACGGTCAACGGGATGCCCGCCTGACGAATACGCGCCAGTTGCGATGCAGCCAAGCCGTAGCTGTGCACCAGGCCACCGCCGCTTTCCAGGCGCAGTACCACTTCGTCACGCGCGGTGGCGAGCGTCAGCAGTGCGGTGATTTCGTTGCGCAGGCTTTCGGTGGCCGAGGCTTTGATGTCGCCATCGAAGTCCAGTACGAATACCCGGCTCTTGTCCTCGGCCTTGCCCTTCTTCTGCTGTTTTTCCGCCTTGGCCTGCTGCTTGCGCAGGGCCTTGAGCTGGGCCTTGTCGAGCAGGCCGGACTCCAGGCGCTCACGCAGGTCCTTGTAAAAATCGTTCAGTCGGGTGACCTGTAATTGCCCGCCCGATTTGCGCCGACCTTTGCCACGCAGCCCGGCGATGGCCGACAGTACCACCAGGATGGCGATGACCAGGGTGGCGGTTTTGGCGAGAAAGCTTGCGTATTCGGCAAGAAACTCCACGGTAGCCCTCGAAGCTCGGAATTGAGGCCTCATCGTACCTAAGCTTGTGACAGTTTGGTACGGTCTTGTGACATTCCGAAGCAAATCGGTTAGCTGCGCTGGGCCAGACGGGACAAGGCCTGGAGGCCACCTATCGGCCATCATCACGGGGTCCTTATCGCGCCCACGGGCACCCATGCGAGGGCCCCCGGGGGAACCTGCTCGGGATGTCATGTAATGGTGGGCATTCAGATTTTTCTGTCAGTTTTTCATTAAGGTCCTTTGAGGCGTCTGTAGACCCAGCAGGCCAAGTGGACAGCCACGCAGACCAAGTAGGCCGCTTGTAGCGTGTCCATGAGGTTCTCCTTGAAAAGGTGGTTAGCTCACTACCAAGCGCGGACCAATCGCCAGCAGCGCTCAGAGCTTAAGCCCGTGGCAATGACGGTGTCGCATTGGTAGCATCGCGATAGCCCATCGAGGCCACTTTAATAAGGCGAGTGAGTATGCAAACGTTAGAGACCCACCAGGTGCCCCTCTTCACGAAAACTCGGTGGATGAATCTAATAGGTGGCTCAGCTTTGGTTGTCTGTGGCTTAGGCGCATTCGTTGGCTCACTCGGAGATAAGCCACTGGGTCAACTCGTAGTTGGCATGGCCTTGATGACCTTCCTTGTACTCGTCGCTTTCGGTACGGCGAGGGCCTTATCTCAGTCAGCAGGTGCAAAGCTTGTCACGACTATGCTGTGGCTCAATTGGTCGATGATTGGATTTTTTGCAATAGGGATAGGTGCTGTCGTACTGGGTACGTTCGCATCGCCTGATGTGTTGCTCCGGATGCTCGTTAAGTTTCTCCCCGGCGCGTTGACCCTTGTCATTCCTCAGTCCATTAACATCATGGCGCTCAGGACTCTTCGAGCCACGCGTTAGCCGAAGTGAGAGACTCTGGTGAGTTAGATTTCCCTGGGTGGACCCTGCCGTGCCCTACTGGGTCGGTCCTATGGGGCTCATCAAGAGAAACCCTAAGATCAGCTCAGGGTGATACGGGTGATCATTGGGAAGGCACCATTTCGGATTGAAGACCGTCAGTGGTCAGCTTTACCTTGACCTTGCCGTTCGCCAGGATGTCTACGGTTGCAAAGTACTCAACGTCCCAACCTTGACGGCCAGCGTTACGGGTCGCCTGGACTTCCCAAACGTTGCCTTCACGGTTCTCGCGGTAGCTAAGCGAGGTGAAGTATTTAGGCAGCAGGAACAGACCGTAGTCAGTACCGCTGTAGCCTGGACAGAGGCGCCAATCAGCTCCTGAAGGTCGGCCTTGCCAGCACGCTGGGCAGCACGTTCGAGCACAGCTACCAGAGACACGGGCAGAAGTATCACGAAGTCAGGCAGGGATGTGCCTACGGCCTGATTGATGTGCATCGTCAAGATGTCAATGAGGTCCTCAGCGATTTCCACAGGCTTGCCGGTTGGCTTGGTCTCTGGGAATACCTCGGTGCTTGGAGCCGTCGAGAGGATCTCAGCGACCTTCCCAGCGGCGCTCAGCTCCATGTCACGCATCATCTTGTCAGCAGTCTGCATCAGAGAGGCGTGGGTGAAGCCGCCCATCATAGTGTGGTCAAGGATCGTCACTCGATGACTGATGGCCAGGGCCGTGTCAGTCGGTTCGGTGAAAATGATCGACCCTGCCAGCGCTTCGCTCTTCTCTACCGTTTCATTGTCCCAATTCTTGCGAGGGTCGAAGGTGACGGTTCGATCAGCCAGGGTGATGACTTGTTGACCAGTGGCCTAAGCGCCAGTGGGACGGAACTCGCATGGGGTTCTCTCTGCGGCTTCTTCTCGCCACTCATCGCTATTCAGATAGCCGTCAGTGACCTTCACAAGGGTGCTCACATAAGCATCGGGATCGGTTGCCCCAAGGGACTCCTTACGGACATCTGACAGGTTGTAATGAAGGGTCTCGCCGTCAGCGTGAATGCGGGTGTGGGAGTGGGTAGGTGCTTCGTATTGGTTAGGCTGTTTCATTTGTATGGATCTCCTGAAGTTGGTTGGAAGTGGTGGAGTGTCGAGGCTTGTTACCAGCCAGCATTGCGGCGAGAGGCAGTGCGGATAAGCGCGCCATGCTCACGGATGGCAACGGCTCGGTCTTCCCGCTCACGCTTCGCTTGGGCGATCTCACGGGGCGACCATTCACGGCATCGCTCAGCGTGGGCGTCAGCCTCAGCTTGTTGACGGGCCTTCTCTTGGGCCTTCTCGTGTCGGTCTTGGCGGTACTCTCGGGCGACATCGGGAATCGCTTGGAGCGACAGACCGGCCTCATCGAACGCCTGGACGATCTCAAATTGGCGCCCCCTAACAGTCCCGCATTGGGCGACCAGCATTGGCAACATGATGTTCTCGACGTACTCACGGGTTTGGGCTTGGCCACAGATCGTGACTTCGTTCTTCAGGACTTTGGTGATGGTGATTTTCATGGTGATGGATCTCCTGAGGTCACCCATTCGCTCAGCCTTGGCGCCATAGACGCGCACGACAAGACGGCAAGGAGAGAGCCGCGTGGGCATCTTCCAAGGCTGACGAATAGGTTCTTGATTTGGGTTGGTGTTGGTGACGCTGGTCTCTCGGGACATGGCAAGCCAGAGAGGGCATCGAAGGGACAACCGTGGCGACGGTCGGGTGTAAGCTGGCGAGCAGCTAACGGGTATTACATACGGCGAGCAGTGAGGACCACAGGCACGCCTTTGATGATGTGGTAAAGGTTGACCTACCGGTCTTGCGGATCGTTGGAGGACCTCTTCGGTGACCCAGCGGCGGAAGGGCTCAGAGGCTTCAGCGTGGCCCCGAAGGAGCATCTGATAGGCCTGGGGCTCAGTCATCATGGCCATTGAGGACCGCAGTGACCGGCCTTTGGGATCTACCGGGACACTAATGGAAAGGTTCTCCATTAGTCTTCCAAGGGTGAGCCGAGCGCCTTCCTTACCTACCTTGGATTGCCGGTATGACATCACCGTACCGGACGGGTCCTTGAACCCGGCAGCCCCGGCCACCTGGCCCCCAAAGAAGACCAGCTCGTGCTCAGGGTGGCCAACCAAGACATCCAGCTTTACAGGCTTTTACCTTCGGCGTTCTTAAGATTGTGATCAGCCACAGCGCAAATAAATTCAGCAATACTGGAAGCCACATTTCCACTTCCATACATGAAATCATTATCAAATTGATATTCGCCGTCGACACCCAAGCTTACAAGCTTACCCATTTTCTTGCTGCAATCCGCAGCCGAAACATACCACTTATACAAGTTGATATCAGAAGACTTTGAGCTAACCACTCTCCCTGCGATGACCGCAATAGAAACTTTATTTCTATTCGTAGAGAACTCAAATGAACCGGGCTTTGCTTCCCATTTGAAACCTTCCTTGGATTCATCAAGGCTTATCCAATCTCCCCCCGCAGAAGCCGAAAAACTGAGGAAAAGTGCGATAGCACTCACCAATCCAATTGAACCGTTACGCATCTGCAATCTCCTTGAAAACGGTCGAACAGTATCATTAAGACATCATTGTGGCGAGAGGCCATGAAACGCTTTATCTACCGTCGCCCGTGCCAGCTTCAAGGCGTCCACCATGAGCCCCATTGAGGCTGCCGCATTGCCCCCGTAAAGATCGAACGCCAGTGTCCCTGAGCTGTGCCCTAAGATGGCCTGAGCGATGCCCACAGAGACGCCAGCGGCCTTCAGGTCAGACGACAAGGAGTGCCTCAATGAGTGGAATGACAGCCCTTCCCCTGTCTTGGTCCCAAGCACGTCACGGATCATCTGATTGGTGAGCTGATCGAAGCCGCTCTTGGACTGAGCGAACAACCGCCCTTGAGTCTGCGAGAGCTTCTCAAGGTGATCCTCAGGGATGCCCACCAAGGGGACGATGCGACGGCTGAAGGAGTTCTTGAGGGTCTTCCCGTCCTTGTCATTGATATCCACGACCCATCGGCCATTAGCCTTGTAGACATCGCTGCCAGTGAGCTGATGAATCTCCCCAATGCGTGCCCCAGTGGCGACCCCAAGGGCAATGGCGGATGCCTTCCAGTCCTCCCCAAGGTTGCCCATTGCCCACTCTTGGAGAGCCTTCAGGTGGTCCTGAGTGAACGCCTCACGAGCGCTCTCGGAACCTTTGGCAATTAGCAGCTTCTTGGTGTAGTCACGCTCAATGAGGCCCGTGGCCACAGCCCAGCCTATGACAGAGGAGGCATGGGTCATGATCTTGTTCACAGAGGATGGTTTACGTCCATCAGCCAAGAGGGCATCACGAAGCCCCACGAAGGTAGCCCTGGAGTGCTTCGCCATGTCGGCATCCTTGAGGTGCCCTGCGATGGTCTTGGTGCAGCTCTCCCAGTTCTTCAAGGTGTTGGCCGACAGGTCACCGCCCCGCTCTGCCTTAAAGGCATCGTAAAGGGTCTGGAAGGTAGCCTTGGTGTCATCAGTAATACAGACAGGGACGGACACAGGCTAATTCCTATCGACAGGAGAATACCGATAGTCTTTTCCTATATACCCCTTCAGGTCTCCCTCAAGCAGCCCGACCAGTTCACGGAGATCCCCTGAGTGGCGCCCCTCAGCAGCCTTCAGAACCCGCTGAGCCATCAAGACAGCCTTCGCCTGGGCTAACCCCATCGGCATCGTATGAGCGATTTCAGCGAGGTTCTCAGAGACCTCCGACAGGACCAGCCCATAGGCTTCTCCTTGCGGGTTACCCAAGGCTTCCTCAGCGATGTCCCGAAGGTTGGCCCGAAGTTCCTCCCAAGATGCCTTTGGATTGTCGAGGTGAAACGCCTTGAGGGTCTGAAGCAGGTGCTTAGCGGTGGTCATAGCAGCAGGTCGATTCGTGGTCTTGAGCGAGATCGTACAGGAAGTGTGGCAGCCCTTGAGACGGACTCGAAGGTGATACCGACCCGAGGCTCTACGGTAGACGTAGGGCACTGCGATTTGTGACACGTTGGGACGATTTGTGACACTGGATTCAATGGTGTGGATGGTCATTTTGGGTGGAAGCCCCGCGCTGCTTGGCTTTACCCGAGATCAAGGACAGTTGGCAAGAAACTCCACGTTGACTCCTTAAATGCCTGCGCCACTACGGCGCGTCACTGTTGCAAGCATACCGTTGCGTCTATGGTGCTGCCAGCCGGTGTAAACGCTGGCAACATCTTTCAAACAACCTTTTCAAACGCTTGTATGTTTTTTCGTTGACAGCCCGTGAGCCGCATCCTAACCTCGCAGCAACCTCCAACAGGCCGGAACCTTTCGTGGGCAATCTCTACCTGATTCGACATGGCCAAGCCTCCTTCGGTGCCGATGACTACGACGTCCTCTCGCCCGTGGGCGTGCGCCAGAGCCAGGCCCTGGGTGAACACCTGGCCCAGTTGGGCGTGCGGCTGGACCGCTGCGTGGCTGGCGACCTGCGCCGCCAGCAGGATACCGCACGGCTGGCGCTGCAGGCGCTGCACGCCAACGGCTGCCCGGTGCCGGCGATTGAGACCGACGCCGCATTCAATGAGTTCGATGCCGACGGGGTGATACGCGCCCTGTTGCCCGACCTGCTGCCGGAAGAGCCCGATGCCCTGCATGTGCTGCGCAATGCTGCGCAGCATCGCAGCGAGTTTCAGCGCCTGTTCGCGTTGATGGTGCAGCGCTGGCACGATGGCGAGCATGCCGATAATGGCCTGGAAACCTGGCATTCGTTTACGTCACGCGTACAAGGGGGCCTGCAACGCGTGCTGGACAGCGCCGGCAGCGGCGATCATGTTGCTATCTTCACCTCGGGTGGCACCATTGCCGCCCTGCTCCACCTGGTTACCGGTATTACCCCCAGCCAGGCGTTCGCGCTGAACTGGCAGATCATCAACACGTCGCTCAGCCAGCTGAAGTTTCGCGGCCGCGACGTGGCACTAGCCTCCTTCAACAGCCAGGCCCATGTGCAGCTGTTGAGGGCGCCGGAGCTTGTCACCTACCGATAAGCCCGGCTTGTTGTGTCCCTGCGGGGACGTGTAAATCACTCTATAAGGAATGCGCCATGACCTCCGTAGCTGATGCCGTCAAAAAGATGCAAGAGAAATTCAACCCATCCGCTGCCGCCGGCCTGGACCTGGTGTTCGGCTTCAACATCACCGACGAAGACAAGCACTACGCGCTGATCGTCAAGGACGGCACCTGCGACCTGCAGGAAGGCGAAAACCCGGATGCCAACTGCACCCTGGTGATGGACGCCGAAACCCTGAAGGGTATCGTCAGCGGCGAAACCGACGGCATGCAGGCCTTCATGGGCGGCAAGCTGCGGGTTGAGGGCGACATGATGCTGTCGATGAAACTCAGCGAGCTGTTCCCGTCCTGAGGGCTGGGAATACCGGATGATCGAAAAACCGAAGCCTGACGGCTTCGGTTTTTTTTGCCCTGCATTCGGTGCAGTGATCCACCAGCAACACCCTCACCTATTTGGCACATGGGACGATTGTTCCAACCCCGGCGGACCATTAGATTACCCAATAGTACTTGCTATCGAGAATAAGGAAGACGCATGACGCTCACCGACCAGTCCACCCAGGTACGCCCCGGCGAAGAACTCGACGCGGCCGTCATCGACCCTTACTTCAAAGCCAATATCCCCGGCCTGCACGGCCTGCCGAGCATCAGCCAGTTTCCTGGCGGCGCCTCCAACCTCACCTACCTGGTCAGCTACCCGGGCCGCGACTTCGTGCTGCGTCGACCACCCTTCGGTCAAAAGGCCAAGTCGGCCCACGACATGGGTCGCGAGTACCGCATCCTCAACCAGCTGAACAGCGGCTTCCCCTACTGCCCCAAGGCCTATGCACACTGCACCGACACCGGCCTGATCGGCGGCGAGTTCTATGTGATGGAACGGGTCAAGGGCATCATCCTGCGCTCGGACATCCCGGCCGAACTGAACCTGGACGCCAGCCGGACCGAAGCCCTGTGCAAAAGCTTCATCGACCGCCTGGTCGAGCTGCACCAGGTGGACTACACCGCCTGCGGCCTGGCCGACCTGGGCAAGCCGGAGGGCTACGTGCAGCGCCAGATCGAAGGCTGGACCAGCCGTTATGAAAAAGCCCTGACACCGGATGCGCCACGCTGGGAAACGGTAACCGCCTGGCTGCACGAAAAAATGCCCGCCGACCACCCGCGCCCAGGCATCGTGCACAACGACTACCGGTTCGACAACGTCATCCTGGACGCGGAAAACCCCATGCGCATCATCGGTGTGCTGGATTGGGAAATGGCCACCCTGGGCGACCCACTCATGGACCTGGGCAACTCCCTGGCCTACTGGATCGAAGCCGGCGACCCGACGCCAGTGCAGTTGATGCGCCGCCAGCCGAGCAACGCGCCGGGCATGCTCAGCCGTCGCCAGTTCGTCGATTACTACGCCGAGCGCGCCGGCATCCGCCTGGACAACTTCGATTACTACTATTGCTATGGCCTGTTCCGCCTGGCAGGCATCGTTCAGCAGATCTACTACCGCTACTACCATGGCCAGACCCAGGACAAGCGTTTCGCCCAGTTCATTCACATGAACCGCTTGCTGGAACAAATGACCTTGCAGGTCATTTCCAAGTCCAGCCTCTGAGCACAGCCCACGACGACGGATAACAAGGAAAACAGCATGTCCAAGACCCACCTGTTCGACCTCGACGGCAAGATTGCCTTTGTTTCCGGCGCCAGCCGTGGCATCGGCGAGGCCATCGCCCACTTGCTCGCGCAGCAAGGGGCCCATGTGATCGTTTCCAGCCGCAAGCTTGACGGGTGCCAGCAGGTGGCCGACGCCATCATTGCCGCCGGCGGCAAGGCCACGGCTGTGCCCTGCCACATTGGTGAGCTGGAACAGATTCAGCAGGTGTTCGCCGGCATTCGCGAACAGTTCGGGCGACTGGACGTGCTGGTCAACAATGCAGCCACCAACCCGCAATTCTGCAATGTGCTGGACACCGACCCAGGGGCGTTCCAGAAGACCGTGGACGTGAACATACGTGGTTACTTCTTCATGTCGGTGGAGGCTGGCAAGCTGATGCGCGAGAACGGCGGCGGCAGCATCATCAACGTGGCGTCGATCAACGGTGTTTCACCCGGGCTGTTCCAAGGCATCTACTCGGTGACCAAGGCAGCGGTCATCAACATGACCAAGGTGTTCGCCAAAGAGTGTGCACCCTTCGGTATTCGCTGCAACGCGCTACTGCCGGGGTTGACCGACACCAAGTTCGCTTCGGCACTGGTGAAGAACGAAGCCATCCTCAATGCCGCCTTGCAGCAGATCCCCCTCAAGCGCGTGGCCGACCCCAAGGAAATGGCGGGCGCGGTGCTGTACCTGGCCAGCGATGCCTCCAGCTACACCACCGGCACCACCCTCAATGTCGACGGTGGCTTCCTGTCCTGATCAGGCTTTGACGGCGACCAAGGTGTAACTCAGGGGCAGGCGTGCAGGCTGCTCGCGCAGGCGATATTCGCCGTCTACGCCCTTGACCATCTGCCCCGGCAGCGCCTCCCAGGGGATGCTCTGGTGCTCGACCAGCGCTGTCAGCTGCAGGCCGTGAGCCAGCAAGGCGGTGATCACTTCACCCAGGCCGTGGTTCCACTCGTGGGTTTCGGTGTGGGCCAGGCGTTGATCGGTTTCGACGTAGGTCTGGTCGGTGTGCCACACCGTCGGCGCTTCGTGTTCGAAATACGGATATTCGAGCTGCAGGCGGTCCTGATGATCTTCGTTGACAGCCATCAGCATCGGGTGCCCGTCGCGCAGGAACAGCCGCCCGCCCGGTTTCAGCAGTGCCGCGACGGTGCGCGCCCAAGGCTCGATGCGGGGCAACCAGCAGAGCGCGCCAATACCGGTGTAGACCAGGTCGAACGTACCCGCCGGCAGTACCTTGTCGGCGGCATAGACGTCAGACTCGACATACCGGATGGGCAGCGCGCAACGCTCGGCCAATGCCCGCGCCTCGGCCAGCGAAGCCTTGGAATAATCCAGGCCGCAAACCTTGGCGCCAAGGCGCGCCAGCGACAGGGTGTCAGTGCCGATGTGGCATTGCAAGTGGACCGTATCAAGCCCGTCGATGTCACCGAGCAATGGCAGGTCAAAGCGTACGGTTTCGGACAAGTGCCCGTGTTGCTGGACCAGGCGTTCGACCTCGTAGTCCTTCGAAGCGGCGTGCAACGGGGCACGCTCATCCCAGCTTATACGGTTGAGTTGCAGTGAACGGTCCATGGTGTCGTCCTTGCGTGGAAGCACCTTATGCTAGCCGCCACCGCGCGCGCTGCGACACAACTGCCTTGAAAAAAATTGTAAAGCCCGCGCGCCTCTGCTGTGGCAACAACTGCCTTGCTCAGTACCCTGAATGCACGGGCCCTTACAGGAGCGGCGATAGCGCCAGCCGTTACAGGCAGGTTGCAGCAGCCGCTCGGCGTTGCAGGGCCACGCCGTCGTTCTGCTTCGCGTAGTAATCCACACGCGTGCCGCCCGACTGCGGGTAAACGTCCACGAACGCTTCGGCCTCACGGGTAAACACGGTGAACCCGCCCTGCTTGCGAGGCTCCAGGTAGCCGCTGGCGTCATCACCGAACACCTTCTCCTCCTGCCAGCTGAACTGGATGCACTGGGCCACCAGCTCTGGCGCCTTGTGCGAGTCGAGCTGCGCAGTCGGCTTGCCGCCACGCGCCGTTTCCATGGTCGCAGAAGCACAACCAGCCAGCATCAGCACCGCAGCCAACGGCAGAATCGCACGCATGTTCCATCCTCGGGGTCGCAAAAAAGAAGGCGACTCTAGCACTGGCAGGCATCCCGAGTGAATTGCCACGCACTTGCCGCTGTCGCAGATAAAACATGCCATCACGAGGAACGCATCATGAAACTGCACTATCTGCTACTCGCCGCCCTGCCTTGCCTGCCTCTGAGCGTCAGCGCCGCCCCCTCGAGCGAAGAAAGCATCACCGCCCCCGAAACCCACAACCGTGAACTGAACGTCGGCGACAAGGCCCCGGACCAGTACAAACGCGATGACCAGGCCATCCAGGACTGGAAAGCCAAAGGCCTGCCCGAACCGGAAAAGGAAAGCCACTGGGTGCGCATGGGCAAGCATTATGTGCTGGTGCAGATCACCAATGGCGTGGTGCTGGCGATTCAACCGGCATCCTGATTCGACACGCCCCGGCCAAGGCGACCCATTGCACAGCACTTCGCCGCCGGCCAAGCATGGCCAGAACGTGTTGATACGCTTGGAACGATCAATGCCGGTCAGCGCCACAGCCCGTTCTTTCAGGCGAACGCCTTGGCGCTGATCACTTGAAGCACAATTTTTTTGCCCGCCCGGGAAACCAAATCGATCGGTCCCAGTCTTAAAAGGTGCCCCGTAAACCTATGCGGATCAAGGACCTATATCGTGCTCACGCGTCTTGCAAGCCTTTCTCTGGTTGCTGTTGTCCTGCTGACCGCAGGTTGCCATAGCCATCGCTACCATGATGACGACGGCTGGCGTGACCGCGACCGTGACCATCGCCACCACCATCGCCATGACCGCGACGACGATGACGATCGGCAATACCGCGGTGACCGCTACTACCGCTGAAGCGTCCTTTCAGCCCTGACCTGCCGCCCGTTGCGCGGCGACTTATCCTGATGATTCCTTTGAGGTTCGTATCATGCGTCTGACTCTGCCTTCCCTTGCCCTTGGCCTGCTGCTATGCCAGGGCGCTTTCGCCGGTGACGGTACTGCCGCCATTGGCGGTGGCCTGGGGGGTGTCCTGGGCAACGTTGTTGGTCAACAGCTCGGCGGCAAGACCGGCGCAGCCATCGGTGCCGGCGTTGGCGGCGCAGCCGGCAGCGCTGTCGGTGCGCGCAAAGGCAACCGTACCGAAGCCGCCATCGGCGGTGGCCTGGGCTCGGCCGGCGGCTCGCTGCTGGGCGGCGCAGTAGGCGGCAAGACCGGTTCGACCGTGGGTGCCGGCCTGGGCGGCGCGGCCGGTGGTGCCCTCGGCAACCATCTGGGCGACAACAACCGCGGCAGCAAGAAGCACCACCGCCACCGTCACTGACCCCGTGACCGGAGGGCCGCATAGCGGCCCTTTTTGTTGCAGCACATCAACACCCCCTTCACTACAAGCTGGCACACTGACTGCTACTGTCTATCGTGCCCCCGTGTGAAGGAACACCCCCTCCCCATGAACCATGAGTTGCTCTGGGTCCTCGGCCTGCTGGCCATCGTGATTACCCTGTTCGTCATCAACCGCCCACGCATGGACGTGGTCGCGCTGCTGGTGATTCTCGCCCTGCCACTACTCGGCATCCTTACCGTGGAACAGGCCCTGGCCGGGTTCAGCGACCCCAACGTGGTGCTGATCGCCGCCCTGTTCGTGATTGGCGAAGGCCTGGTGCGCACCGGCATTGCCTATCGCATCGGCGAATGGATGAGCGAGCGGGCCGGCAATAGCGAAGCACGCCTGCTGGTACTGCTGATGGTGGCGGTGGCCGGGCTGGGATCGATAATGAGCTCCACCGGCGTGGTGGCCATTTTCATCCCGGTGGTGCTGAGCATCGCTGCGCGCCTGCAGCTGTCACCCAGCCGCCTGATGATGCCACTGGCTTTTGCCGGCCTCATCAGTGGCATGCTCAGCCTGGTCGCCACACCGCCCAACGTGGTGGTGCACAGCGAGCTGGTCCGCCATGGCGAAGCGGGGTTCAGCTTCTTCAGCTTTACCCCGTTCGGCCTGGTGGTACTGGTGCTGGGCATTGGCTACATGCTGCTGACTCGGCACTGGCTCAACGGTGAAGTGCGCAAGGACGGCCGGGTGGAAAGCCGCCGCACCTTGCTGGACCTGGTACTGGACTACAAGCTCAACGGCCGTGAACGACGCCTGCGCATCCGCCCTCAATCGCCGCTGATCGGCCACAACCTTGGCGAGCTGCAACTGCGCACCAGACACGGCGCCAACGTGATCGGTATCGAGCGCCAGCACAAGTTCACCACGCGCGTGATCGCGGCCGACTCGGGCACCGTGCTGCATCAGGGCGACGTGCTGCTGCTCGACCTGTTCGCCAAGCATGACGACCTGCGCAGCCTGTGCCAAACCATGCACCTGGAGCCGCTGCACTTCAAGGCCGCCTACTTCATCGACCAGTCCCAGGATTTGGGAATGGCTGAGGTCTCGCTGCCACCCGGCTCGCAGTTGATCGGCAAGAGTATTCTCGAACTGGCGTTTCGCACCCGCTATGGCCTCAACGTGGTCGGCCTGCGCCGCGATCAGGCCGCTATCGAAGAGCAACTGGTGGAAGAAAAGCTGCGCCTTGGCGACACGCTGCTGGTAGTCGGCCCGTGGAAGGCAGTACGCCAATTGCAAAGCAAGCCCAAAGATTTCCTGGTCCTGAGCTTGCCCGCCGAGATCGACCTGGTCGCACCAGCCCGCACTCGCGCGCCGCAAGCGTTGCTTAGCCTGGCGGTAATGGTCGGGCTAATGGTCAGCGGCGCCGTACCCAATGTCATGGCAGCGTTGATCGGCTGCTTGCTGATGGGCGCAGGCCGTTGCATCGACATGAACAGTGCCTACCGCGCCATCCACTGGCAAAGCCTGGTGCTGATCGTGGGCATGCTGCCCTTCGCCCAGGCGCTGCAGAAAACCGGTGGCATCGACCTGGCGGTGGGTGGGCTGGTGAACGTGCTGGGTGGTGCCGGCCCTAGCGCCATTCTTGCCTGCCTGTTCGCCGTCACCGCAGTGATCGGGCTGTTCATTTCCAACACCGCCACCGCGGTTCTGATGGCGCCGGTGGCTGTCAGCACTGCGGCGCAGCTGGGCATGTCGCCCTACCCGTTCGCCATGACCGTCGCACTGGCCGCGTCGGCGGCTTTCATGACGCCGGTGTCATCACCGGTCAACACGCTGGTGCTTGGGCCCGGGCAATACCGCTTCGCTGACTTCGTCAAGATTGGCGTGCCGTTCACCGTGCTGGTGATGCTGGTTACCGTCGTGATGGTGCCGTGGTTCTTCGGGCTGTGAGGAAAGTGGCCAGAAATAAAGGCAATTTGACATTATCGCAACCAATCGCGGCAGATTGACATCAACCACCCTGAGCCAACACACTGCGGGTAATTGCCCCAGGTGCTCTATCGCGTTGTCCTGGATTTCGTTTCCGCTTGCCGGTCGAGTTCATGGTTTTTCCAGCCCAATCGCGCGTGTTGCCTTATGTCGTTGTAGTTGGCGTAACCTTCGCCCTTACCCTGGGCGGTATCCTGGCACGCCCGATCGAATCGCTGTCGCTGTTCTGGCCAGTCAATGCCGTACTGGCCGGCGTACTGCTGCGCTACCCCCGTCAAGCCACGTTTACGGGCTTTAGCCTGGTGTGGCTGGCCATGGTCGGGGCCGACCTGCTGTGTGGCAGTGCCTGGGTACCGGCTCTGTGGTTAAACCTGTGCAATCTTGGCGTGGTGGTCACCCTCTGGCAGCTGCTGTCGCGCCTGCCACGCATGCACCGGCGCATGCGCAGCCCGCACGGCGTACTCAGCGTGTTCGCCGCCTGCGCCGCCGCTGCCATGGTGGCGGCCAGCATGGCAGCGGTAATGGCCGCACCCTGGTTCGAACAGTCGTTGCGCGCCACCTGGCTAGCCTGGTTCAGCGAACAGTTCTCGACCGGCGTGCTGGTGCTGCCGGTGCTGCTTACAGCACCCTCGGTGCGGGCCTTGGTGCGCGGCGGCGCGCAGCCCATTCGCCTGGCGCCGTTGCTGGTACTGCTGGCCTCGCTGGCATTCAGCATCGCATTCGGTGGCCCTGGGGCCATTGCCTTCCCGATTGCCGCATTACTGTGGTGTGCCTGGACCTATTCACCGTTCCTGGTTTCATTGCTGACGCTCACGGCCGGCAGTACGCTCATCGTGGCCGTGGCGCAAAACCTCATGCATTTCAGCGTGCCGCAAAGCGAACCTGGGGTTACCACGCTGATGTCGGCGCGCCTGGGCATCGCCATGCTGGTGCTCGGGCCGCTGGTGGTGGCCTGCGTCAGCCAGGCCAACCGTAGCCTCATGGCCCGCCTGGCGCACCAGGCCACCGTCGATCACCTCACCGGCGTGCTCACCCGCAGCGCCTTCACACGCCGTGCCAACGCGCTGCTGGAGAGCCGCCAGCAGCACGCCCAGGCGCTGCCGCTGACCCTGATGATGCTGGACATCGACCACTTCAAGTCGATCAACGATGCCCACGGCCATGCCGTCGGTGACCAGGTGCTGCGCCAATTCGCCAGCACCCTGCAGGACCAACTGCACAACGATGAACTGATCGCACGGCTGGGTGGCGAAGAATTCGTTGTCATCCTGCCCGGACTTGCGCCAGAGCGGGCCAACTTCACCGCCGAACGCCTGCGCCGCGCCATACAGGACCTGCACGTGACACAGGCCGACCAGCGCCTGCAGATTACCGTGAGTATCGGTGTGGCAGGCTGCGACGCAGACATGCCGGCCCCCAGCCTCGACGAACTGCTGGCCAGTGCCGACCAGGCGCTGTACCGGGCCAAGGCCCGGGGCCGCAACCGCGTCGAACAGGCCGAAGCACAGCGCCTGGTGATCTGAACTAGCCGGTCAGCAGGTCCCACGACAGTTTGGCGATCAGCACACACAACAGCACCAGGAACAGCCCGCGAACAAACCCGGCACCCTTGCGTACCGCCAGCCAGGTACCGGTCAGCGCGCCGAGAATGTTGCACACCGCCATGGGCAAGGCTATGGCGTACAGCACGTTGCCCGTCGGCACGAAGAACACCAGCGCCGCCAGGTTGGTGGCAATGTTCACCACCTTGGCCGAAGCCGAGGCGTGCAGGAAGTCCAGAGCGAAGAAACGGATGAACAGGAAGATCAGGAAGCTACCGGTGCCCGGGCCGAACAGGCCATCGTAGAAGCCGATAGCACCGCCGATCAGTACTGCCAGGCACTGCTCCTTGCGGCCGACCTGCGCAGGTGTGTGCAAGGTGCCGAAGTCCTTCTTGCAGAAGGTGTAGACAGCCATCAGCACGATCAGCACCAGCACCGCCGGGCGCATCACGCTGGGGGGTACCAGCGACACCGTGGCGGCCCCCGCGAACGACATGACAAAGGCACTGAGTGCCGCCGGTACGATCAACCCCCAATCCAGCGTCACTTTACGGATGAACGAGCGGGCCGCGAAGGCCGTGCCGCACACGGACGCCAGTTTGTTGCTGCCGAGCAAGGCGGCCGGTTGCGCAGAGGGCAACACGTTGAACAAGGCCGGGATCTGGATCAGCCCGCCACCACCCACCGCGGCGTCGATCAACCCAGCGGCGAAGGCGAACACAGAAAGCACAGCAATATCCATCATGACGCGGTTCCAGGCAGTGAAGACGCCTGCAAGGCTAATCAAAGTGGCACACTTGTGTTGAAATGCCATATTGCGATAACTGCAACGAGGAGCAGGCCATGGCACTGGACATGCTGCGGGAAATTCAGGCGTTCGTCAGCGTGGCGCACAAGCGCAGCTTCGTTGCTGCCGCCCGCGCCCTGGGGCGTTCGCCCAGCGCAGTTACACGCGCGGTACAAACCCTGGAAGACAATGCGGGAAGCAAACTGCTCAACCGAAACGCCAACGCCGTCACCCTGACCGAGGCCGGCGAGCGCTTGCTGCCGCATGCCGAACGCTTGCTGGATGTGCAACGCGATGCTGCCGACGAACTGGCCGCGCTCAGCGGCAGCGCCCAAGGCTGGATTCGCTTTGCCGCGCCGCAACTGCTGGGAGAGCATGTGCTACCGCAAGTGCTTGCCGAGTTTTCCCGCCGCCACCCTCAGGTGACCCTGGACGTGCAGTACAGCGACGAAGCCCTTGACCCGCTGCAAGGTAAATTCGATTTCGTGGTGCGCGGTGCCTTCCCGCAATCGAGCGAGCTGATCGGCTACCCGCTTTGGCCCTACCAGCGCCACCTGTATGCCAGCCCGGCATATCTGGCCCTGGCTGGCACACCGCAACATCCGGAAGACCTGGATGGACACACCTTGATCCTGCATACCGCGCCACGCATCCTCAAGGCCTGGCACTTTTGCCACGATGACCAGATCACCAGCCTTCGCCCCAGGCCCAGGCTTCGCTTGGGCTCGGGAGGCGCGGTATACCACAGCACCCTGGCCGGCGCCGGCATCGCCCGCCTTGCCGCCTGGGTCGGCGAAGCACAGGTCAAGGCCGGGCGCCTGGTGCGGGTGTGCCCGCAGTACCGCTTGACGTCCAGTAGCGGCCAGGACCCACAGATGCATGCTGTATACCCTGCCGGCGAGTTGCCGACGCGGGTGCGTGACTTGCTGGCCGCCCTGCGCCGAGCCGGCCCGCTGTACTGAAACAAGCCATGAAACGACTGTTCAAATTCTGCTCAATTTAACAGAGCCCGCCGCGGGTCTGGCTTGCAGCACTTTATCCACAGACCTACCCACGTTTTTTGTGGACAGATTTCCCAGCGTAAAGAACGACTTATCGCACAAGCAGAAAGGCGAATTGGCCAGCCTGACCCGCTCGATCCACGTCTGCCCTGAGAATGACTTGCACCTGATGCTGACCCAGCAGTGCGATAAAAAAGATGACCGGCCATTGGCCAACAGATTGGGCCCGTCGCTTGGAGTGGACGGGCCGCGCAGGGGGAAACGCAGTTGAACTCAGCTTGGCGGAATGGTGCCAAGAATACCAATCAGAATGGTCAGCAGCAGAAAACCACCCAGGAACAGCGCCAGCTTGCCCATTGGAACCTCTACAGTTGTGATGCGGGAATGGGCATATTGTCGAGCTTGGGCTGATACGGTTACAGATTCAGGTTTATGGAAAAAAAGCGGATCAGATGTGACGCGCAGATGCCGCCGAGCTGGATTCAGCCGCAGTGGTTGACGCTGAGCACGTGTCGCTCGCGGGCCGGCAATTGATACATGAAGTTTCTAAACACGCCTCCAGGTTTACCCAGCACCTGCGTTGGGTGCGCTGCCCCTCGAAAGCGCCCGAACCCAGCCAATACGGTAGATTGAGTTTGCTTGGGAGGACACGATCTGAAACACGACTTGTAGGATTATTTACCGCACTCCGTAGGAAAGGTCGCGGCAATGAGTATTGCCTGTATGAAACATCAGTTTCCCCGGCAAATTCGAGCTGCTACGGTCCATTTTTCCTACAACGGTACGGAAGCCTACAGCGTGAGAAAAGCATGGACTCGTTCAAAACCTCTGCACTGAAGTTGCAGAAAAATCTGCTTAACCTGCGCGTTGCGCGTGAGCGCCTGAGAGGTGAAGGCAAGGACAAGGAAGCGGATCAACTCACTGGGCCGATCGCGCGGCTTGAGGAGGCCCTTCGGCAACTGCCGGATAGCCTGAAGCCCGACACCTTGCAGTGACCTGCAAGAGCCATTGTCATGCTTCACAGCTCAGGCCTACCCATCCCCTTGCACGAGCAGCCTTGCGCTGCGAAGAGAGCGGTAAGGCAAACGACTGCCTTAGGCAGCTATTGCTTCTTCGCAGCATAAGGTTGCTTCGGAAGCCGAGCTGGCGCCGGGTCACCTACCCCCTCAGAACACCTTGATCGTGTAACTCAGAATCAAGCGGTTCTCATCTATATCTGTCCGGTAGTTGGAGCGCGCCATCACATTGCGCACCCGTATCCCAAGCCCGGCCAACGGCCCGCTTTGCACCACGTAGGCCAGGTCCAGGTCACGCTCGCGGTCACGCCCTTCAAAGCCCAGCCCTGTCTCCACGTCCCGGCCCTTCACATAACGCAGGGTCGACGTCAGCCCTGGAAGCCCCAAGGCGACAAAATTGTAATCATGTCGCACCTGCCACGAGCGTTCACCCGGCGCCGAGAACTCATAGGTCGGCAGCGTATTACCCATCGGGTTGGTGTTGGCGCCTACCTGGATAAAGCCGTCATCGCCGCCGATCTGCTGATAGCCCACATAAAAGGTATGCCCGCCGGTCTTGGCCGAGAACAGGCTGAACAGCGCATGGTTATCGTAGTCGCCAGCCACCTTGCTCCCGTCCTCGCGGGCATCGAAGTAGCCGGCATTGACCCCCAGCGTCCAGCTCCCCAGCGGCTCGGCATGCTTGAAGCTATAGAAGCGCTGCTGGTAGATATCCTCCAGCTGCGCCTGCCAGACACCGACGCTGGTTCGGTTGTCGTTGAAGGCATAGTCGGCACCCACGTAGTTGAACCGGTCGCTGGTAAAACGCGCCAGCCGCGCCGGGTTGATCGGGTCGTTGACCAGCGCGTACATCTTCTGGCTGTTGGACGAGTCGCGCAGGCTGGTGGAGCGGAACTGGCCGGCGCTCAGGGTCAACCCGGCGAACTCGCGCGACTCCAGCATCGCGCCCTGGTATGTCGGCGGCAGCAGGCGCAAATCGCTGAACAGCAGCACCGGCAGGTTGGGCATCAACTCGCCCACTTTCAGCTCGGTTTGCGACACCTTGAACTTGATCGCCGCACCCACGCGGCTGTATTCGT
Source organism: Pseudomonas sp. GD03862 (assembly GCF_029840855.1). Lineage (NCBI taxonomy): Bacteria > Pseudomonadati > Pseudomonadota > Gammaproteobacteria > Pseudomonadales > Pseudomonadaceae > Pseudomonas > Pseudomonas sp. GD03862. The sequence continues at coordinate 38,153 of NZ_JAOCDI010000004.1, forward strand.
CCGCCGACTTGCCGCTGTCCAGGCTGGGCAGCAACCCGGACCGGGCATGTTCCGGGCTGCTGTCGAGCTTGAAACCCAGCAGGCCAGTAACATCCACACCCACGCCAACGGTGCCCTGGGTATAACCGGAGCTGGCATTGAGGATAAACCCTTGCGCCCATTCCTGGGTGCGCGACTGGGTGCTGGCGCCCTTGATATCGGCATAGTCGCGGCTGAAGAAGTAATTGCGCGCCTGCAGCGTGGCGCGGGCACCTTCGATGAAACCGGCCTCTTCTGCCGTGGCCTCTGCACACAAGGCGGCGGCAATACAACCGCCGGCCAGGCGTGCAGACGAAGAAAAACGCGGCGCAGTGAAACCTTGCATAGGGCTACTCCTGGATTTGGGCAACAGCAACCCGGCGCGGCGGCACTGCATGGCCACCGACGTGCGGGTTGCATCGAGAGAGGTCGGCAGGCGGGCCCCCGGCCCGCCTGCCCTGCCGTTGCGTGAAGCGCTGGGCCGCTAGCGGTTGACCAGCTTGGCCGGCAAGGCGATGACCAGGAAGCAGCTGAGGATCAGGCAGCCGGCAAACACCCACAGCGCAGCGTGCGAGGTGCCGGTGAGGTCGGTGACCACGCCCATCAGTGAGTTGCTCACCAGGCCGGCGATGTTGGCTACCGAACAGGCCAGGGCAAAGCCGGTGGCGGCTGCGGTGCCTTTGAGGAAGGTCGCCGGCAGACTGAAGAACACCGGCACCGCGCCGATGATCGCCGCCGAGGCAATGGCGAACAGCACCACGGTCATCACCAGGTTCTGGCTGAACAAGGTGCTGCTGGCCATGGCGATTGCACCAATGATGAACGGCACGATGATGTGCCAGCGGCGCTCGCGGTGGCGGTCGGAGCTGGCCCCGATCATGAGCATGCCAGCCAGCGCGGCCAGGCTTGGAATGGCCGTGAGCAGGCCGATATGGAAGGTGTCGCTGACGCCCGCATCGCGGATGAAGGTCGGCATCCAGAAGCCCATCGCATAGGCGCTGAGCAGGATCGAAAAGTCGATACCACCGAGCATCCACACCTTAAGGTTGAAGAAGCCATCGCGGAAGCTGTGTTTGCTGTCCTTGCCCTCGGCATCGTCCGCGGCCAGGTCTGCCGCCAGTTGTGCCTTGTCGTCAGCCGACAGCCATTTGGCCTGCTGGAAATGGTTAGGCAGTGCCCAGAACGTGAGGATGCCGAGTAAAACGCTGGGGATCGCCTCCAGCAGGAACAGCCACTGCCACCCATGCAAACCTTGAACCTGGTCGAAATGCCCCATGATCCAGCCAGAAATCGGCCCGCCAATCACGCTCGACAACGGCAGCCCGATCATGAACAAGGCAATGATGCGCCCGCGGCGATAGGTGGGGTACCACATGGTCAGGTAGTACAGCACGCCTGGCAGGAAGCCGGCTTCGGCCGCCCCCAGCAGGAAACGCAGTATATAGAACTGGGTGGTGCTGGTGACGAACATGGTGCAGGCCGACAGCAGGCCCCAGGTGATCATGATGCGGGCGATCCACAGCTTGGCGCCAACGCGCTGCAGGATCAGGTTGCTCGGCACTTCGAAGATGATGTAGCCGACGAAGAACAGCCCTGCACCCAGGCCATAGGCCGCTGTGCTGAACTGCAGGTCTTCGAGCATCTGCAGCTTGGCGAAGCCGACATTGATGCGGTCCAGATAAGCTGCGAGGTAGCAGAAACACAAGAAGGGGATGAGCCTCCAGGTGATCTTGCTGTACAGCGCTTTCGTGCCATGGTCGATGTCACTGTGGACCGTGGTTGCATTCGCAATTGGCATTTCCTGTCTCCTGGCGGGCGACTTTGTGGTTGTTTTAAGGCCAGCAGTTTTCGACGCGCCGGGCACGCCGCGCATTCTACGCGGCGGGCCTGGACAGCGCCTGAAGACCCCGAGTGCTCCTGCGGGGCGACCACCCGGACAGCAGGCGGTCATGGACGGGCTTCCCGCACCGGTCCTTGATTGTTATTGGATAGGCGCTGCCCGGCGTTCAGCCGGCCAGGTGCCTGAGTTGCTGCATGGCATCCTGCCGGGTGACGACATCGCCGTACTTGCTGTCGATGTCGAACAGGTTGGCTTCGTGCGGGTCGCTGTGGCGGTCACCGACACACTCGCGCACCACGATGGTTCGAAACCCGTGCTGCATGGCATCCACCGCACTGGCGCGGATGCAGCCGCTGGTCGAGCAGCCAGCCAGCACCACGGTATCCACCCCCTGTGCATGCAGCAGCGGGGCCAGGCTGGTGGCGAAGAAAGCGCTGGCGTACTGCTTGCTCAGCACCACCTCCCCTGCCTGTGGCGCAACGGCCTCGCAAAAGGCTGCCAGCGGGTTGCCTTCGACCATGTCCTTCATCACCGGCGCCTTGCGCACCCACACGCCGCCGTCAGCAAAATGCGGCGGCTGGTAGCGGATGTTGGTATGCACCACCAAGGTACCGCAGTCGCGCGCCAACGCCAGCAGGCCGGCGGCCTGCTCGACTGCCGCGACCACGCCCGGGGCGTACAGCGGTGCGCCCGGGGTGGTGTAGCCCTGCATGAAGTCGATCATCAGCAGGGCCGGCTTGCGGCCAAAGCCGATGCGCTGGCCCCACACGCCCTGGTAGTTGTCACGGGCGCTTTGTGCGTCGCTCATGTCCGTCTCCCGATTTCAGTAGGCGCCCGACAGCAAGGCACCGGCGCCCGGCACGATCGGCTCCAGGTCCAGCGCCTTGAGCATCGCGTAGGTGGTGGCGATGGCAGCGGTGACTACCGGCTTGCCGGTTTGCGCCTCGACCTTGGCCACTGCCGGCAGCGATTGCATCTGCACGCACGCCGACAGCACCACCACATCGACGCCTTCAAGGTCCATGCCGGCGACGATGCCCGGCAGGTTGGCCGGGTCGTGACGGGCCACGGCGAGGTTGTCGGGGATTTCCAGCGCGCGCCAGTCCTGCACCTCGAAGCCTTCCTCGCGGATGTAGTTCACCACCAGCTCGGTCAGCGGCTTCATGTACGGTGCGACGATGGCAATGCGCTTGGCCTTCATCACATGCAAGGCCTCGACCAGCGCCCCGGCGCTGGTGATCACCGGTGCCAGTGCATCATTGTCGGCGGTGGCCTGCTGCAGGCGCTTCTCAGATTGGCGGTGATAGCCCAGCCCCATGGCCATGATCGCCACAAGGCAGGCATAGCCCAGCACATCGACCTTGGCGTCGGACAGCTCGACTGCGCAGCGGTCGGACTCGGCGTCCATCGCGGCCAGTTCTTCCTTCTTCACGTGCTTCATGCGCATGCGGCTGGAATGGAAGGTGAACCGCTCGGGGCGGATCGCCTGGCGTGCGTTGAGCATCGCCGGAATTTCGGTTTCCATGGTGGTGTTCGAACTCGGCACGATCTGGCCGATGCGGTATAGCTGGGTCATGTCTCGTGCTCCGTCAGACGAGGGGGTGGTCGAGGAAGTCGCCAAAGGCGGCGAAGAAACCGTCCAGGTCATCCCAGGGGATCATGTGGCCGGCGTTGTCCACGTACGCGACCTGGATATCCGGCTTGAGCTCGCGCATTTCAGCAATGTCACGGGGCTCGATCACTCCACCCCGCCCGGCCACCATCAGCAATGCCGGCTGGCGCACCGCGGGCAGGTACTGGTGGATATCGACCTCGTGGAAATCATCGAAGGCCCGCACGATCGCCGGCTCGTAGCAGGTGTGCAGCCACTCGGCACGCAGGGCCAGCTGCTCGTCGCTCCAGGTGGCACAGAAGGCGCGCATGTCATCGCCGCTCATGCCAACCGTGGCTTGGCGGATCGAATCGACGTACCACGGCAACTTGCTCGGGTAGGCACGGCGGCCCGGCCCGGACACCGGTGGGTCGACCAGCACCAGCCGCTGCAGCCCCGGTGCCCCTTGGGCGGCTGCGCGGATGGCAAAACGCGCACCCATCGAGTGACCGAGCAGATGGTAGCCATCCAGGCCCAGCGCGGCGGCAAAGGCGGGAATATCCGCAGCACAAGCGTCGGTGCCGTAGTCCAGTTCGGGGCCGCTTGAAGACAAGCCACGCCCGCGCACATCCAGCACATAGGTGTCGAAATACTGCCCAAGGCGCTCGGCAACAAAGCCCCAGGTGATCGCTGGGCTGGTGATGCCCGGCACCAGGATCAGCGCATGGCCCTTGCCGCCATAGCGCAGGTAATGCTGGCGGATGCCATTGGCGCTGACGTTACCACCAGCGACGAAGGTGCTCATGCCGCCTCCCCGCTTTCAAGCTGCTGCCCATAGAGGTCGTAGCCGTAAACCCAGGCTGGATCTTCCTGGCTGTAGAGCCAGGTGTTGGCGTTGGATACCGATTGCACCTGCGATGCCCGCTCTTTACGGTTGGCCTCGTAGAGGGCGAACGCCGTGCGGTGGTCGGACAGCCCGGTCTCCTGCAGGCAGCGGGTCAGCATGGCCGCGTCCTCGATGGCCATGCACGCGCCCTGGGCCATGTGTGGCTTCATCGGGTGGCAGGCGTCGCCCAGCAGCACCAGGCGGCCACGGCTCCACAACGGCAACGGGTTGCGGTTGCGCAACGGCCACTTGGTGATCGATTCGGTAGCGTCGATCAGCTTCTGCACCGTGGGGTGGTAGCCTTCGAAGGCTGCGCGCATTTCTTCCTGGCTGCTGTCGACGAACGCACCCTGGAAGTCCCAGGCTTCATGTGGCACGCCGGTGACGAAGTAATACTCGTCGCGCTTGCCGGTGGTGTAGTAGACCATCATGTGGCGGTCTTCGGACCACCATTTGACGCAGGGCTCGAACACATCGGCATGCTGTGCCAGGTTCACCCCGCGAATCAGTGCACGGTGCGCGACCCAGCCGCTGTAGATCGGCGCTTCAGCCCCCAGCAACTCTTCACGGATCTTCGAGTGGATGCCGTCGGCCCCGATGACGATGTCGGCCACGGTATGGGTGCCGTCGGCGAAGTCCAGGCGCACCTGGTCACCTTCGTCGACGATCTTTTCCAGGCGCTTGCCGAAGTGCACGGTGCCCGGCTGGATGGCCTCGATCTGCAGGGCGTGCAGGTCGCCACGGTGGATGGTGATGTAGGCGGCGCCGTATTCGCGGCGGGCAAACTCGCCCAGCGGAATGCGCGACAGGTAATCACCGGTATTGCCGTCGCGGCTGAACCAGAAGTCCGGGTGCGAGCCCATCAGCTCCAGCTTCTGCTCCAGCCCCATGCGGCGGAAGATTTTCATCACGTTAGGGCCGATATGAATGCCCGCGCCCAGGCGGGTAAACGCCGGAGCCTGTTCGAATACCTCGACATCGAACCCGGCCTGTTGCAGCAACGTGGCGGCGGCCGCCCCACCCAGACCTGCACCGACGATTGCGATTTTCTGCCTACCCCGCATGGGTATGTCTCCTCTTGTTCTGATAGGTGGCCAGCGGTTCAACCGCCTGACGATTTAGAGCGTATACGCTACAAATGACCTTTGAAAAGAGCCAGCTGAAAATATTTTTCAAACAGCTGATCGAAACGACACCCGGCTGATTGTTACCGTAAATACTGGTCAATGTGTGGATATGTAACGTTTGGACAGATCACTTGCGCTCGCTGGCAGGATGCGCTTTCATCTGCACATATATGGTGTACACACTATTATTTTGCACCGAGATGAAGCACCAGGCACTGCCATGGTGCGCCCCTGTCAACGCCACCCAGGAGAACCCCGATGCCGGTGAGCAATGCACAACTGACCCAGATGTTCGAGCACGTACTGAAGCTGTCTCGCGTGGACGAAACGCAGAGCGTGGCCGTGCTCAAGAGCCACTACTCCGACCCGCGCACGGTCAACGCCGCCATGGAGGCCGCCCAACGTTTGAAGGCCAAGGTGTATGCGGTAGAGCTGCCGGCGTTCAACCACCCGACCGCCATGGGCAACGACATGACGGCCTACTGCGGCGACACTGCACTGACCGGCAACCTGGCGGCGCAACGGGCGCTGGAAGCCGCCGACCTGGTCGTCGACACCATGATGCTGCTGCACTCGCCCGAGCAGGAGCAGATTCTCAAGACCGGCACGCGCATCCTGCTGGCCGTGGAGCCACCCGAGGTGCTGGCGCGCATGCTACCGACCGAAGACGACAAACGCCGGGTGCTGGCTGCCGAAACCCTGTTGAAACAGGCGCGCAGCCTGCATGTGCGGTCCAAGGCCGGTAGCGACTTCCATGCCCCGCTCGGCCAGTACCCGGCCGTGACTGAGTACGGCTATGCCGACGAACCGGGGCGCTGGGACCACTGGCCCAGCGGCTTTCTGTTCACCTGGCCGAACGAGGACAGCGCCGAGGGCACGCTGGTGCTGGACGTGGGCGACATCATCCTGCCGTTCAAGAACTATTGCCGCGAGCGCATCACCCTGGAAATCGAAAAAGGCTTCATCACCGGCATACATGGCGGCTTCGAGGCCGAGTACCTGCGTGACTACATGAAATACTTCAACGACCCCGAGGTATACGGCATCTCGCACATAGGCTGGGGCCTGCAGCCGCGCGCGCAATGGACGGCCATGGGCCTGCACGACCGCAACGACGGCATGTGCATGGATGCCCGTGCGTTCTACGGCAACTTCCTGTTCTCCACCGGCCCCAACACCGAGGTCGGCGGCAAGCGCAAGACCCCGTGCCACCTGGACATCCCGCTGCGCAACTGCGATATCTACCTGGATGACAAGGCGGTAGTGCTGGCCGGCGACGTGGTTGCACCAGAGGAGTCGCGAGCGCGATAGGGGTTATACTGGCCGGGCGCTCCGCTATTGGCGGCCGGCCAGCCTCTTTCCACCCAGCCCAAGCCATCCTATGTCGAAAAAAACCACACCCAGCAGCGCCCCGCTCGACAACACCCCCTACGACGTTACCGAACAGGTCGGGCACTTGCTGCGCAAGGCCTACCAACGGCACACGGCGATCTTCCAGCAGCAGGCCTGCGACCCGCAGCTTACCTCGATCCAGTTCGTCACCCTGTGCGCCCTGCGCGATCACGGCCCCAGCTCCCAGGCCGAACTGATCAAGGCCACCGCGGTGGACCAGGCAACCATCCGCGGCATCGTCGAGCGCCTGAAGGCGCGCGAGCTGGTGCAGCTTTCACCAGACCCGGGCGACCGGCGCAAGGTCATCGTCGAACTCACCGAAAGCGGCGCGGCCTTGCTCGATGCAATGATCCCCTGCGCCCGGCAGATCAGCGAATTGAGCATGGGCAGCCTGAATGCCGGGGAGCGCGTAGCCATTTTGTACCTGCTGCGCAAGATGATCGACAGCGACGAGAACGCGGGCTGAAAATTGTTGTGACTGCCGCGGTGGCCGTCACAGATACGCGGCCTGAGAGATCAAGCGCATCGCGAGCAAGCTCGCTCACATTGGACACGCATCGGTGGTTGGACACAGGCCGTCGTAGGAGCGGGTTCACCCGCGAATGGGCCGGCCCTGCTGGCCAATCTCCACCTGCCGATCACTGTTGCCGCCACCACCGTATTCGCGGGTAAACCCGCTCCTACACACACAACATCGGGGGTTCGGCACAACATCGCGGGTTTGGCACAGGCCGTCGTAGGAGCGGGTTCACCCGCGAATGGGCCGGCCCTGCTGGCCAATCTCCACCTGCCGATCACCGTTGCCGCCACCACCGTATTCGCGGGTAAACCCGCTCCTACACACGCATCGGGGGTTCGGCACAACATCGCAGGTTCGGCACAGGCCGCCGTAGGAGCGGGTTCACCCGCGAATGGGCCGGTCCTGCTGGCCAATCTCCACCTCCGATCACCGGTGCCGCCACCACCGTATTCGCGGGTAAACCCGCTCCTACACACGCATCGGGGGTTCGGCACAACATCGCGGGTTCGGCACAGGCCGTCGTAGGAACGGGTTCACCCGCGAATGGGCCGGTCCTGCTGGCCAATCTCCACCTGCCGATCACCGGTGCCGCCACGACCGTATTCGCGGGTAAACCCGCTCCTACACACACACAACATCGGGGGTTCGGCACAGCGAGATGCGCCGCGCGGGCGGCGCTCGGTTTCCCCGGCGCCGACAATCTTCATCCCTGCCCCACCATCACAGTTCTCTGCAGATTCATCTCTGGCCTGCTTCTTGCTCACTCATTTCATGTAGTGAGTACTTACCGAAACGCTCGCGTCATTTGAGTCCTTTGGTAGCGCAAGCAACCTCCAGAGATGAGCCAATAATGCAAACAACCATCTCCCTGCAGGTCAACGGCCAGCCCGTCGAAGTCAGCGCCATGCCTGACACCCCGCTGCTGCTGATCCTGCGCAACGACCTGTGCCTGAACGGCCCCAAGTACGGCTGCGGCCTGGGCGAATGCGGGGCGTGTACGGTGATCATCGACGGCGTGGCCGCCCGCTCCTGCGTCATCCCCTTGGCCGGCGCCGCCGGCCGCAATATCACCACCCTCGAAGGGCTGGGCAGCAAGGCCGCGCCGCACCCCGTGCAACAGGCGTTCATCGACGAGCAGGCGGCCCAGTGTGGTTACTGCATGAACGGCATGATCATGACTGCCAAGGCCCTGCTCGATCGCATTACCGACCCCAGCGACGAACAGATTCGCAATGAGCTGTCCGGCAATCTGTGCCGCTGCGGCACCCACGTCGAAATCCTGCGCGCCGTGCGCCGCGCTGCCGAGACCCGGAGAAAGCCATGAACCACTCACAACAGGTGCCCAGCCGCGACCAACTGCTGGCCAAGACCGGCGTATTGCTGATCGTCGACCAGATCACCCCGCCCTCAGGCCCTGTGGCCAAGGGCGTGACACCTATAGTCAAGGAACGTGAGCTGGCGTTGTTCATCGCGGTCAGCGACGACGGCATGGTCTACGCCTTCAATGGTCATGTCGACCTGGGCACTGGTATCCGCACCTCGCTGGCGCAAATCGTCGCCGAAGAGCTGGACCTGCGCATGGACCAGGTGCACATGGTGCTGGGCGACACCGAGCGGGCCCCCAACCAGGGCGCGACCATAGCCAGCGCCACCCTGCAGATTTCCGCGGTACCGCTGCGCAAGGCTGCAGCCACAGCGCGACGCTATCTGTTGCAACAGGCCGCCCTACGCCTTGGCTGCCCGCCCGAAATGCTGCGCATTGAAGACGGCACGGTTATCGCCAGTAACGGCAGCACGCTGAGCTTCGCCGAACTGGTGCAAGGCGAGAACCACCAGCTGCACATTGCCGACGACGCCCCGCTCAAGGCCATCGAAGACTACCGCTTGGTCGGGCGCAGCGCCCCTCGGGTAGACATCCCTGGCAAGGCCACCGGCGAGCTGACCTATGTGCACGACATGCGCCTGCCCAACATGCTTCACGGTCGGGTCATCCGCCCGCCCTATGCCGGCCATGACAGCGGCGACTTTGTCGGCAACAGCCTGCTGGCGGTGGATGAATCCTCCATCGCCCATCTACCCGGCGTGGTCGCCGTGGTGGTCATCCGCGACTTCGTCGGCGTGGTGGCAGAGCGCGAAGAGCAAGCCATCCGTGCAGCCCATGAGCTGAAAATCAGCTGGAAGCCATTCACAGGCAAGCTGCCCGACCTTAGCGATGTCGCCCAGGCCATCCGCGACAACCCGCGCGTGCAGCGCACCGTGCTGGACCAGGGCGATGTCGACGGCAGCATCGCCAACGCCAGCCAGCGCCTGAGCCGCAGCTACCTATGGCCTTACCAGCTGCACGCATCGATCGGCCCATCATGTGCGCTGGCCGACTTCACCGCAGGGCAGATCCGCGTGTGGTCAGGTACGCAGAACCCGCACCTGCTGCGCGCAGACCTGGCCTGGCTGCTGGCGTGCGATGAAGCACGCATCGAGATCATTCGCATGGAAGCAGCCGGTTGTTATGGCCGTAACTGCGCCGATGACGTGTGCGCCGACGCGGTGCTGCTGTCGCGTGCGGTGCAGCGCCCGGTGCGGGTGCAGCTGACCCGCGAACAGGAACACGTGTGGGAGCCCAAGGGCACCGCGCAGTTGATGGAAATCGACGGCGGCCTGAACGCCGATGGCAGCGTGGCCGCCTATGACTTCCAGACCAGCTACCCGTCCAATGGCGCGCCCACCCTGGCCCTGCTACTGACCGGTGCCGTGGAGCCGGTGCCGGCGCTGTTCGAGATGGGCGATCGCACGTCGATCCCACCTTATGATTACCAACACATGCGCGTCACCATCAATGACATGACGCCACTGGTGCGCGCCTCGTGGATGCGGGGGGTGTCGGCCATGCCCAACAGCTTCGCCCACGAGTCGTACATTGATGAGCTGGCCTTCGCCGCTGGCGTCGACCCGGTCGAATATCGCCTCAAGCACCTGTCCGACCCGCGCGCCATCGACTTGGTCAAAGCCACCGCTGAACGCGCGCAATGGCAGCCGCATACCCGGCCCATGCAGACACAGGCCGAAGGTGATGTGCTGCGCGGCAGGGGCTTTGCCTATGCGCGCTATATCCACAGTAAATTCCCCGGCTTCGGCGCGGCCTGGGCAGCCTGGGTGGCCGATGTCGCAGTGGACCGGCGCACGGGCGAAGTGGCCGTCACCCGCGTGGTGATCGGCCACGATGCCGGGATGATGGTCAACCCCGAGGGTGTGCGTCACCAGATCCACGGTAACGTCATCCAGTCCACCAGCCGGGTGCTCAAGGAGCAGGTCAGTTTCGAAGAATCGACAGTGGCGAGCAAGGAATGGGGCGGCTACCCGATCCTGACCTTCCCCGAGGTGCCAGCTATCGACGTAATGATGCTGCCGCGCCAGCACGAGCCGCCAATGGGCAGCGGCGAATCAGCCTCGGTACCCAGCGCAGCGGCCATCGCCAATGCCATTTTCGACGCCACCGGCATTCGTTTTCGCGAGCTGCCGATCACAGCCGAACGCGTGCGCGCTGCGCTCGGTGGCGAAGGCCAAGGGCCAGATGCGCCCGCGCCAGCGCAGCCGTCAACCAAGCGTTCGAAGTGGTGGTTCGGCTCGCTGGCCGGAGTGTTCGGCGCTGCATTGGGCATGCTTGCCACCGCCTTGCCCTGGCGCGCCGAAATCGCCCCGGTAACGCCACCTGGTGTCGGCAGCTGGAGCGCCGCCATGCTCGAGCGCGGGCGCCAGGTGGCGGCGGCCGGCGACTGCGCCGTGTGCCATACGGTCAGCGGCGGCAAGGCCAATGCCGGGGGGCTGGCAATGGATACGCCTTTCGGCACGTTGTACAGCACCAATATCACCCCCGACCCGGAAACCGGTATCGGCCGCTGGTCCTTCGCCGCCTTCGAGCGGGCCATGCGCGAAGGTATCAGCCGCGATGGCCGGCACCTGTACCCGGCGTTTCCCTACACCTCGTTTCGCAACATCAACGACGCCGACATGCAAGCGCTGTATGCCTACCTGATGTCGCAAACCCCGGTACGCCAGGAAGCGCCCGCCAACCAGATGCGCTTCCCGTTCAACCAGCGGCCGCTGATGGCCGGCTGGAATGCGCTGTTTCTGCAACGCGGCGAATACCAGCCCGACCCGCAGCGCAGCGCGCAGTGGAACCGCGGTGCCTACCTGGTCGACGGCCTGGGCCACTGCACGGCCTGCCATTCGCCGCGCAACCTGATGGGTGCAGAAAAAGGCGGTAGCAGCTACCTTGCCGGCGGCATGGTCGATGGCTGGGAGGCCCCGGCCTTGAATGCCCTGGGCAAGTCATCGACGCCGTGGAGCGAAGACGAGTTGTTCAACTACCTCAGCACTGGCTTCTCCGAAAAACACGGCGTGGCGGCCGGCCCCATGGGCCCGGTGGTCAGTGAGCTTGCCACCCTGCCAAAAAGCGACGTGCGCGCCATCGCCCACTACCTCAGCTCCCTGGATGGCGAGCCGCAGGCACTGGCCGCCAATGCCGCGCCCCAGGTGGACACGCACGTGTCGCTGAGCAACGGCGAGCGGGTATTCAAAGGTGCGTGCCTGGCCTGCCACAGTGATGGGCTGGGGCCGAAGCTGTTTGGCGTCAGCCCGTCGATGGCGGTCAACAGCAACGTCCACAGCGACCTGCCGGACAACCTGCTGCGCGTGGTGCTGCACGGCATTCCGACCCCGGCAACCCGCGACCTGGGCTACATGCCCGGTTTCAAGGACAGCCTGTCGGACCGCCAGGTAGCCGACCTCGCGGCCTACCTGCGCCATCGTTTTGCCGCCGACAAACCGGCCTGGCAAGGGCTGGCGTCCAAGGCTGCGCAGGTACGCGCCAACCCTGGCAGCCACTGAGGCTCAGCGGCGCAAGCCGCGCAGCGCAAGGTCACTGATGAAGGCCAGCCAATCGGCCTTGGCCTGCTTGTCGGCCAGGTCCACGGCCAGGAACGAGCTGAGCGTGTGGCGGTTGGAGTTATAGAAGTAGCAGAGCGAGGCAATCATCAGGTAGGCGTGGGTAATGCAGATATCGTCGCGGAACAGGCCCTTTGCCTGTCCTGCCTCGATGATCGGCCGCAGCACGCCGACCGCTTCGCCGGACAGCGCCCTGAGGTTTTGCGACTTGCGCGCGTGCAAGCCCTGGTGAAGGTTTTCGGTGGCGAGGATGGTGACGAATTCGGGGTGGCGCACATAATAGTCCCAGATAAACGCCACCAGCTCGCGCAGGGCCTGCTCAGGGTCGGCGAGGTCGAGGCGCAGCTTCGCTTCGGCCTGGTTGAAGCTGGCATAGATGTGTTCCAGCACACTGATGAACAGCTTTTCCTTGCTGCCGAAGTAGTAATAGATCATCCGGTCGTTGGACTTGGCCAGCGTGGAGATCTGCTCGATGCGCCCGCCAGTGAAGCCTTCCTTGCTGAAGACCTTCACTGCGGCCTTGAGAATATTGTCCCGGGTGCGGTCGGCCTGCTGGGCGCGAACACCGGTTTTGCGAGTTTGCATGTCGGTCCCTGTGGGGCTGGCCAGATACCCAACACTGCCACAGACATTGAGCCATTGCGCGGCTTTTTCGGCTGGGCTGAGGGCGGAGATGGCAGACCGGCTAACACCGGCAGAGCCGCTGCCGTTGATCGTTTTGCTTTCTGCGCGAGCATACCCACTCCTGCCTGGAAGTCAGCAGTCATCGGGGCTGGCTTGCACCTGATGAGTGGCACGTACAGCCAGCCGGATCATGACGGACTCCCGGGTTACCGGACAGGTGCGTTACTCAAGCAGCGACGCCTCGTTCGCCATCATCGCTGACTTCGAACTGCCCCACCAGCTTCTGCAACTTGCCAGCATCCACCTTCACCTTCTGCGCACTGCTTTGCAGCACCAGGGCGGTCTGGCGCATCTCGCTGGAGGACTGGTTGACCTGCTCGATCGTCTTGCCGTATTCCACGCTGCGACGGTTGAGCTGCTGGATAATGGCGAACATGCTCTCCACCGCCTGGTGCAGCTGTACATTTTCGGAAGAGGCGTCCTCCGCCAGGCGCAGGCTGTTGTCGACGTCCTGCACGCCCTGCTCCATGAAGCTTACCGCCTGCCGGGTTTCGCCCTGCAGGCTCTCGACCATGTGGCGAATGTCGTCGGCGGCACGCGAGGTGCGTGCGGCCAGGCTGCGCACCTCGTCGGCCACCACCGCGAAGCCACGGCCATGCTCCCCGGCACGCGCCGCCTCGATAGCGGCATTGAGCGCCAGCAGGTTGGTCTGGTTGGTGATTTCGCTGATCAACCCGGTGATGTTGTCGATCTCGACCATGCGGCTGTCGAGCCGCTGCACGCTGGATGATGAGCGCGCCACCACATCGCGGATCGACTGCGTGCCCGCCTGCACCGCCTGGTACTGCGCGCGTGCGCGGCTGACCACTTCGTCCATGGCCTGCTTCATCTGCTCGGCGCTGACCGAGGCCTGCTGCAGTTCGCCGAGTTGCTCTTCCATGATGATCATCATCTGGTGCACAGCGTCGGCCACGTCGGCGGAGCTTACGCTGGCCTCCTGGCTGCGCCCGAGCATCATCTGGTTGGTGCTGCCGACCGTGCGGCTGGCCTTGACCACCTGCCCGACCACCGCGTCCAGGCGGTCGATGAAGCTGTTGATCCAGCGTGCCATGTCGCCGCTCTCATCATTGGCCAAGGTGCTGGTATCCAGGCGCTGGCGCAGGTTGCCTTCACCCTCGGCGATGGTGCATAGCACACTGCTCATGCCATTCAACCTGGCGGCCAGGCGCTTGGGCCCGAGCACGCCAAACAACAAGGTGGCGCCCAGCATGCTCACGGCCTCGATCACGTCAGTCAGTCCTTGCGGCAGGCCTGCATAGTGCTGCACCAGGTAATTACAGCCGAACAGCCCCGCCATGATCGCCACATAGGGTTTCATCAACCCGTAGCTCAGCGAACGCCGGCGGTAGACCTCTTCCAGGTCCGCCTCGCACATCATGCCCCAGCGGTCGGGCGAGCCCGGCAGCTGGAAGGTCACGCCCTTGCCCACCACTGGCACATGACGGTAGTCCGAATAGCCGGGGTAGGTCACGAACAGGTTGGCACCGCGCCTGATCGTTTCCCTCACTCCAGGGTGCAGTTCCCGCGTGGAAGGGTCGGTGAAACGAAGCTCCAGCTCGGTATGGCGCTGGACCTGTACAGTGGCCCAGGGCGTGTGCACACCGTTCTTGAGGTTTTCGCCATGGGTGAAAGTGGCGTCCTCGAAGCGCGAGCGGGACAACGCGGTACCGGGTTGTATGGTGGGGTCGAAGCGCGATTGCGCCATGAACAGGTAGTTGTCGCCCGACTCGGGGTAAATGTGCCCTGCCTCGCGCTGGATCAGGTCACCCAGCACATCGTTGGGCACCCGCCCACACAGACAACCCAGCACTTTGCCCTCGTGCATGAGGGGCTGGTAGAACATCAACGTGACTTCATCGTGGAAGCGCGAGGAAGACGGGCCGATCTGCAAGGTCAGCGAGTCGCTGTAGGGCCCGTGCAGAAACGGTGCTTTCAGCCCCTGCGCCAGGGCTGCCAAGTACTCGATACGTGGCGTGCCACGCTGGGGCCAGGTCGAAGCGATGACGCTGCCGTGCACATCGACGACAAACAGTTCGGAAAAGTCCTCCGCCTGGGCCAGCGTGTTGCGCAACATCGCGCTATCGACTTGAGCGAGCCCGGGCGCCACCTGCTCGGCCAGGTCGGCCAGGTGCTCCCACTGTTCGCGCACCCACTCATGCAGCAACTGCACGCGGGTCTGAGCGATGGCTTCGAAGGTTTGCTCGACCTGCGGGTAACTGGCCCGGTTAAGGCGGCACGCCCAGCCCATGCTGAATTTGCCGGTTTTGCCAAACCACGGCAGCCAGCCCTTTTCACTCGACGATAACTGCATCGAACCACTGGAAAGCGACATTATCTTCACCATACGCGACATCGAATGGCAATCTGATAGCAAGTCGCACGCCAACGGCGGGAGGCATGATTAATCGGCGATCCCGCGGAGTGGATGCACTTCATCAGTGCAAGATGCCGGCAGGCAACCCCAGAACGCACCAGCCACGGGCAAAAATGAGCGGTTTAAGCATTCAACTGAAATGAGGCAAATAGCCTCCAGAACTGCTCGCAGATCGCACAACAGTTCGATAATCGCACAAATTCAGCCAAAGCCTCTCTACTGTTGCCCTATCTTGCGGCACGCTATAGCGAAAGTCAGCAAGCTATTTCAAGTGCTGACAGGCCCCATCGCTTCACGCGCTCCGGCCAGCCCGACAACCACAACTCCAGGAACAACCAGGAGCTCGCCTTGATCAATAAAACGTACGAGTCCATCGCCAGCGCGGTGGAAGGGATTACCGACGGTTCGACCATCATGGTCGGTGGCTTCGGCACGGCTGGCATGCCGTCCGAGCTGATCGATGGCCTCATTGCCACCGGTGCCCGCGACCTGACCATCATCAGCAACAACGCCGGCAACGGCGAGATCGGCCTGGCCGCCCTGCTCATGGCAGGCAGCGTGCGCAAGGTGGTCTGCTCGTTCCCGCGCCAGTCCGACTCCTACGTGTTCGACGAACTGTACCGCGCCGGCAAGATCGAGCTGGAAGTGGTCCCGCAGGGCAACCTGGCCGAGCGTATCCGCGCCGCAGGCTCCGGCATTGGTGCGTTCTTCTCGCCAACCGGCTACGGCACCCTGCTGGCCGAGGGCAAGGAAACCCGTGAGATCGACGGCCGCATGTACGTGCTGGAAATGCCGCTGCACGCCGACTTCGCACTGATCAAGGCGCACAAGGGTGACCGTTGGGGCAACCTGACCTACCGCAAGGCCGCCCGCAACTTCGGCCCGATCATGGCCATGGCTGCCAAGACCGCCATCGCCCAGGTCGACCAGGTCGTCGAACTCGGTGAACTGGACCCGGAACACATCATCACCCCGGGTATCTTCGTCCAGCGCGTGGTCGCCGTCACCGGTGCTACCGCTTCTTCGATTGCCAAAGCTGTCTGAGGCCTGCCATGACCATCACCAAAAAGCTCTCCCGCACCGAGATGGCCCAACGCGTGGCCGCAGACATCCAGGAAGGCGCGTATGTAAACCTGGGCATTGGCGCGCCAACCCTGGTGGCCAACTACCTGGGCGACAAGGAAGTGTTCCTGCACAGCGAAAACGGCCTGCTGGGCATGGGCCCAAGCCCTGCGCCGGGCGAGGAAGACGATGACCTGATCAACGCCGGCAAGCAGCACGTCACCCTGCTGACCGGTGGTGCCTTCTTCCACCATGCCGATTCGTTCTCGATGATGCGTGGCGGCCACCTGGACATCGCCGTACTGGGGGCCTTCCAAGTGTCGGTCAAGGGCGACCTGGCCAATTGGCACACGGGTGCCGAAGGCTCGATCCCGGCCGTCGGCGGTGCAATGGACCTGGCCACCGGCGCCCGCCAGGTGTTCGTGATGATGGACCACCTGACCAAGACCGGCGAAAGCAAGCTGGTGCCCGAGTGCACCTACCCGCTGACCGGTATCGCTTGCGTCAGCCGCATCTATACCGACCTGGCCGTACTGGAAGTGACACCTGAAGGGCTGAAAGTGGTCGAAATCTGCGCGGACATCGAGTTTGACGAACTGCAGAAACTCAGTGGCGTGCCGCTGATCAAGTGATCCAGGAAGCCTTAGGGCTTTCCATGCCCTCTGCGGCACTATCGATAGTGCCGCACAAGCGCCGCGAGCAGGGAGCACGCGGTGCTTGAGGCCGCCTTTCCAACCGCTTCGGAGCCGATAGACGAGAACTCTCGGAGAGGTCAACCCAATGAGCTATCGAGCGGGAGCCAGATAGCGGCGTAAAAAATTGCCGGCCACGACTTTACGCCTTTTTTACTCGACATTACCGTAAAGCAGGCAATACTGCCGGCACTGTCCCAACGAGCTCCCTCAATGCCGCTTCCTGCATTGCGTTTCATCGCCTTCATTATTGGTGTATTCCTGATCACGTTGGCCGTCAGCATGGTGATTCCAATGCTGACGCTGCTGGTGTACGACCGCAGCGACGACCTCGGTGCATTCGTCTGGTCGAGCCTGATCGTTCTGTGTGTCGGCCTGCTCATGGTGGCCCGCGGCGTACCCGACACACCGCAACTGCGGACCAGGGACATGTATCTGCTCACGACGGCAAGCTGGGTCATCGTGTGCGCATTCGCGGCGCTGCCAATGGTGTTCATTCGACACATCAGTTACACGGACGCGTTCTTCGAAACCATGTCAGGAATCACCACCACCGGCTCGACCGTGCTGACCGGCCTGGACAGTGCATCACCGGGGCTGCTGATATGGCGTTCGCTGCTGCACTGGCTGGGAGGCATTGGTTTTATCGGCATGGCCGTGGCGATCCTGCCACTGCTGCGCGTGGGCGGCATGCGCCTGTTCCAGACCGAGTCTTCGGATTGGTCTGACAAAGTGACGCCGCGTTCGCATGTGGCAGCCAAGATAATCCTGCTGGTCTACCTGGGCCTGACTGCATTGGGGACAGGGGCATTGTGGGCTGCCGGCATGACCCCGTTCGAAGCCATCAATCATTCGATGTCGCTGGTTTCAACCGGTGGTTTCTCTACCTCGGATGCCTCGCTGGGCCATTGGGAGCAGCCAGCGGTGCACTGGGTGGCTGTGGTCATCATGATACTCGGCAGCCTGCCCTTCACGCTGTATGTCGCCACGCTGCGTGGCCATCGAGGCATCCTGCTCAAGGACCATCAAGTTCGCGGTTTCATTGGTTTTCTCGTCTTCGTCTGGCTCACCGTCGGAACCTGGCTCTGCCTGCACAGCGATCTGGCCTGGTGGGATGCGTTTCGTATTGTTGCGGTGAATGTGACCTCGGTAGTAACCACAACAGGCGTTGCCGTGGGTGATTACACGCTCTGGGGCAGCTTCGCCATCATGCTGTTCTTTTACCTGACGTTTGTCGGCGGGTGCTCGGGCTCCACCGCTGGCGGTTTGAAAATATTCCGGTTCCAGGTGGCCGCTGCCTTGCTTGTCAGCAGCCTGAAGCAGTTGATCCATCCACGGGCAACGATCTCGAAGAAATACAATGGGCATCCCATCGATGAAGAGATCGTACGGTCACTGCTGACGTTCTCGTTCTTCTTCACCGTCACCATTGCGGTCATCGCCCTGGGCCTGTCTTTGATAGGACTCGACTGGATGACGGCGTTGAGCGGGGCGGCCACCGCCGTGTGCAACGTCGGTCCAGGCCTGGGCACGCTTATCGGTCCAGCAGGTAATTTCGCCTCCTTGCCGGACGCAGCGAAATGGTTGCTGACGGTTGGCATGCTGCTTGGACGGCTCGAGATCCTCACCGTACTGGTACTGGTCTCGCCAGTCTTCTGGCGATTCTAGAGCAGAGGCCATCCAGCCAATCAGCCATAAAATTGGGCAGGGACAGCATATTCGTTCTAGGTTTACTGGCGCAGGAATAACAACAACAAGCGGAGAACGACGCCATGAACCCAGCCCTTCGCCTGGCATTGGCCAGCACCTTGTTTGCTGTCAGCGCGGCTGCCCAGGCCGCACCGACCTTCATCAACATCCTCACAGGCGGTACCAGTGGTGTCTATTACCCGGTAGGCGTAGGCATTTCACAGATCTACAGCCACGGCATAGAGGGCAGCAAGACCACGGTGCAAGCCACCAAGGCCTCGGTAGAGAACCTCAACCTGTTGCAAGCCGGTCGAGGGGAGTTGGCA
Organism: Pseudomonas sp. GD03862; assembly: GCF_029840855.1. Taxonomy (NCBI): domain Bacteria; kingdom Pseudomonadati; phylum Pseudomonadota; class Gammaproteobacteria; order Pseudomonadales; family Pseudomonadaceae; genus Pseudomonas; species Pseudomonas sp. GD03862. The sequence continues at coordinate 57,295 of NZ_JAOCDI010000004.1, forward strand.
TTCGCACTGGGGGATTCGGTGGCAGATGCCTGGAAGGGCGATGCAGAGGCTGGATTCAAAACGCCCTTGAAGAAACTCCGTGCCATCGCAGGTACCTACCCGAACTACATCCAGATCGTCGCCAGCAAGGAGTCTGGGATCACATCCCTGTCAGACCTCAAAGGCAAGCGTATCTCGGTTGGAGCCCCCAAATCCGGGACAGAACTGAACGCCCGAGCCATCTTCAAAGCCGCGGGGCTTACCTACCAGGACATGGGAAAAGTTGAATACCTGCCCTATGCGGAGTCCGTCGAACTGATCAAGAACCGTCAGCTTGACGCCACGCTGCAATCCTCAGGGCTCGGTCAAGCGGCTATCCGAGACCTGGCCGCGACCTTGCCGGTAGTGTTCGTGCCTATCCCTGCCGAGGTCGTCACCCGCATTGGCAACAATGCCTACCAACCCGCCACCATTCCTGCCAACACCTATGATGGCCAGAAGGCGGACGTATCAACGGCGGCCATCAACAACATCCTCGTCACCCGCGCCGACATCGGCGATGACCTGGCCTATCAGATGACCAAGCTGATATTCGAGAACCTTCCACGCCTGGTCACGGCCCACGCTGCAGCGAAAGATATCCAGGCAGAAAATGCCGCCAAGAACCTGCCCATTCCGCTGCATCCAGGAGCAGAGAGGTACTTCAAGGAGAAAAACCTGCTCCCCTGATGACATTCCTGAGCCATGGAGCAGCGTATGAGTGATACCGCGCAAGGTCTTCACGCCAGCACCGATCGCTGGCCTGCCGCGCTTTTTGCCGTGGCACTGGTCTTTTCGGTTTTCCAGATCGCCACGGCGGCCTTCCCTCTGATTTCCACCCAAGTACTGCGTGCAATACACGTGGGGTTCCTGTTGCTGGTGGTGTACCTGAGCTATTCATTCGTTGGCCACCGTCGGCCGTGGCAACCCCTTGCCTGGCTGCTGGGCCTTGCGGGAATGGCGACGGCTGCATACCAGTGGTACTTCGAAGGGGATCTGATTCAACGCTCCGGTGAGCTGACCACCAGTGACCTGATCGTGGGGCTGTTGCTTATTGGTTTGGTCTTTGAAGCCGCGCGACGCGTCATGGGCATAGCGTTGCCCATCATTTGCGCCCTGTTTCTGGCCTATGGGTTGCTTGGCCAACACTTGCCAGGCGAACTCGCGCATCGAGGCTACGGCCTCGATCAGATCGTCAATCAGTTGGCCTTCGGCACCGAGGGGCTGTATGGCACACCGACCTATGTCTCAGCCACCTACATTTACCTGTTTATCCTGTTCGGCGCATTTCTTGAGCAGGCGGGCATGATTCGTCTGTTCACCGATTTCGCCATGGGGCTGTTCGGCCATCGCAGCGGAGGGCCGGCCAAAGTGTCGGTGTTCTCCTCGGCACTGATGGGTACCATTACCGGCTCGGGGGTGGCCAATGTCGTCACCACCGGACAGTTCACCATTCCGCTGATGAAGCGTTTTGGCTACAAACCTGCATTTGCCGGTGGCGTCGAGGCGACCTCCAGCATGGGCAGCCAGCTGATGCCGCCGGTGATGGGCGCCGTGGCGTTCATCATGGCCGAGACGATCAACGTGCCCTACGCCGAGGTGGCGAAAGCCGCGCTCATCCCAGCATTGCTGTACTTCGGCTCGGTCTACTGGATGGTCCACCTGGAGGCTCGGCGCAGCCATCTGCACGGCTTGCCTCGCGAACAGTGCCCGAGTGCCTGGGATGCGTTGCGACAACGTTGGTTCCTGCTCGTACCGCTGATGGTCCTGGTCGCCCTGTTGTTTTCCGGGCGAACGCCTTTGTACTCGGGAATGGTCGGCCTGGCCCTGACCGCCATCGTCATCCTAGGCTCGGCGATCATCCTGCGCGCTCAAAAAACCTGGCTGCGCGCGGCTTTCTGGGTTGCACTCGGGATACTGTGTTCAGGTTTTTTCCGCATGGGGATCGGGGTGATCCTGATGGTCATTGCCGGCCTGGCCATTGCGTGCTGCTTTGTCCAGGGCGGCCGTGCCACCCTGCACGCATGCGTCATGGCCCTCGCGGAGGGTGCCCGTCATGCGGTGCCGGTGGGCATTGCCTGTGCGCTGGTCGGCGTCATTATCGGCGTCATCTCGCTGACCGGCCTGGCCACCACCTTTGCCGGATACATCCTTGACCTGGGACGGGACAACCTGTTCCTCTCGCTGGTGTTGACCATGCTCACTTGCCTGGTACTGGGTATGGGCATCCCGACCATCCCCAACTACATCATCACCAGCTCCATTGCCGCCCCCGCCCTGTTGGAGCTCGGGGTCCCGCTGATCGTCTCGCACATGTTCGTGTTCTATTTCGGCATCCTGGCCGACCTGACGCCGCCAGTGGCATTGGCATGCTTTGCAGCGGCCCCGATTGCCAAGGAAAAAGGCCTGTTGATCAGCTTCTGGGCGGTGCGCATTGCCTTGGCCGGTTTCGTTGTGCCCTTCATGGCGGTCTATGACCCGGCGTTGATGATGCAAGGTGACAGCATGGGCTCCACGTTGTACATGGTGATCAAGGCGGCGTTCGCGGTAGCCCTCTGGGGATGTGCGTCGATCGGGCATTTGCGTGCCCCCATGCCCTGGTGGGAGCGCCTGTTGGCGTTCGCGGCTGGTGTGTCATTGATACTTGCCCTGCCCATCAGCGATGAGGTCGGTTTTGCTTTGGGTGCGGCAGTGCTGGGTTGGCACTACTGGCGAAGCCGACCGGCCTCTGGCCACCTCGCATGATCAGCCTTTGCGTTGGGTTGGCCGGTGTGGTCTGGGTCAGCCTGCCACTGAACGGTTTTACCCTTGCGTGGCAGCACAGTATCGAAAAGGTCCGCTGGGAAGAGGATTACCAAGTGACCCCGGCGGGCCTGGTACTGGTAGAGGCACGGGTCAAAGGCAGCGGGGCCGGCATGGAGATTCCGGACGACGCTCAACTGCGTGACGGCACTTGGCACTATCGTCGTCATCTACCACCGCTGCAGCCCTTGCACGCCGGGCGAACGCCCGAGGCTGGTGACTACCAGGTCTGCACGACAGACGGGTGCCAGCCACTGTCCTATTGGTTAGGACCGCCGAGCGAACGCATTGCTGCAGTAGACTTCTGGGCCTGTGAGAATCCGCCTTTGGACAGCAGGCGCACCGCCCTGCCCTGACGGCGACAGGGCAGGACCGAATCCACTTCAGCCCACCACGTGCAAGTAATGCAGGTGGCGTTCGTACTGATCCAGGATGTCGCCAATCACATCGTCACGGCTCCACCCCATGATGTCGTAGTCCTGGCCCCCTTCTCGCAGATGCACTTCCGCGCGGAAATACTTGCGGGAATCGGCACCGTCTTCGGTGTCCCGCATGACGAAGCTTGGCGTATTGAAGGCCCGTGGCCGCACCTCGTAGAGGAAACGTCCTTCACCGGCATGGGAGAGCTCCAGAGATACCCGCCCATCATCACGCTCATTCACGCTCACCTCGTAGCCTTGCTTGCGCAGCTCCTGGGCGACCTCTTCACAGGCCGGCCTCACCACCTCGGCGATAAAGCGCGTGACATGAACCCGGCGAGGCATCAATGCAATATTGCGCAGCCTCCGCTGCCAGCCGCCGTGTGGGTGGCGGGTATGGCGTGGGCCCGGCAAGGCTTGATTGCGCAACCCGCGGCGAGTCGCATCAAGACTCAGCGCCTTGAACAAGCCCCAAATCGCAACCAGCAGGATGACCGCGAACGGCAAAGCGCTCGCAATGGTCGCGGTCTGCAGCGCCTTCAGACCGTTCGCCAGCAGCAACGCGATCGCGACTGCGCCTATGCAGACTGACCAGAAGATACGTTGCCACAGGGGTGAATGACCTTGTCCGGAAGAGGCGAGCATATCCACGACCAGCGCACCAGAGTCCGCCGAGGTCACAAAGAACACGACCACCATCAGCACCGCGACCAGCGAAATGATGCTGGAGAACGGAAAATGCTCCAGGAAAGCAAACAACGCGAGGGAACTGTCCTCACTGACCACAGCAGCCAGATCCTTCACGCCATCGTTGAGGATCATATGGATTGCCGAGTCGCCGAACACGGTCATCCACAGCAAGGTGAAACCCGCAGGCACGAACAGTACGCCGCAGACGAATTCGCGGATGGTCCGCCCTCGCGAAATACGTGCGATGAACAAACCCACGAAGGGCGACCAGGACAACCACCAGCCCCAGTACAGCAAGGTCCAGCCGCCGATCCAGTCGGTGGGCTCGTAAGCGTAGAGATTGAAGGTTTTATTGACGATGTCCGAAAGGTAGGCGCCGGTATTCTGTACATAGGTCTGCAGCAGGAACACCGTAGGCCCAAGCAGCAGCACGAACAGCATCAGGATCACCGCCAGGCTCAGGTTGAGTTCGGACAGGATGCGAATACCTTTATCCAGGCCGCTAGCCACCGAAAGCGTCGCCAATGCGCAGGTGGCGGTGATGAGGATGACTTGCACGGTGGTGTTTACCGGCAAACCGAACACATGATGAAACCCGCTGTTGATCTGCAATACCCCATAACCCAGCGAAGTGGCCACACCAAACACCGTGCCGAGGATGGCGAAGACATCCACGGCATGCCCTATAGGGCCATAGATTCGCTCACCGATCAGCGGATAGAGTGCCGAACGCAAGGTTAACGGCAGGCCATTGCGGAAGCTGAAGTAGGCCAGGATCAGCGCGACGATGGCATAGATCGCCCAGGCATGCAGGCCCCAGTGGAAAAAGGTGATTTTCATGGCTTCGCGCGCCGCGGCAACGGTGCCGGGATCGCCCACGGGCGGCGTGGAGAAATGCATGACCGGTTCGGCCACGCCGAAGAACATGAGGCCAATCCCCATTCCTGCCGAGAACAGCATGGCGAACCAACTGCTCTTTCGGTAATCCGGCTCACTGTGGTCAGGGCCTAGCTTGATGTCGCCATAGCGGCTGACGGCCAGAAACACCACGCTGATCAACACCAACGCTACAACAAGAATGTAGAACCAGCTGGCATTGGTGATGATCCATCGCTGGACTTGCTCGAACAGCGTTTGGGCGTGCTCCTGAAATGCCGTGGCGTACAAGACCAGCAGAAAAACAAGTATCGCACTGGTGTAGAAGACAGGTGGATTGAGGGTGCTCCTGGGTTTGGGGGCTGCAGTCATAGCGGCAGTTCTCCTTGCAAGGCGATGAGCACAGCAGTGCCTGGGCACGACGACATTTACCAAGGCTAGCAGCTGGATAAACTCTCGTTTGCCAAGCTCGGTGTGCTCGAAAACAACCACAAACCCTAACGTCTGCAGGAAAAAATCTCAAACCGACGCCTCATTGGAGTGAATGGTTTGGCGCTTTTTGTTCATCTGCGAGTGGTTATTCGGTAGACTACCGCACGGGTGCCAGCTGCACGGTGCAGTGAGGCAGGTTAAAGAACAGCGCAGGTCGGGCCGCCATGCGGGAGCACCTGTGCCTATGCATAAACAAGAATTACCTCGCGCCCAGAAACTGGCCGAGCGCGCCTTCGCCAACCTTGAACGCTTTTTGCACATTGAAGCGGTCAGCGGCATCGTTCTGTTGATTGCCGCAGTCGCTGCCCTGATCTGGGCGAATTCCCCGGCTGCCGACAGTTATGAAGCCCTTTGGCATACCCCGTTGACGTTCGGCGTGGGCTCGCATGTCTATTCGCAGTCCCTGCATTTCTGGATCAATGATGGCCTGATGACCATCTTTTTCCTGGTCGTGGGCATGGAGATCCGCCGCGAGATCCACGAAGGTGCACTGTCCAGCCTGCGTCAAGCCACGCTTCCCATGGCAGCCGCTGTCGGCGGCGTAGCGGTACCCGCACTCCTCTACCTGAGTTTTGGTCACGCGCCAGCAGACCAACAAGGTTGGGCCGTGCCAACGGCGACGGATATCGCCTTTGCGGTGGGCGTATTGGCCCTGCTCGGCAAGTCGATCCCGTCCAACGTACGTGTATTCCTCCTCGCCCTGGCAATCATCGATGACATCATCGCAGTCCTGATCATCGCGTTCTTCTACTCAGGCGGCCTTGATTACACCGGCTTCGGCGTTGCAGTGATCGGCCTGCTAATGGTGATCGGGCTTCAGAAGATTGGAGTGGGTTCAGCCTACGCCTATGTCATTCCCGGTGCGATCGTCTGGCTGGGCATCTTGTTGACCGGCGCCCACCCGACCCTCGCAGGTGTCGTGCTGGGCCTGATGACACCTGTCACCGCAATGCCGATGCGTGAGCGCCCACTGGACGCCATTACCCGCTTCACCGGCGAATTGCTGGGGCGCGCCAAGGCGCCTGAGCAAGATGCCAGCGACCTCATGGACCCGTTGAAACGACTGCGCCTGGCCCAGCGCGAACTGCTGCCGCCGGTAGTGCGCATGCAAGGCACCCTGCACCCCTGGGTAGCCTTCGGCATCATGCCGGTGTTTGCCTTGGCCAACGCCGGGGTCAGCCTTTCGGGTGTCGACCTGTCCGCAGAAGGCCCCCAGTGGGTCATGATCGCCGTCGCTGTCGCCCTGGTAGCAGGAAAGCCCTTGGGCATCGTCAGCGTCAGTTGGCTGATGGTCCGCCTGGGCTGGTGCGTGCTTCCCGCCGAGGTCAACTGGCGTAGCATTGTCCTGGTCGGGCTGCTGGCCGGCATCGGTTTCACCATGTCGATCTTCATCGCCAACCTCGCGTTCGTCGACCCTGGCTCACTTGGGGCAGCGAAACTCGGCGTGCTATCCGCATCGTTGATCGCGGCCGTGCTGGGGTTGACCTGGGGGGTGTGGAGCCTGCGTAGCGCAGCGTCTGCTACCAAAGCAGGTTCGCCCACCTAGCCACGTTCCGAGACTGGCGATCCCTTGCAGTCGGGCAAGCGGATCGCCACTCCCGGCGCGGCTACAACCTGTGTCGGGTAGGCCTGTGCGGGAAAACACGCCATACTCTCGGTTTTCCAAGTCAGCCATGTGTGGACAATGTCCGACCCTACCCGACCTGCTCCTTCACTCCCCCGCCGTTCACGCTGGCGAGAATGGCGTCAGCGACTGGCGTTCTGGATCGGGGCATTGCTGGTGGGGCTCGTTGCGCTGGCATTCGCCTGGCTAGCCGACGCGGCGTTCGCTTCGTTCAAGCGCTTGCTGGAATGGGCACCCTGGTCACCTCTTCTCATCACTCCGCTGGGTTTCGCGGCCCTGGCTTATCTGACGCAACGATGGTTTGAAAATGCCAAGGGTAGCGGCATTCCCCAAGTCATCGCCGCCCTGGAAATGCCCTCTCGCCGGCTGCGCGCTCGATTACTCTCGCTCCCCGTGGCGGCAGCACGCATGAGTCTGACGTTGGGCGCCCTGCTGGTCGGCGGTTCGGTTGGCCGGGAAGGCCCGACCGTCCATATCGGCGCCGCAGTGCTCTATTCCTTTGGCCGACGCTTAGGCCTGCACGGCCGGCGCACCATCGCTGGCCTGGTGCTCGCCGGAGGCGCCGCGGGTATTGCCGCAGCCTTCAATACACCGTTAGCGGGGGTAGTCTTTGCCATTGAGGAGTTGAGCCGCACGTTCGAGCAACGTTTCAGTGGCTTGGTGCTCACTGCGGTGCTGATCGGCGGGGTCGTGACGCTGGGGCTGATGGGGCATTACGCCTACTTTGGCGAGATCAGCGGTCGGATGCCGGTGGGCTGGGGCTGGAGCGTCGTTCCTGCCTGTGCAGTGCTGGGCGGGCTGCTGGGTGGTTTTTACGCCAAGCTTGTGCTGCCCACCGACAAGGGCATACTCGGCCAGGTCTGTACGTTACGCGGACGCTATCCAGTGCGCTTTGCTGCCACCTGTGGGTTGCTGCTGGCCACCTTGGGGCTCGTCTCTGGCAATCATGTATTCGGCACCGGGTATGAAGAAACGCGTGCGTTGCTGGAGGGGCAGCCGATCACGGACACAAGCTTTCTCCTGTGGAAGTTTCTGGCCAACGTCGCGTCCTATCTTTCCGGGATTCCAGGCGGGCTCTTTTCGCCTTCGCTGAGCATCGGCGCCGCCTTTGCGCCGCTGTTGAGCTTGCTGCCCGATGTTGACCCTCAGGCAGGCGCACTACTCGGCATGGGCGCATACCTGGCCGGTGTGACACGCTCGCCACTGACCGCCTCGGTCATCGTGCTTGAACTGACACACAGCCCGGACCTGGCCATTCCCATGTTGGCAGCCACACTGATGGCGGCGGCGATCTCTGGATGGGTGTCTCCGGTCTCGCTTTACCATGCCTTGGCCAAGCAGATTACTGACAAGCTTCATGCTGCCGCGTCTTCCTCCACAGAACCCGCCGCTCGCCAAACGAGCGCTACCGAAAAACCTTGAGCAGCACCAAGCCTGCCCTGCCAGACGTTAACGGGTAGTCAGGTAGCGGAACTGCCCTGAGGGGGACGGGGCTCCCAACAGGGTGGAACTGTCGCGCGCATTCACGCGTCCGTAGAGTCTGTTGGCCGCTTTAGCACCCCGAGCAACAGCAGGTCGAACGCCTTGCCAGCCTGCGCCAAGCGTGCATTGCCGTCTTCGGCCTCCGCGATCCACACAGCCGCTTCAGCCAAGCTGCCGTAGATCAACGCAGCCAGCGCTTGAGCGTGCGCGTTGACGAAAACGCCCTCTAGTACCAGGTTGTCGATCAACTGGCGCAGCGACTCTATGCAATACCGCTGGGCCTCAGGCGAGCCGCCTCCCAACACCGCTCTGGCGTCGCGCAGCACGATACGCTGGATCTCGGGCTCCAGCGCCATCTCCAGGTAGGCGTGGCAGCGTTGGCGGAAGCCGTCCAAAGCGTTATCGGCGGTCTCGGTAATAGCACGCAGGCGCTCGTCCATTTCAGCGTCGAGCTGCTCAACGACGGCTGCCAGCAACCCCTTCTTGTCGCCAAAGTGGTGGTACAACGCCCCCCGTGTCAATCCCGCCCGAGCGGTCAGATCATCCATCGAGGCGTGCGCAAACCCCTGCTCGCTGAACATCTGGCGGGCGGTGGCCAGTAACAGGGCTCGGGTTTCTTGCATTGCGGCGCGGGTGCGGCGAACCATCCAGCTATTCCTTGTGTTCTGGCGGCATGGGGTAGGCGTATACGAGTATTCATACCGCTTGCACGCATTGTCTTGGGCGCGAGGCGCACTGACAAGCCTGTCGTATCGTCGCGCGGTGACCGAGCCACCAAGCCTGCCGGCCAGCCCTGAAGCCGATCAAAGCGAATACGACGCCTGTCGGGCTCCGGCGCGCATGCGCTGGTAGCCCCAAAGCGCGACCAACAACACTGCGGCCCCACCGGCCAAGGCAACGTTGAATCCGGCCTGGGCACCCCACATATCGACCACCTGCCCAGACGCTGCGGCACCGCCGGCAACTCCAACGTTGAGACCGGCGAGCAACCAGGTCATCCCTTCAGTCAGCTTGCTTTCGGGAACGATGCGCTCTACCAGCGACATCGCCACGATCATGGTCGGGGCGAAGAACAGGCCCGCAACCAGCACGGCAATGGTCAGCCCGATGATGTTTCCCACCACCAGCAGCGGCAAGGTTGTCGCCGCCGTCGCCAACCCACCCAGCAGTAGCAGCTTGTGTAGCGGGGTATCGAGTTTCAGGACACCGAACACCAGCCCCGCGACACAGGAGCCGATGGCATAACAAGACAGCACCACGCTGGCCGCAGCCGGCATGTCCATCTGCTCGGCGAATGCCACGCTGACGATGTCGACCGTACCGACGATCAAGCCCATAGCGACCATCAGCAAGGTCAGCAGGCGTACGTCGGCCAGCCTGAACGCCGACATGCTGTCTTGCCCGGCGGCGGCATCGGCCTCTACTGGCGGCTCGGTGCCGACCTGCACCGCCAAGGCGAACACGCCGACGGCCAGGAACACGGCAGCAGCCAATGTACCGGCCTGCGGAAGTACCGCCACGCTCAGCCCCACCGAAATCGGCGGGCCAGCAATGAAGGTGATTTCGTCAAGAACGGTTTCCAGCGAGTAGGCTGTCTTCAGTTGCGCCTTGCCGCGGTAAATCGCGGTTCAGCGCGCGCGCACCATCGCCGACATGCTGGGCATGAAGCCGGCGAGCGCGGCCCCGACGAATAGGGTCCAGTCCGCCAGCCGCCAATAGCTGCAAGCCAACAGCAGAAGGATGCCCAGCACACTGAGCCCGGCGGCGGCCGGCAATAAGCGGCCCTGGCCATGGCGGTCGACCAGGCGCGAGATCTGCGGCGACATCAGTGCATAAGTCAGCACGAAGGTGGCCGCCACCGCACCGGCCAGGCCGTAACTGCCGGTGATTTGAGACAACATGGTGATGATCCCGATACCGGTCATCGGCAACGGCAGCCGGGCCAGCAGGCCGGCCAAGGCGAAGCCCTTGGCGCCTCTGGCCTGGAACAACTCGCGGTAGGTACTGAACACGCTCGACTCTCCTTATCGAAAGGCCCTTGGGCAGTCACGCTCAAGGTAAAATACATACAGCTCGTATGATTAAAACCTTATTATCATACGAATTGAATGTAAATACTCGACGGGGAACGTCCTTATTCAGCCGCCCTGCCCCGTGACGCCTTGCGTGTGGCGAACACTCGTTCGCCGTTGAGCGAGAGTTGAAGGTGTGAGCGATGAGGCCCGCAGGCCAGTCGCCACGAACGTCGCTGCAGTCAGCGCACAATTGTAGAGCTTGCTTGAACCACCAAAGCCAACGGCCAAGAACCCTATGCATGGCTTCGCCACGTACTGGAGGACTTGCCGCATGCCGCGAAGATTGAGGATTACGAATCGCTATTGCCGTGGAAGTGAAAGTCGGGGAAGCCACGGTAAACCAAGCCCTGACCTTGCGGCAGGAGGGGAACGTGCATCGGTTAAGAATCGCAAAAAGCCCTGAATAATCAGGGCTTTCCTCACGCCTTTGTCCCATTGGGCCGGCGCGCTCCGCTTGCCATTTGACCACAAGATTCAATGACGTGAACCGTCGCATATCTCCGTCGCAGATCACGCGCATAGGCTGGCCCAGCGTTGGAGAACCCTGCATGACATTGGAGGGACTTTTCTTTCACCCCATTTTCACGACACCTAGGCAACACTCGTCCTATCCCCCCGTGTGATAGAAGCTCCCATTAGCCCGCCTAGCAGCGGGCTTTCTTTTGCCTAGAATTCGGCCGTTTGTCTTCTGAGTTGTCCGTTCAACAGGCCCAGGCTGTCCCTTGAGGACACTAGCTAGAGCCACTCTCATGCCACAACTCATCAAATTCGTAGCCCTTCCCCTGGCCTGTAGTCTTCTTTGGGCTTGCTCTGCTCCTGAGACGAAGTCGCCTGTGGAGACGCCTGGCAGGCCCGAATCCGCAAAGACTCAGTTGCTGGAAGCCGGCGCCGCGACCTTGCAGGCGAAGCCGCCCATTGAGGCCATCAACGCCTATCTGGATGGCTTCCACTTTTACAACGGACATCCTGATGTGCAGATGGAAGCGCATCACTACTGCTCCATCCTGAATGAGGATGTCATCCAGTGCGTCATCTTCGACGGTAATACCAGGGAAGCGAAGATCATGGGTGTCGAGTACATCATCGACGAAAAGCTGTTTGCTGGTCTGCCGGCCAACGAGAAGGCGATGTGGCACAGCCACGGCTATGAAGTCTCGTCCGGTCAGTTGGTTGCACCAGGCATCCCCGCGACTGCTGAACATGCGCTGATGGAGCGGCTTGCCCATACCTACGGGAAGACATGGCACACGTGGCACACCGACCAGGATAAAGCTCTTCCTGTGGGCGTTCCGCAGTTGATGATGGGGTTCACAATGGATGGCCAGGCTGACCCGGCGATGGTCGAGCAGCGCAATCGCCGTCTGAGGGTAGATGCGGCAAAAATCAAAGCTCAGCGGGCTAACATTCAAATCCCTGCGGCTGATCCCAAGGCGGATGCTTGGCAACACGGCAACGTTATTCAGATCACCGATCCAACAGGTGCTCATCTGCATCGGCCCGCCACGTCGACATCTGAGAAAGCGAACAGCCGTTCCAGCCAATAGCACGTGGGACAGTTGCATGTAGTTATGCCCCTGACGTACCCCTCTTGGGACGGCTATCGTAAACCGCACCCTGGCAAAGCCAGGCTACAGCCCTTTCGGGCTTACATCCTCACGCGCTGGCCCATCCTTGGGCCGGCGCGCTCCGCTTGCCTTATCCAAATTATCCCGGCGCATCCCACAACTTGGATTCCCGACTGCCCTTGTCAGTAGTTGCCATCATCCAGCAGCGGGCTGGGCAAGCTAGCCTCATGTCAAAGTGAACGCTCAGCACACCGCGCCACTCCATTTACCGCACCGTGTTTCACGAACAGCACGGCAACGGAAGGGTACTCATCAACATCCATGGAGAGGAAAGCTGTGAGCGGCACGCTGAGATGTCTCAAATGCGGTGGGCAAGACCTTGTGACACCAATAAAGTTGAACAAAAAGGCCATCCTCACGTGCCGAAGGTGTGGCGCAATTGCCAATTATGGCGATCTGATGCAGGCAGAAGGCAGACGGCTCATCGCCGACATCCGGCAGCGTCTGCCCCTGTTGGAAGTAAATTAGCCGCGCTCAGATCGCCACACCTACCTATACCATCGCAACGATCTTTATCACACGATACGTTGCGTTTTACGATCTTTCGCGCCCCCGGTCAGCTAGCACGAAAGTAAGGGGAGCATCCCACACTCTCCCGGCATCCGAAGAAAACACAGGCTCTCTGTGTGAACACACGAGGTGCGAGATCATGGCTAACGATCAAGACAAGGCTGGTCAGCAAGGCGGCACCGCTCAAAACAACCCTGGCAGTTTTGCCAATGATGCACAACGGGCGTCTGAAGCCGGCCAGAAAGGTGATCAAATGTCCGGAGGGAGACCTGAGAATCAGCAAACTGGGCATGGCAGCGGCAGTAACCTTCAGGAAGATGATCCTCAGCGTGCCGGTGGTGCAACCCAACGGGGTGGCCAAGGAGGCCATTCCACCGGCATTAAATCTGACCGGGAGGAAAGTATGGAAGATGAGTCGCAAGCGATTCAGGACGAAGACAGCGGAATGACGGAAGACAACCGCTGAGCAAATGGCCAGGGAGAGGGATAACCCTGGCTTCCCCAATATCTTCGAAGCCACCATTCAAGGAATGACGGAATGACCGGCTAAGGGAACAGTACAGTTTTCCCAATTGATAGGCGAAAAAAAGCCCGCGCACAAAGCGCGGGCCGATCAGAGAGCAACACCCGCCCTGATTAGTTATCCAGCTCGTCCTTGGTGATCTTGCCGTCGTGCGGATCGACCTGGAACTCGTACTGCTTGCCGTCAGCTTTCATACCTTCGCCCTCCCAATGACCATCATCGGCCTCGATCTTGGTAATCTGCGTGTAGCCGGCGCCCTTTAAGGTAGCTTCGGCCTGATCCTTGGTTACTTTCCAATCTGCTCCAGGCTGATCCGCCCATGCTGCAGTGCTTGCCATTGCGGCGACCATGGCGAAGCCTGTGAACAGTCGAGTCATCGCTTTCATCGTTAACATCCTTTTTCGTGACAGTTATCGTTCCGACCCTTACGCTGATCTCGCCGTTCAGTTTGAGTGCAGGTCGACACCGAAACTGAGGTCTCTTCATGGAGCTCCGGCAGACAAGCAGTCGGGTGAGGCTTCATAAATCGTTGGATCGAGTGACTCGAGCTATCCCCGCGTGAAAGTGCTTGCCCGCCTAGCAGCCGGCATTCTTCTGCCCATTAACCAGGCACGCCTTCTAACCCCACCTTGGTTGGCCAAGCTCCTTCTCGTATCATCAGCCCTCCCCACCTGGAATGATTGTCGTGAAGCCGTCACCTGGAAGTGCCCAGTCCATCCCTGCGAATGCCAACGGCCCGAAGTGGGATGTCGGCGAAGCTGTCAGCCAACTTTCCTGGGACGACTTGCGGATCATTAAAACGCTAAGTGACTGTAGCAACCGCTCCGCCACAGCCAAGAAGCTCGGCATCAATGTGTCCACCGTCTCGCGCCGGGTCGCGCAAGTTGAGAAGACGCTTGGGGTCGCGCTTTTCGATCATCGCAAGGCGGGGTATCTGCTGACCGCCGAAGGCGTCGAGCTGCGTGCACTGGCCGAGCGCGTTGAGCTGGACATCGTCAGTGTCACCCGCAGGGTGTCCCGCGCCGGCCAAGGCCCCCTGGGAAAGCTGCGAATCACTACCAGCGACTCGCTGCTGCTGTACTTTCTCACGCCGATCATCGCGGACTTCAAAGCCCTCAATGAGGGGATTACCATCGAGGTGTTGGTCGGCAACCAGACGTTGAGTTTGGCGAGGGACGAGTCGGATATTGCGGTGCGCGCGACCAAAAAACCGACGGACACCCTCGTGGGCCGCAAGCTCGCCAACATCGCGTGGGCGGCATATGGCAGCGTCAAGCAGGCGGCGATTACCGATCCCTTCGCTGAGGGTCAGGCATGGGTATCCTACTCGGGAGGCCTGTGCGGTTTGAAGGCAACGAGCTACGTCGAACGTCGAGTGCCCTCGGAGCATATTGCTTACCGCACTGATTCCGTGGCGGCAGCAAGTGCCGCTATTGCGGCGGGCCTCGGTTTTGGTTTCCTCCCCTGCATGCTGGGCGACATCACCCCAGGTTTGGTTCGAGCCGGCCCAGTGGTGCAGGAGCTTCAGGATGAGTTATGGCTGCTCACCCACCAGGACATAAGAAAGTCCTGGCGGGTAAAAGCATTCATGACGTTCTGCGCGGCTGCCGTGGTGGACCTTAAACCTCTGGTCGAAGGTCAGCAGGCCATCCCTGCTTCCTAGTTGAAATCGGAGGCGCCGTTTATTTGACTTGGGCGCCAATCACAGCACGACACACGATCTCGATCAGCTGGGGGCGCTGTGCAAGCCGCGATACACCGATGATATTACTGGCCGCCTGCGGTCGCTCGGTGCCATAGGCCGCCTTGCGCACCTTGCCGACTACGGCAAAGGCTGCGTCCATGTCCAACACATACAGCGTCTCCTCAACGACATCCTGCATCGTAGCGCCATACAAGGCCAACAGCTTGGCGATGTTGTTGTAGGAAACCCGCATCTGTTCGCCCATTGACGAGAAATCGCTCGGACGACCGTCAGCATCCAGTGGCGCCGGCGCTACCAGGTTGCCCTCTTCGTCATGGTTGAACTGCCCCGAGATGAAGATCTCGTTGCCAACTCGCCGCGCTTGCGGATAGCCGTAGCCCTCTTCCCATGAAACGCCCCAGTAGGCGGTGTCGTCGTTGAATGGTCGTGAAGCAGCCATTGGATTCTCCTTGGCGAAAAATGGATCGACGTGATCCGACTGGCCGAGATCCTAGCACCGGATTGAACGTCATCCATGGTGCATTAATGCGCCCACAAGAGCGCAAATGTGCGCCACTATTTCGCTGAGTGTTTCGCTATCTTGTGCTGGCACTCGGCGACATCCCGCCGAAAAACTCTCGCCACCGTTCAGCAAAAGGGAAGAACAATGAGCAAGCCACACACTGAAGTCCTGACCCCGCTCAACAGCCAACTGATCTTCATCGATCAGCAACCGCAAATGGCTTTTGGCGTGCAGAGCATTGACCGGCAGACGCTGAAGAACAACACCGTGGGCCTGGCCAAAGCAGCCAAGATCTTTAATGTTCCCACCATCTTCACCACAGTCGAAACCGAGAGCTTCTCCGGGCATACCTACCCCGAGCTGCTCGCGGTCTTCCCTGACGCTCCGCTGCTCGAGCGCACGTCCATGAACTCCTGGGACGACCAGAAGGTACGTGACGCGCTGAAGAAGAATGGTCGAAACAAGATCATCGTTTCGGGCCTGTGGACTGAGGTCTGCAACACCACCTTCGCGCTGTCCGCCATGCACGATGCAGGCTATGAGATCTATATGGTTGCCGACGCTTCCGGGGGCACGACCAAGGAGGCTCACGACTACGCCATGCAGCGCATGATCCAGGCGGGCGTGGTACCAGTTACCTGGCAGCAGGTGCTACTGGAGTGGCAGCGCGACTGGAAAAACCGCGACACCTACGATGCGGTCATGGAACTGGTCAAAGAGCATTCGGGTGCCTACGGCATGGGCGTCGACTACGCCTACACCATGGTGCACAAAGCGCCAGAGCGCGTTCAGCACGGCCCAACCCTGGCCCCCGTGCCCGCATCGGTCTGATGCCTGATCAGCCCCAAAGTTGGTTCCTGATCAACAAGCGGGGCTGGATGAGCTGATCCGGGCTACCAATCGTTACGGAGTGTTCTGAAGCGCCAGACGAGGCTTCAGCGAATCGTGCTGCCCGGATCAAGCCATCTACAGATTTTTCAGGATGAATTGATCCCATGCACAGTACTAAAGGCATCGTTATAGCCACCGTCGGGATTCAGTCGACTGGGCGGCTCAAACCCTGGCAGGTCACAACGGCCAAGCAGATGATGTTGGATCATCTGGATACCGGCATATCGGTCACCGCGCTTGCTGCAGCATGCGGGCAGTCGCGCAGCCATTTTTCGCGAATGTTCAAGGAATCCACACAGATCTCTGCGCAGCAGTGGTTGCGGGAGCAGCGGCTCAGGAAGAGTAAGGACTTGCTGCAGGCGTCGACGATGATGCTCGCCGAGATCGCTCTGGAATGCGTCTTCTACGACCAGCCGCACTTCTGTCGGACGTTTATGAGATCCGTTGGGATGACGCCGCAGGCTTGGCAGCAACAGCCCATTTAGCAGAGTCAGGTGTGCTATCCCAGAAGCACCCGTTGGCGGCGGGTATTCTGGAAACCATCAACGCGTACCTGCGAGACAAAGGGTGCGAAAGTGGAGCACCCGTCCCGGGTGATCAAACGCCAGCTCGGTTATGTGAAGACTCGCTTTCGTGGCTTGGCCAAGAACATGGCGCAACTGACCACGCTATTTGCGCTGTCTAATCTGTGGATGGTGCGCCGGCAATTATTGCCTGCTGCGGGAGAGGTGCGTCCGTGAGGGCAAAAAATTAAGTTTGCGCCTTGGTTTTCCAATAATCAGCGGCTGAAAATCGGGCTTCTCGGCATCCCCAAGCCGTCCATTTCCGGCTGATGGGCAACTTGTTCTGAGTTCCCTCAAATTAGCATTCGAATGACCAACGAATCCAAAATCATTAGCCCCTAGTTCTAGAACATGGAAATCATTCTGATATTACAATGACGTTGACGCCCCCAAAGCACTAAAGCGGATGAAATATATAGTCACCTCCCTCTTGGCCATCCAATGCCACACCAGCCTGTTTAAGTCTCTGCCGCAGAACTGGAATGTCGACCCGGACTTTCCAATCCGTTCGAATTTGGCTAGCTCTCATGAGTGCGTCGTAAAAAACAAAAGCATCGAGTAGCTGTTCTCGATCAAGCAGGTACACAGTAAATGCATTGCCTTTCCACGCAGCAACATTTAGCCCTAAGATTTCACAGACAGCGATTTTAGCCCGAGCATCGTCTCTATCTGCTTTTCGAGATCACTCAATCTGTTTCGCCAGAACGGGGTCAATGATACGGTCAGTAAATAATACTTCACCTTCATCCCATACCTCAGGCGGACAGATTTTGCTCGCAGGATTCAGTGGGATGAACGGATTTATTTCCGCAGGATAGATTCGACATACCAACGGACGCTCGTCATAGATGCCGCAAAGGTTGTTATCACCCAGGTTCTGACAGCCATTTAGGGCATTGCCCGCGAATACTGCAATGACATAGATTGAGGCATGACCACTGGTGACCTCCACGGCTCGGCCTTTGGCATGAGCAAACTCCTCCGGACTTGAACTCCAATGAAGCTCGTCAAATGCCTCAAGCAGAATTGCTACCTCATGCCCTCTGTTTAGCCACTGCCTCGTTTCATACAGCGTAAGTGGAATCAGCCGTCCTTTACAGCAGACCCCACATCCGTTGCAGGCAAATCGGAAAGAGTTGTTTTCCATAGAAGAACTCGAAAATGCTCTCGGCGCACCATTTGCAAAATTGACCTGACAAGGCAACGCCTTTCAAGAAAATGACCTAAACGGGGCAATCACTGACCACGTAAGTACTTTTATCAATCAAGAATTTTCTTAAATTTTCGGAATAGTCCGCTGATACAGCCTGACGCACGCTTGGTCGAGTCATTAGCGATTGCTTCCAGGCTTCAACTCGAGGGAGCCCATCCAGCACGACATTCTGGGCTGGGGAGTTAAGCACTTCAAAAAACCTGAAAATCGGTGCCATAACAACATCGACCATACTGAATTCAGCCCCTTCAAAGTACGGCCCAGCGACCAAGGCAGAATCAAGCTTCATTAGTTTTCCACGAAGTTCGAATGCCTTATGAACGAAACCCTCTTTATCGGGAGAGTTGATCATTCCCCAAGCATCCCCCATTGCGGCTGTGGAAAACTCCATCCATGCTCGATGTTTAGCTCGCTTCAAAGGCACAGTCGGGTGTAATGGTACCTGGCGATACTCGTCTTCAATAAATTCACATATCGGAAAGCTTTCAAATAAAACAGTTTGACTTTCCTCCTCCTCACCTACGATCAATAGCGGTACCTTGCCGGACGGCGAGATTGCGAGGAACCATTCTGGCTTGTTAGCCAAATCGATGGTTTCACGCTCGAAGGCAATATTTTTCTCGAGCAACGCAATGGCGACACGCTGGACAAACGGACACAATCCATGGCTCACGAGCTTGAGGTTATTGGGCATTTCTTAGGCCTATATTGAAAGGAGGGCGAGACAGCGAGTACATCTAGGCCTACTAAGCCCTACACCGCCCCGCCCACGCGCTGAAGTGATAAGTAAGGGACTTTTACAGTCGACGTCCGCCGTCCACGATGATTTCAGACCCAATCGTCCATTTGGACTCATCAGATGCTAGGTACACTACCGCTTTGGCGATCTCTTCTGGTGTGCCGAAACGACCTGCGGGAATGGAAGAAACGATTTCAGCGTTTACCTGCTCCCTGTACTCAACTGGAATACCGAGCTTGTCATAAAGTGGTGTATCCACAGGGCCAGGACTCACAGCATTCAGACGAACACCGCGATCAAGCAGCTCTGTTGAAAGTGTTTTCGACATATTCAGCAGCGCTGCTTTGGTCGCCGCGTAAACCGAAGAGTTGGCATCACCCACATGAACACTCACAGAAGTATTCAATACTACGGAAGCCGGATTTGCGAACACCGGCAGGAGTGCCTGGATCAGGAAGTAAGGCCCTTTGACATTGATGTCAAAAGACCGATCAAACATCTCTTCAGTCCACGCTTCCATAGGCATCCATACAGAAACACCAGCATTGAGGAAAGCGATATCAAGCTGTCCAAAATGATCACGGATGTCGAGAGCGAGTATTTTCTGGGCTTCCACGTCAGCGGAGTCCGCCTGGAGCACAAGTACCTCGCTCCCTAGCTGATTCTTAGCTTTAGCGATTGAATCTGGGTTCACGCCTGTAACGACAACTCTGGCCCCCTCATTCAGAAAATGTTTAGCGGCTTCGAGACCAATTCCGCTGGTGCCACCGGTGATCAGTGCGCGTTTGCCTTGCAATCTTGCCATTGGAAATTCTCCTGGTGTGCGGGGCCTTCATGCCCCGGTTAGGTGTACTATGTACCTATGCCGAATAATTGATAAGATGGCGAAATTGAATAGCATTCATGCCCTCCAGGCATAAATCGGAGAATGGAACGTGGATCGTCTGCTACTGATGACATGCTTTGTACGCACTGTGGAAACGGGTAGCTTCTCGTCGGCAGGTCGAGATTTAGGCCTTGGCCAACCGAACGTAAGCCGCTATGTAGCCGCCTTGGAAGATCATCTGAAAACTCGATTGCTTCACAGGTCTACCAGGAAGCTGTCACTCACGTCTGAAGGAGAGCGGTACTACGCGGATGCACGCCGAATTCTCGATGCAGTAGCTGAATCGGAATCAGCACTGAAGAACGACGTTACGCCTTCTGGGTTGCTGAGGGTGGCCTGCCCTACTGCTCTGGCACATACCTTTATCGTTCCTGAAATACCCAGATTTCTAAGCCTTTATCCGGAAATGACCCTAGACCTGCAGATTAATGATCGCTTCGTAAACCTTGTAGATGAGGGTGCTGACCTAGCACTGCGGATCGGTCACTTCGATGACAAGACACTTAGAACTAAACAATTAGGTTCATTCAAGCGCGTATGCGTCGCTAGTTCAGATTATTTGGCCAAGCGTGGCACCCCTTCGACGCCAGAAGATCTCGAAAATCATGACTGTATAATTTATACATTGTTAAGCACCGGGGCCACATGGCGTTTTCGTAATGTGGACATACCTGTCACCGGAAAGCTCAGAGTAAACTCTCCAGAAGCTACCCGAGAGTTGGTCAATGCGGGTGTGGGGATAGCACAAGGGCCCGAATGGCTATACGAGGCGGGCTTGAGCAATGGAAATCTTAAACTGATACTTCAGGAGTTTTATCCGCCTCCCGTACCTATCCAGTTTGTTTACATTGCGGATCGGCTAATGCCTAAAAGAGCGCTGGTATTCATGGAGTTTATAGCGGAAGCATTCGCCAACAGCTCCGTGATTGACGAACGCCATGCCTCACCCTAGCTAATGTGTCTCCGAGCCTGCTACCTCTGACCGAACTCGCTACCGGCTGTTAGTCCTAAGTGGTGACTTGAGCTATAGGCTTGGGAGCTTTATACACCAAGCCTTAACAACTCGAACACAGACAACCTAAATATTATTGAACCTGGACTTCAATAACGAAACACCGGTCATCTCTTTGGGCTGCGGAAGATCTAGGATATCTAGAATGGTTGGAGCGATATCACACAGCCGCCCATTACTTAGGCCGAATTTCTTCCCACCGGAAATGTAGATGAGAGGTACGGCATTAAGAGTATGGGCAGTATGAACTTGTCCAGACTCCGGATCCCACATCTGCTCAACGTTGCCGTGATCTGCAGTTATCAGGCAATTGCCACCCGACACAAGCACTGCGTCTACAACACGCCGCAGGCATTGATCGACGGCCTCCACAGCTTTTACAGCAGCTTCAAAAACACCACTATGACCAACCATGTCCCCATTTGCATAATTACATACAATCAAGTCATGATTGGCGCTTAAGATTTCTGCGACTAAATTATCCGTCAACTCAAAGGCACTCATCTCGGGCTGAAGATCGTAGGACTCCACCAGCGGAGATTTAACAAGAATCCTTTTTTCCAATGAGAATGGCTCTTCCTGCCCCCCATTAAAGAAAAACGTAACGTGGGCATACTTTTCTGTTTCGGCAATTCTAAGTTGAGACCTTCCCAGCCGGGCCATGTACTCACCCAGACTATTCCTAATAGGCTCTGGCGGAAAAGCACACAATACATCAAACTCTTCTGCGTAGCGCGTCATAGTGAGCATCTGCTCTTTGCCTATGACAAAAGGTCTCTTGAACTCAGAAAAATTATAGTCAGTGAGCGCTCTACACATTTGACGAGATCGGTCAGGCCTAAAATTTAATAGTATGACTGCATCGTTTCCACTAATTATAACAGGGCTGCCAATCGATGTTGCCTGGACAAACTCATCGCTTTCGCCACGTGCATAGGCTTCTTGAAGAGCCTCCAGCGCAGTTTCATAGTGAAACTTGCTTTGCCCTTGAACAATTAACCTGTAGGCCGCCTCTACCCGACTCCAGCGGTTATCGCGATCCATCGCATAGTAACGCCCTACTAACGACGCGATCCTACCTCCGCCATTGTTGGCCAATTCAAGCTCAAGGGCAGAAATAGATTCTGAAGCGCTTTTGGGTGGGGTATCTCGCCCATCAAGGAACGCATGAACATAGCACTGTTCGATACCATTCGCCGCAACCAAACTGGCTGCTGCAACAAAATGATCCAAGTGACTATGAACACCGCCAGGTGACAATAAGCCAAGCAGATGAATTGAACCACCTCGTTGCCTTGTACGTTTCAAAACCTCTAGAAAAGCATCGTTCTCATAGAATGAGCCATCTTCGATACTTTTGTTGATCCGCGAAAAATTTTGATAAACGATCCGGCCCGCTCCGAGGTTCATATGACCGACCTCGGAATTTCCCATTTGACCATCAGGAAGCCCTACAGCCATACCGGACGTCGCAATCTCACTGTAAGGGTAATTTTCGAAAAGGTAGTCCAGGGTCGGAGTGTTGGCAGCAGCTACTGCATTGGCTTCCTGCTGAGACCTCAGTCCAATTCCATCCAAAACAATTAGAGTGCAGGTTGTCATATGAGAACCTCTGAATGATATTCCTGGCGCGCACGACTCATACATCTACTTAGAGCTAAACCGTGCGCGCGATGGTCAGTCGGCATCTACGAGGATCGTCCCAGCACCTTAGGACGCTTGGCCTTCAAGAGCCTCTTCAATACGAAGCAAGCGGTTGTACTTCCCAACACGATCTGAACGACACAGCGAGCCGGTTTTGATCTGCCCGGCGTTAGTCGCTACGGCCAAATCGGCAATCGTTGTATCCTCCGTTTCCCCGGATCGATGGGAGATCACAGCAGCATAACCAGCCTCTTGCGCCATACGTATGGCATCAAACGTCTCACTTAGAGTTCCGATTTGATTAAGTTTAATCAAAATGGAATTGGCAACTCCTTGCTCAATACCCCTGCGCAGAATTTTTGGATTAGTGACGAAAAGATCATCCCCCACCAGTTGAACCTTCTGGCCCAGCTGAGCGGTTAAGTATGCCCATCCATCCCAATCACTCTCATCCAGACCATCTTCGATAGAAGCAATCGGATATTTGCTACAGAGATCAGCTAAATAGTCAACAAACTGCTCGGAAGTCAGAGACCTCCCCTCACCTTCCAACGTGTATTTACCGTCCTTGTAAAACTCGGAGGCCGCGCAATCTAATGCCAATGTTACGTCTCGCCCTAACTCGTAGCCTGCGCGACTAACAGCTTCGGCAATAACAACGAGCGCTTCTTCATTCGAGGCCAAGGAGGGTGCGAAGCCTCCCTCATCACCAACAGAGGTACTTAGACCACGCTCTGAAAGCACGGCCTTCAAGGTATGAAATATTTCAGCACCAATTCTCAAACCCTCCCTAAAATTCGGAGCTGAAATTGGCTGAATCATGAACTCTTGGATGTCGATATTATTATCCGCATGCTCACCACCGTTGAGGATATTCATCATCGGCACAGGCATAGAGTAAGTGGGGTTCGCACTGAATAGTTTCGCAAGGTGTTCGTACAATGGAATACCTTGGGATGCTGCGGCAGCTTTAGCCGTGGCCAAAGAAACAGCGAGAATTGCGTTAGCACCAAGAATAGATTTCGAGTCCGTACCATCAAGAGAGATCATCGCTTGATCAATGACGCGCTGATCCAGTGCGTCCAGGCCTAGAATGCGCTCGTGAATCGCGACATTCACATTTTCGACGGCACGCATTACTCCTTTTCCCTTGTAACGCCATGAGCCATCACGCAATTCAAGGGCTTCACGGGAGCCGGTGGAAGCGCCTGACGGTACGCTTGCCTCACCTGTTACTCCACAACCTAAAGTAACCACAGCCTCTACGGTAGGGTTGCCTCGAGAGTCCAAGATCTCGCGAGCGAAGACTTTCTTGATGCGAGTGAACTCACTCATCACTACTTTCCTCCAATTGCGATGCACATCCAGCATATTGATAATTAGCGTCCAGCAACTCTTGTTGTTCGGCAAACTCAGCTCGAATATCAAAATCGCGCGGCCAGTCATCAGGCTTCAAATTTCGATCCAAACCAGACTCAAAAATTTTCTGTTGAACAACCATTTGGAAACTCCCTGACAATAGCGACCATACCCCGGAGCTACACCTAGGTGAGTACCGATTGCGTGGCACCGCCGTATATATCCGACAAGAATTAGAGGCAGATCCTTATAAGCGTCAAAGCTGATGCATCCGCCTCTAGAATTATTTCAATTAACTGAGAGTTAGACTTGGAGGATTTTCATGCCGTTCGTACCACCCACCACATTGTAACTGTCACCCTTAGTGAGAATTATCCAGTCTCCAGGCTGTACCAAATCACGCTTCAGCAATTCGCCGATGGCGGCCTCGCTTACTGTCTCAGAG
Source organism: Pseudomonas sp. GD03862 (assembly GCF_029840855.1). Lineage (NCBI taxonomy): Bacteria > Pseudomonadati > Pseudomonadota > Gammaproteobacteria > Pseudomonadales > Pseudomonadaceae > Pseudomonas > Pseudomonas sp. GD03862. The sequence goes on from NZ_JAOCDI010000004.1 coordinate 81,390, forward strand.
GGCAGTGAGGCAGGATCAAACGCTATTGGATAAACACCACGGAACAGCGAGGAGCGAGCCTGGGTAGCGCGATGAGGCGAAAGCGCATAGATCGGCACATGAGAACGAAGCCTAGACATAATCAAGGGTGTGAAGCCACTCTCTGTGAGCGAGATGATTGCCTTAACACCAGGAAAGTGGTTCGCTGTGTAGAGTGCGGCCAGCGCAATGCTTTCGTCACAACGCCCAAAGGTCGTATGCAATCGATGACTAGACTTTACATTGGTTGGATGCTTTTCAGCACCGCTGCAAATACGAGCCATGGCACGTACTGCCTCGATGGGGTATGCCCCGGCAGCGCTTTCAGCGGACAGCATTACGGCGTCAGTATTGTCGAGTACCGCATTGGCCACATCTGACACTTCAGCGCGGGTAGGCATCGGACTGGAGATCATCGACTCCATCATCTGGGTCGCAACGATCACCGCTTTATTGTTACGCCGGGCATGCAGAATGATCTTCTTTTGGATAGCGATTAGCTCCGCATCTCCAATCTCCACACCAAGATCTCCCCGAGCGACCATGACCGCATCACTCGCTGCGATCAGCTCATCGAGCGTCTGATCATCGGCAACAGCCTCTGCTCGTTCGATTTTCGACACCAGCCAGGCTGTCCCTCCTGACTCGTCACGCAGCTTGCGGGCGTACTCCATATCCTTGGCATCCCGAGGGAATGAAACGGCCAAATAGTCGAGATCCATTTGGGCAGCGAGTTTGATATCAGCTTTGTCTTTTTCGGTAAGGGCAGGAGCAGTGAGCCCGCCCCCCTTGCGGTTGATCCCCTTGTGATCTGACAGAGGCCCGCCCACAGTGACGATGCAATGTAAGGCTTCGGGCGTAGTTGACTCAACACGCATAACCACGCGCCCATCATCAAGCAGGAGCTCGTCACCGACACCACAGTCCTTCACTAGGTCAGGGTAATCAATCCCTACAACCTGCTCATTGCCTGACATGAGGGGATGGCTCGTGGAGAACGAAAAGGTATCGCCAACCTTCAACTCGATCCGTTTGTTAGTGAATTTCGCAATACGAATTTTAGGGCCCTGCAAATCGCCCAACAAAGCCACGTGCCTACCGTGTTTGGCAGCGATCTCACGAATCAAGCGAGCGCGAGTAATGTGCTCACTTGGAGTGCCATGAGAAAAATTCAAACGCGCTACATCTAGCCCGGCCAAGATCAGCGCTTCAATGACTTGCGGCGAATTACTAGCAGGGCCTAGAGTTGCAACAATTTTGGTTCTACGGATGGTCATACCGATACCTTCCAGGGACGAGGATTCTCTCATCTCACTGAGTAAGTTCGAAAAGTTATTGCTGGCTGAGCACTCAGCAATACAAGGTGGGATTTACAGCCGAGACTGCGTGCCCCCGGGGAGGCACGCAAATGCCAGGGTCACTCGTCGACGATGTCCACGTCTTTTGTCTCAGCAGACAGGTAGACACAGAGTCCAGAGAACGCCGCGAGAGCTATCGTGAGCATCGAGATCGCGTAAGGCGTACCGTAATGGCTGAGGAGGAATGCCCCTACAATTGGAGCAGTACCACCGCCTACAATTCCACCAACGTTAGTAGACATCGCGAAACCAGTGAAGCGAGCGCTAGGCCCGAAAGCTTCGCCAGTGAACGATGGCACTGCACCGTATACCAAGCCATATCCGGTCATGAACAGGCATGATCCAGCGACCATCGGCCAGAACTCGCCGGTTGAAAAGAGGTGCCAGAAAGGAAAGGCGGCAAGTGCCGTCACGACGAAACCAATCAGCATCATGGTACGGCGGCCAATACGATCTGCCAGCGCCCCGGCAAAGGGTACGACTACCAGGTGAGTACAGATTGCAACCATTGCGACTGACAACACAAATGCGTTGGACAGGCCTAGCTCTCGCTGGCCATAGCTCAGGGCAAATACAGTGAAGAGGTAGAAGGTCGAGAAGTGGCAGATGTTAGCGCCTGCAACCAGCATCAGTTGCTTAGGATAGCGAGTGAACAAGCGGAGCGCTGGAGATTGCGAATCGCCAGGGGTTGCAGCCCTCTTCTCAGCAGTTTTTTCAAACACTGGAGACTCAGGAACTTTGGAGCGGACAAACACCCCTACTATCAGCAGCGCAAGGCTGGCGATGAAAGGAATACGCCATCCCCAAGCTGTGAAATCCTCTTTAGAAAGCAAGGCACTCACGATCAAAAGCATGCCAGCGGATGCGATGAAACCAAAGACTGGGCCGATGTTATTGATCGCCGCATAGAATCCCCTCCTTCTTCTTGGGGCATGCTCTAAGAGCATCAGCACAGCGCCACTGTACTCACCCGCAAAAGCGAAGCCTTGGATGAAGCGGAGCACGCAGAGCATGATAGGTGCCCAAATGCCAATGCTGGCATAGGTAGGCAAAAGACCAATACCTACAGTGCTCAAGCCCATAATGATGAGCGTGAGATACAGCAGCTTTTTACGGCCAATCCTGTCCCCGAAATGACCAAGTACAAGCGACCCTAGTGGACGCGCCACGAAAGAAATTGCGAATGACGCAAGAGAGGCCAGTCGGGAAACTGTTTCGTCAGTCCCTGGAAAAAACAGAGGCCCAAAAATAAGGGCAGCTGCGGTGCCATAAAGGTAGAGGTCGTAGGTCTCTAATGCTGTTCCGAACAGGCTTCCGGCCACAACATTTTTCATGGATTTCTTCTCGTCATGATCCATGTGATCGAGGTCACTTTCGACAGGGCTCGATATAGAGGTATGCATGGTTTCACCTTTTGTTATTGTAGATATGCAAGTATTTTCTTGCTGAAAGACCCTCAGAGATTATTCAAGACCTCTGAGTGCTTTGACGAAATAATCACGATCTCCCATCTGCCCACCTTTGAGAGCAATCTCCACATCCTTTAGGTACGACTCGCGAGAGTGCATTTGGCACAAAGGAGCGCCGGGAGAAATATCAGACTTGATAACCAGAGCATCGGGTGCAAGCACTTTGGTTACTTGGCTCGATGTGTCGCCGCCCGAAACCACCAATCTTTTCAACGGGAATGCCTTAAGGATTTCAAGCGCAACTTGACCCACTTCCATTGCTAGCTGCTTCCCACCCTGAACCCTCGCCTCATCACGAGGCAGGCCTTTTTGCAGCATTGCCTCGATCATCTGCTCGATCCGAGAATCGCATGGGCCTTTGGCAGTGTGAATCAGAACCGACCGCCCCTCTTCCAGGTGGGATACAGCGGCCATGACCACATCTCGTATTGCGGCACTTTTTCGGGACTCAGTAATCAATGCGGCAGCATCGACTTCAAGCTCTACAAACCCGTAATCAATTGCCGTTTCAATCTGGGACTGACTCAACGGCGAAGCACTGCCTGAGATAACCAGTACCTGGTCTGCAGGTTTCAGAGGTACGGCCAGCGACGCTCGTGGCGGAAACACCCCAGCGGTACGCCAATATTGTGTGAGGCCGTACTCCACGCCGGAAGAACCGACGACGAAGACTGGAGCTGCGCCTGATGAAAGCTCGGTCAATACTTGGCCAGCGGTGGTCATATGAGAGTCGTCGGTACCATCAAACAGCACTGCATCATGCTGCTGTGTCATCTCGTCGACTAATCGGCTGAGCTCTGCAGTCTTTTCGAGCTGGCGAATATCGACTTTGCCAATCGACAAGTTCTTTTGCTTGCCGATATGGATACTCAAGTCCGCTTCATGCATCGGGGTAATCGGGTGGGCACTCATGATAGGGTGCCGGTCAATCCTGTGAACCTTGTGATCTGTCTTGGACAAGGCATAGAGGTTGCCGAAAACGCAGTAGCGGCCCAATGCGGGATTGCCTGCAATGATCGGGATCCCTTTGACATCATAGATGCGAGATGCCAGCTCAATGACGTGCCCAATGCTGCCCACGGAGTCGGCACTGTCAAAAGTCGAGCAAACCTTGTAGTGAATCAACGCTGGCGATAGACGTTTGATGCCCTCAAAAATCCCGGGCAACACCGCATCCATCTCGCCATTGGACAAAGCACGGCTATCACCAGCGATGCCGATGGCGTCAAATTCGCCGAGTTCCGCCAGGCGTTCTGGGGTCGGAGGAGCGAGGAACAGGGCACATTTAAGTCCAGCAGCCGTCAGAACCTCTAGAGCATCGGTCGAGCCAGTGAAGTCATCACCATAAAAGACCAACGGCAGCTTGGTAACGTGATGGGAGGTCATGACTTATTTGCCTCCAAACTTCTGAAGGGCCGCTGACAGGGCTGGCCTACCCTCTGCGTAACGCTCAAGAGGCATATGCTGTACAGCAGCTTCCCAGCCCTCACGCATGCTTTGCACGCCTGCTTCGATACCCATCGGATGACCGATGATGCCGCCGCCAGCGAGGTGCATCAGGTCAACAGATTGAAGCCTGTTGAAAAGCTCAGGCGCCTGGCCCGCCCATTGTCCGGAGGAGAAGACAGGCATCAAGGGGCGCATGCCGGCAAATGGAGCAAGGCAGCTCTTGGCAGAGGAGATTACGGAGTCGTCCGCCTCGTAGAACTTGCCCTGAATACCATTCACATGCAGATGGTCGATCCCGGCCAGCCGCCAGATCTTCTGATACACCTCGAATGAGAAACCTAACTGGGGATAACGAGTCAGAGCTCCCCAGCCATTACGATGACCATGAATAGGCAACTGGGCATGCTTTCGAATGTGCTCTACCGCCGAATGCCCAACCCAATTCAGGCAAAGCATCACGCAGGTACCACCCGCCTCAAGCACTGCATCTTGGCGGCGCATCATCTCGTCGATGCTGCCCGAGATGTTGATAGCGTACATGGGCATGCGTCCGAGGCGATCTGCATGCTTGTGAAGCACAGGCATCACAGCACCGAGACGGGCATCGAACGAAGCGTAGGTAGGATCGATGAGCAACTCATCATCCTTGATGAAATCGATACCTCCGGCGCAGAGCTCATCGACCACAGAAGCTGTCTGCTCGGGAGTAAGGCCGATACTCGGCTTGACGATGGTTCCAATGATCGGTCGGTCATGAACACCGGCTAGCGCCCTGGTGCCCTCAATTCCGAATTGAGGGCCAATGAATCCCGATGCAAACCGCTCGGGAAGCTCCAGATCTAGCACCCTCAGCCCGCTCACCTCGCCGATCTCAAAGAGATTGCCGGCAATGGTGGTGAGCAACGCAGGGATATTCGTTCCGATATTGGCTGTAGGGAACGCGATAGTGACCTCACCTCGATGGTAGGTCTCAGAGGGATTGTGGCGAGCCAGGTAGTCGCTGTGCAGAGAAGGGCTGGAAACGGACGGCAGCGGCTCAATAGCTACGACACGAGCACGAGAGCGTTCTTTAAGCTCCGCCGATTCGCCAGGAAGTGAGAGGAAGGTACCGCTGGATTGCTCTCCTGCGATTACCTCGCTAACCCGTTCAATTGGGTAGCTGCTCTCTACAAAAAATCGGGCAGTAAACTCCTCTCGCCCGGCCTTGTGATCGACCATGATGGGTGCCTCAAATCTATTTGTTATTGTGAATCTGCCCGAAATGCCCAAGACAGTTTCAAATCAATATACATTGACCCTGTATCAATCCAACCGATATGATTTCCTTCGAGAGTGAGAAAAACTCACACTAGAATCCTAGCTATGGCCGAGGCTTCGGTCTTAAGGAGGTGCGTATATGACGTCGCCAGTCAGGCCTTCGCTCAATGCCCTACGAGCGTTTGAAATGATCGCGCGCAAAGGATCGTTCAGCGATGCAGCGGATGCTCTGTGCGTGACTCACGGAGCTATCAGCCGTCATGTCCGAAGCCTGGAAGACGCCCTAGGTGTAATTCTGCTCACCCGAAATGCACATGGCACCAAGCTCACCCCAGAGGGATCACGCCTCGCCTCGGGCTTGGCCAGGGCTTTTGCCTTGATACAAGAGAGCATTGATGAGGTTCGCCCTCGCCCGCTCGAACTCTCCTGCTCCGCCTCGATCATGATGCATTGGCTGCTACCTCGACTTGCCAAGCTACACAGCAGCTTCCCCACCATGGAATTAGGCTTGAAAACGGGTCACGGCCCCATTGATTTCGCCCACGAAGGCGTCAGCGTCGCGATACGCCTCGACAGCATCGAACCACCGCCAGGGATCGAGCCGATACCCTTGACCAGCGAATGGGTAGGTGCGATCTGTTCGCCTGCTTATCTGGCTGCGTCCGGCGTCACAGAGGTGAGCGACTTAGCTAAAGAACGTTTGCTGACCACAAAAACACGCCCTCACGCATGGAAGGACTGGTACTCATCTATTGAGGAGGAACCTGGTCAGCTGCTTGAGATGGAGTATTTCGAACACTTCTACTTGCTGATCCAGGCTGCCAAGCTTGGCTTGGGGTTCGCCTGTGTCCCACGCATGCTGGTGGAGGCAGAGCTTGAAAGTGGTGCCTTGGTGGCTCCCTTTGGCTTTGTGCAAGGGACAGCAAAATTGGTTCTGTGGGTTTCACCCAATGCGAGGCTACGCACTGATACAGCAGATTTGGAAAAGTGGATAAAGAAAGAGATGGCTCAAAGCTAGACAAGCGCCCGCTTGGGCGCTTGCAATAGTGCCGATTACAGGTCGCCTGCGCCCCAGGCCAGGAACCCGCCATCCACAGGCAGAACAACACCATTCACGTAAGCGGCTACGTCAGATGCCAGATAGCTAACTGCGCCGGCAATTTCTTGAGTCGTTCCGTAGCGCTTAGCCGGAATAGCATTGCTATAAGCCTGGCGGAAGGTGTCGCTGTGCAACTCCTTGGTCATCGGGGTATCGACCGGGCCCGGCGCAATAGCGTTAGCAGTGATCCCATATTCGCTGAGTTCCACAGCCATCTGCCGGGTCAACGCAATGACTGCACCTTTAGAAGTACCGTAAGCGGTTCGACCCTTGCCCACGGCACGCATACCAGCGACCGACGCGATGTTGATGATTCTGCCGAACCCGTTTTTCCGCATGATTTGAGCGGCGAGTTGGCAGCACATGAACGTGCCAGTGACGTTGATGTGCATGGTCTTGTTGAAAACGTCTAGATCAAACTCCAGGAACGGCATGGTCTTGGCGATACCTGCGGAATTCACTAGGACATCGCACCTGCCGAACTCGCTATCGATCCAAGAAAATGCATCCCTTACAGACTCCATCGAGGCTACATCTACCTGACATGCGTCAGCCGTGTAGCCCTCCTCACGCAGATGTCGCGAAAATTGCTCAGCCGCGTCGACATTGATGTCACAAATGACGACATGATGCCCGTCCCTTGCCAGTGAAACGGCAGCTTCAGCACCGATACCCATCGCACCGCCTGTAACCACGGCGATTTTCTTGTCTGCGTACTTCATCGAAACCCTCTCTTGTTATGACCGCCAAAGGCTTATTGGATCGCTGAAGGCTAGAGCTGTCAGGGGGCTTTGCGCAATGGATAAAAACTCGTGCTTAGGAGAGGAAACCTCACACAAGCCAGCGCGATTAACTGCACCAACTGAAGCCCCATACTAGGGTGGCATACCGAGGGGCCTTCACAGCAAATAAATAGTGACTACGTTGAACACATAAAAACTTTTAAATTCTATATGTCCACCAGAGGAAATAGCCGGGTGCTCGACAACCACTGAATTCACAACAGAGGTGAAATGTATGGGTGATGTCAAAATTTCCGCCATCCTTCCATCACTTAAATATTTACGAGTAGCTACACCTGCCCACCACAGAGAGGTGCCTGATGATCAAGCAACGCCGCACCTTCACATCCGCATTTCAGCGCGAAGCCGCCCGCTTGGTGCTCGACCAGGCTACAACATCGAGGCGGCGCGGTGGCTTGGACTGGCTGAGTCAGCCTTGCCCAGGTGGATCGCCCAGCCTCTGCAGGAACGTGGCGGTGTTACACCGACCAGTGAAGCGCTGACGCCTGAGCAGCAAAAACCCAGGAACTGGAAGCGCGGATCATTTGGCAGGCGCAGGAGAAATCGATCCTAAAGAGCTACCGAGCGCTTGATGGCCGAGGAGCAGGAGCGCTCGCGTTAATCGATCAACTCTGCTGCGAAGCGCCGGTTGACCTGTTGTGCTCGCTTTTTGACATGAGCGCATCGCCTGCCCAGCAGGATATCGGCTGATTCCTGAAACAACGGCACATCTGGAAACGGCCGCATCAGCTCAACGACGGGTTACCGCCTGCGATCGCCGAGGACAAACCTTGCGCAGGGCTCAGGATCACTTGGCCACTACCAGCAGCTCGCACACAGCATGCGGAAATGATCAAAGAAATGCGGGCGCGATCCGTATGAAATAGAAAATCGGAGCCCCAAAAACGCAAAAAGCCCTGAATAATCAGGGCTTTGAATATGGCGGAAGCGTAGAGATTCGAACTCTAGGATAGTTGCCCATCGACGGTTTTCAAGACCGTTGCCTTAAACCACTCGGCCACGCTTCCAGCTCGTTTTGCGGCCGCCATAATACCTTAATGAAACACGCTGTCAAACTCTCTGTGTCGCGGGTTGCAGGAGCTCTGATAGACTCCTAGCATCTGAACGTCCGAAACCACAGGTTTACCAAGGAGTGTCGCCATGCGCGAACAGGATTACGCCGTCCACCACGGCCAGCAGGTCGAGCAGCAGGAGATCAGCAAGGTCCTGCGCAACACGTACAGCCTGCTGGCGCTTACTCTCGCCTTCAGCGGTGTCATGGCTTTCGTTGCCCAGCAGATGCGCGTCGGCTACCCGAACGTGTTCGTGGTGCTGATCGGCTTCTACGGGCTGTTCTTCCTTACCAACAAACTGCGTGATTCGGCCTGGGGCCTGGTGTCCACCTTCGCGCTTACCGGCTTCATGGGCTTCATCCTCGGCCCGATCCTCAACCGCTACCTGGGCATGGCCGGTGGCGCCGAGGTAGTGAGCTCCGCGTTCGCCATGACTGCGCTGGTATTTGGTGGTCTGTCGGCCTACGTGCTGATCACCCGCAAGGACATGAGCTTCCTCAGCGGCTTCATCACTGCAGGTTTCTTCGTTCTGCTGGGTGCTGTCGTTGCCAGCTTCTTCTTCCAGATCAGCGGCCTGCAACTGGCAATCAGCGCTGGCTTCGTGCTGTTCTCGTCGGTCTGCATACTGTTCCAGACCAGCGCGATCATTCATGGTGGCGAACGTAACTACATCATGGCAACCATCAGCCTGTATGTGTCGATCTACAACCTGTTTGTCAGCCTGCTGCAGTTGTTTGGCATCATGGGTCGCGATGACTGATTGATTGCTGTACCGCAAGAAGCCCGCTTCGGCGGGCTTTTTTGTGGGCGCTGGAAATGGGTTGAGCTGCAAGATGCTCGGGCCGTCATCCCGTTTTCTCTACCGCTATCCGCCATCACCCCGTAGAATGCGCTCCTTTTTTCTTCCGGGGCGGCTTTCAGCAATGAGCTCACACGAACACAGCCCAGGCGCAGCGGCGCCTGCCAATGAACTGGTGCTTGGTCTGGAGGACAAGCCACGGCTGTTGATCGGCCTGCTGGCAGCCCTGCAGCACCTGCTGGCGATCATCGTGCCGATCGTCACCCCTGGCCTGCTGATCTGCCAGGCGCTGGGCGTATCTGCACGTGATACCAATTTGATCGTTTCGATGTCGCTGGTGATCTCGGGTATCGCCACCTTCGTCCAGTGCAAACGCTTCGGCCCATTTGGCGCGGGGCTGCTGATCGTTCAGGGCACCAGCTTCAACTTCGTCGGCCCGCTGATTGCCGGCGGTGCGCTGATGGTCAAGCAAGGCACGCCGGTTGAAGGCGTAATGGCAGCCATTTTTGGCGTAGTAATCGCAGGCTCGTTCGTCGAGATGGGCGTGTCGCGCATTCTGCCCTTCGTCAAACGCCTGATCACCCCGCTGGTGACTGGCATCGTGGTGTTGATGATCGGCCTGACGCTGATCAAGGTCGGCCTGATCAGCATGGGCGGTGGTTTTGGGGCCATGGCCAATGGCACCTTTGCCAATGGCGAAAACCTGCTGATGTCGGGCGTGGTACTGGCGATCATCGTCGTTCTCAACCGTATCCCGGTGGTGTGGATGCGCAGCTGCGCCATCGTCATCGCCCTGGCGGTCGGCTATGCGCTGGCCGGATACCTGGGCCGCCTGGACTTTACCGGCATGCACGAGGCCGCGCTGTTCCAGGTGCCGACACCACTGCACTTTGGCTTGGGCTTCTCGTGGGCGCTGTTCATTCCGATGCTGGTGATTTACCTGGTCACTTCGCTGGAAGCCATCGGTGACGTTACCGCCACCAGCAAGGTGTCGCGCCAGCCGGTCGAAGGGCCGGTGTGGATGCAGCGGATCAAGGGGGGCGTGCTGGTCAACGGCGCCAACTCGCTGCTGGCCGGTCTGTTCAACACCTTCCCTAGCTCGATTTTTGCCCAGAACAACGGGGTGATTCAGCTGACCGGTATCGCCAGCCGTCATATCGGTACGTGGATTGCCGTGATGCTGGTGTTGCTGGGGCTGTTCCCGAGTGTTGCCGGGGTGATTCAGGCCGTGCCGGAGCCGGTGCTGGGCGGCGCGGCGATGGTCATGTTTGGCGCGGTTGCGGCGTCGGGGATCAATATTCTGGCCAGCACCCGGCTGGACCGTCGGGCGCTGCTGATTATTGCCGTGTCGTTGGCACTGGGCCTGGGTGTGGCGCAGGTGCCAGAGTTCCTGGCGCACATGCCGGCGGCGATTCGCAATGTGCTGGAGTCGGGTGTGGCTACCGGAGGGATTTGTGCGCTGGTGCTGAACTGGTTCTTGCCGGAGGGCAAGGAGCAGGCTTGAACCTGGAGATTGAATGAAAAGCCCGCGCCCGCTTGCACAAGCGGGCGCGGGCTTTTTTGCTTTATCATGGCACCATTCCTTTGCATGAGTTAGCCATGAAATTCGCTATCGCGGTGTTCTCCCCGGCCCATGCGCCCTCTTCGCGACGCGCCCTGCGCTTCGCCGAGGCGGTGCTGGCCGGCGGGCATGAGATTGCCCGACTGTTCTTCTATCAGGACGGGGTGCACAGTGCCTCGGCCAACGTCGTCGCGCCCCAGGACGAACTGGACGTGGCTGGCCAGTGGCGCACCTTCATACAGACCCATCAGCTGGACGCCGTGGTGTGTATCGCCGCCGCCCTGCGCCGTGGCGTGCTCGACGAAGCCGAGGCCAACCGCTACCAGCGCCCGGCCGTGAACCTGCCCAAGCCCTGGGAACTGTCGGGGCTGGGCCAACTGCACGAGGCCGCGCAAGTGGCCGACCGCCTTGTCTGCTTCGGAGGCGACTGATTTGGCCAAGTCCTTGTTGATCATCAGCCGTCAGGCACCGTGGAATGGCCCCTCTGCCCGCGAGGCGCTGGACATCGCCCTGGCCGGCGGCGCGTTCGACCTGCCGTTGGGCATGCTGTTCCTCGACGATGGTGTGTTCCAGCTCGCGCCGGACCAGCAACCCGCCGCCGTGCAACAGAAGAACCTGGCCGCCAACCTGCAGGCGTTGCCGATGTTCGGTGTCGAGGAACTGTTCGCCTGCAACCACAGCCTGGCCCGCCGTGGCCTGGCAGCCGAGACCCTGGCGCTGCCGGTGCAAGTGCTCGATGACGCAGCGCTGACCGCCCTGATAGCCCGTTTCGACCAGGTGATAACGCTCTGATGAAAACCCTGCATGTAATTGCCCATTCCCCGTTTGGCGACGAGCGCCTGGCCAGTTGCCTGCGCCTGCTCGGTGCCGAAGATGCCCTGCTGCTGTGCGGCGATGCCGTGTATGCCCTGCGCAGCGGCAGCGAGCCGCATGGCCATCTGCAAGCCGCCGGCCTGGCCCAGCGCCTGTTCGCCCTGGACGAGGATGTACAGGCCCGCGCGGTCGGCAACGACCTGGCAAAGGCCGTGGACTACGCCGGGTTCGTCGAACTGTCGCTGCAATACGACAAGGTCAACAGCTGGCTATGAATACGCTTACCGTTGGCGATCAGGTGATCGCCCTGGACAAGGATGGCTTCCTGGTCGACCTGCAAGACTGGTCCCACGACGCCGCCGAAGCTTTGGCCAAGCGCGAGGGTATCCCGTTGACGGCGGACCATTGGGAAATCCTCGAACTGCTCCGTCAGTTCTACCAGGAATACCAGCTGTCTCCGGCCACCCGCCCGCTGATCAAGTACACGGCCCTCAAGCTGGGCCCTGAAAAGGGCAACAGCCCGCACCTTAACCGCCTGTTCAACGGCACCCCCGCCAAACTTGCCGCCAAGCTGGCGGGCCTGCCCAAGCCGACCAACTGCATATGACCGAACCTCGTCCGCTCACTCTGGAAACCCCCGCCGAACACCCGTTCGCCGAATTCGTGCGTATTCTCGGCAAAGGCAAGCGCGGCGCGCGTGGCCTGACCCGCGAGGAGGCCCGTGCAGCCATGACCCTGCTGCTGGAAGGCAAGGTCGAAGACACCCAGCTCGGTGCCTTCCTCATGCTGCTGCGGCACAAGGAAGAAAGCGCTGAAGAGCTGGCTGGCTTCACCGAGGCCTTGCGCGCCCACTTACAGGCGCCGTACATCGCCGTTGACCTGGACTGGCCCACGTACGCCGGCAAGAAGCGTCACCTGCCCTGGTACCTGCTGGCGGCCAAGTGCCTGGCCAACAATGGCGTGCGCATCCTGATGCACGGCGGTGGCGCACACACTGCCGGGCGTATGTACACAGAGCAACTGCTCGACCTGCTGCAGATTCCGCTGTGCCGCGACTGGGCCGCCGTCGGCAACGCGCTGGACCAGCATCAACTGGCATTCTTCCCACTGCACGACTGGGCGCCGCAGCTGCAACGCATGATCGACCTGCGCAATACCCTGGGCCTGCGCTCGCCCATCCACTCGCTGGCTCGAGTGCTCAACCCGCTGGGCGCTCGCTGTGGATTGCAGAGCATCTTTCACCCCGGTTACCAGGCCGTGCACCGCGAAGCCAGCCGCTTGCTGGGCGACCATGCCGTGGTGATCAAGGGTGATGGCGGCGAAATCGAGGTCAATCCCGATGTCATCAGCCATCTCTACGGCACCACGGCGGGTGAGGCGTGGGATGAAGAGTGGCCAGCGCTGAGCGAACGCCGCCATGTCAAGCCGCCCAGCCTGCAGGCAGAGCACTTGCTGGCGTTCTGGCGTGGCGAAGTGGAAGACAGTTATGGCGAAAAGGCCCTGATCGCGACCATGGCCCTGGCCCTGCGTGGCCTGGGACAGCATCGCGAGCAGGCCTTCGTAACAGCGCAAGGCTATTGGGGTACTCGAAATAGATCGATCTAGCCGATAATAGAACCCCGATCTTTGCGCTATTTCTTCGAACGATTTGCCCTAGACTGGGCTCCAACGACAAACAACTTTGTTTCAGGAGCTCACCATGGGCCTATTGATCGACGGTCGCTGGCACGACCAGTGGTATGAAAACGGCAAGGACGGCACGTTCAAGCGTGAGAATGCCCAGCGCCGCAATCAGCTGCCCGCCCCCGAGGCCGGCCGCTACCACCTGTATGTGTCGCTGGCCTGCCCATGGGCCCACCGCACCCTGATCTTTCGCGCGCTGAAAGGCCTGGAGCCGTTGATCGACGTGTCGGTGGTCAGCTGGCTGATGCAGGACCATGGCTGGACCTTCGATCAGCAGCAAGGCTCCAGCGGGGACCACCTCGACGCCCTGCAGTACCTGCACCAGCGCTACACCCAGGATGACCCGCACTACACAGGGCGCGTGACGGTGCCTGTGCTGTGGGACAAGAAAGAGAAGCGCATCGTCAACAATGAGTCGGCAGAAATCATCCGCATATTCAACAGCGCGTTCAACGAGCTGACCGGCAATACCCTGGACCTCTACCCCACATCGCTGCGCCCGACCATCGAAGCACTGAACGAGCGCATCTACCCGGCGGTGAACAACGGCGTGTACCGCGCAGGCTTTGCCACCACGCAAGACGCTTACGAGGCTGCCTTTGACGATGTGTTCAACGAGCTGGATTACCTGGAAGCCTTGCTAGGCCGCAATCGCTACCTGGCGGGTGAGTACCTGACCGAGGCTGATGTACGCCTGTTCACTACACTGGTGCGCTTCGATGCCGTGTACCACGGGCACTTCAAGTGCAACCTGCGCCGCCTGAGCGACTACCACAACCTGTCGAACTGGCTGCGTGAGCTGTACCAGTGGCCCGGGGTGGCGGGTACGGTGAACATGGAGCATATCCAGAAGCACTATTACATGAGCCACAAGACCATCAACCCGAACGGGATCGTGCCTAAAGGGCCTTTGCAGGACTTTGGCTTGCCGCATGATCGAGAGCGGTTGGCGGGCAAAGGGATTTGGCAGGCTTGAGAAAGCCGGGGCTGCTTTGCAGCCCATCGCAACACAAGGCCGCTCTTACAAGGACCTTGCAATGCCTGGGGCATATGCGATGGGCCGCAAAGCGGCCCCAACGATTTCAGCTGTTCTGCGAACCTTCGAACCAGGCCAGCTTGTCACGCAACTGCACAACTTCCCCCACAATCACCAGGGTCGGCGCATGCACCTCATGCTGGGCCACCAGGTCTGGCAAGTCCGCCAAGGTGCCGGTGAACACGCGCTGATTACGCGTGGTCCCCTGCTGCACCAACGCCGCCGGGGTACTCGCGGCACGCCCGTGGCGAATCAGCTCGGCACAGATGGTCGGCAAGCCCACCAACCCCATGTAGAACACCAAGGTCTGCGCCGGCGCCACCAGGTCATTCCACGGCAGGTTGCTGGTGCCATCCTTGAGGTGCCCGGTGACGAAGCGCACCGACTGGGCATAGTCGCGGTGAGTCAGCGGGATGCCGCCATACGCCGAGCAGCCGCTGGCCGCCGTAATGCCCGGCACCACCTGGAACGGAATGCCGTGCTCGGCCAGCTCTTCGATCTCTTCGCCACCCCGGCCGAAGATGAACGGGTCGCCACCCTTCAGGCGCAGCACCCGCTTGCCCTGCCGAGCCAGATCGACCAACAGGCGGTTGATCTGGTCCTGCGGCACTGAATGATCAGCGCGGCGCTTGCCTACGTAGATACGCTCGGCATCACGGCGACACATATCGATGATGGCGGGTGCAACCAGGCGGTCGTACAGCACCACGTCGGCCTGCTGCATCAGGCGCAACGCACGGAAGGTCAACAAGTCCGGATCACCCGGGCCTGCACCAACCAAGTACACCTCACCACCCTGCTGCACCGGTGCGCCATCCACCATCGCCTGCAACAGACGTTCGGCTTCAGCACCCTGCCCGGCCAGCTGGCGCTCGGCGATCGGCCCCTGGAACACGGTTTCCCAGAAGCCGCGACGCTGGTTGACGTCCGGGTACAGGGATTTGACCTTGTGCCGGAAGCGTGCAGCCAGCCCGGCCAGCTCACCGTAGGCCGAAGGGATCCACGCCTCGAGCTTGGCTCGAATCAGGCGTGCCAGTACCGGGGCGTCACCGCCGCTGGAAACAGCGATTACCAGCGGCGAACGGTCCACGATCGCCGGGAAGATCACCGTACACAGGGCCGGCGCATCCACCACATTGACCGGCAGGCTAAGGGCCTGCGCATCGGCCGACACCTGGGCATTCAGCCCAGGGTCGTCAGTCGCCGCGATCACCAGCCGGCAACCGACCAGGTCGGCTGCCTGATAGCCCCGCACCAGCACCTCACCGCCACCTTCCCGGGCCAACGCGGCCAACTGGCCGTCGATGTCCGGCGCCACCACGCGCAGCACGCCGCCGGCATCGGCCAGCAGGCGCGCCTTGCGCAAGGCGATCTCACCGCCACCGACGACCAGCACGCGGCCGCCCTGCAGCTTGTGGAACAGCGGCAGGTAATCCATTTAGCGGATGACCTCGACGCCGCCCATGTAAGGCTTCAGCACTTCCGGCACCAGGATCGAACCGTCGGCCTGCTGGTAGTTTTCCAGCACAGCAACCAGGGTACGGCCTACGGCCAGACCGGAGCCGTTGAGCGTGTGCACCAGCTCTGGCTTGCCGGTTTCCGGGTTGCGCCAGCGAGCCTGCATGCGGCGCGCCTGGAAATCACCACAGTTGGAGCACGAGCTGATTTCGCGGTACTTGTCCTGGCTCGGCACCCACACTTCCAGGTCGTAGGTTTTCACCGCACCAAAGCCCATGTCGCCAGTGCACAGGGCCAGCACGCGGTATGGCAGCTCCAGCAGCTGCAGCACGCGCTCGGCATTGGCAGTCAGGCCTTCCAGGGCTTCCATCGACTTGGACGGCTCTACCACCTGCACCATCTCGACTTTGTCGAACTGATGCTGGCGGATCATGCCGCGGGTGTCACGGCCGGAAGCGCCGGCTTCGCTGCGGAAGCAAGGGGTATGGGCAACCAGTTTCAGCGGCAGCTGCTTGGCGTCGAGGATTTCACCCGCCACCAGGTTGGTCAGCGACACTTCGGCGGTCGGGATCAGGTAGAAGTCAGCCTCGCCTTCGCGGGTGATCTTGAACAGGTCTTCCTCGAACTTCGGCAACTGGCCAGTGCCCTGCAGCGCGGGCGCCTGCACCATGTACGGGGTGTAGTGTTCCTCGTAGCCATGTTCGCCGGTGTGCAGGTTGATCATGAACTGCGCCAGGGCGCGGTGCAGGCGGGCAACCGGACCACGCAGCACAGCAAAACGGGCGCCGGACAGCTTGGCAGCCGCTTCGAAGTCCAGGCCACCGCTGATTTCACCGAGGGCAACATGGTCCTTGATTTCGAAGTCGAACGCCTTCGGCGTGCCCCAACGACGCACTTCGACGTTGTCGTCCTCGCTGGCACCGACCGGTACGCTGGCGTCCGGCAGGTTGGGAATGGTCAGCAGGATGCCATCCAGCTCGGCCTGAATGGCATCCAGCTCAGCCTTGCCGGCAGCCAGTTCGTTGGCCATGCGCTCGACGTCAGCCATCAGCGGGGCGATGTCTTCGCCCTTGGCCTTGGCCTGGCCGATGGACTTGGAACGGGCGTTACGCTCAGCCTGCAGTTGTTCGGTGCGGGTCTGCACCGCCTTGCGGCGCTCTTCCAGTGATTCGATGCGCGCGACATCCAGGCTGAAGCCACGGGAGGCCAGGCGGTCCGCCACTTCCTGAAGTTGGCCGCGTAACAGTTTGGAATCGAGCATATCGTTCTCTCGTTATATGTAGGTGTTGGTTCAGAATCGGGTCAGGGACAGGCCAGCCCAGGTTGCGAGCAGCCCGCCCACCACGCTGATACTGGTATAGCCCAAGGCAAGGGGCACTTGCCCGCTTTCCATCAGGCGCACGGTATCGAGTGAGAAGGAGGAAAAGGTCGTCAGGCCACCGAGAAAGCCGACAATCAGGCCGGCGCGCAATTCGACCGGCGCCAGCGGCTTGTGCAAGAACAAGCCATAGAGCAAGCCGATCAGCAGGCAGCCAACCAGGTTGACCGCCAGCGTACCGGCATAGAAGTGCCGTGGCCAGTGGGCCGCCACCCAGTTGGTGGTAGCGAAGCGCAACAAGGTACCCGCAATACCACCGGCGCTGACCGCGGCGATGAGTGCAATCATGGTTTTCTCCGCTGGCGGGGGCTGTTGCGGTCGAGGTCAGCCAGGTGGCGCAGCTTCTCGCCAATTTTCAGTTCCAGGCCACGGGGCACCGGCTGATAGTACTGGCGCGGCTCCAGTTCGTCGGGGAAGTAATCCTCACCGGCGGCGTAGGCGTCGGGTTCATCATGGGCATAGCGGTACTCGTCGCCATAGCCCAACTGCTTCATCAGCTTGGTCGGGGCATTGCGCAGGTGCAACGGCACCTCCAGCGAACCGTGCTCGGCCGCTTCACGCAGGGCGGTCTTGAAACCCACGTACACCGCGTTGCTCTTGGGTGCGCAGGCCAGGTAGGTGATGGCCTGGGCCACCGCCAACTCGCCCTCGGGGCTGCCAAGGCGCTCCTGCACATCCCAGGCAGCCAGGCACAGGCTAAGCGCACGCGGGTCGGCATTGCCGATGTCCTCGCTGGCCATGCGCACCACTCGGCGGGCGATGTAAAGCGGGTCACAGCCGCCGTCGAGCATGCGTGCAAACCAGTACAGGGCGCCATCGGGATTGGAGCCACGCACCGACTTGTGCAGCGCGGATATCTGGTCGTAAAACGCCTCGCCGCCTTTGTCGAAGCGGCGGCGACTGTCACCCAGCAGGCTCTGTAGCATCTCGACGTCGATCTCGCTGCCGTCTTCAGCCAGGTCCGAGGCGTTCTCGAGGAAGTTGAGCATGCGCCGGCCATCGCCGTCGGCAGCGGCCATCAGCATCTTGAAGGCGTCGTCGCCCACCCGCAGGTTGCGCTTGCCCAGGCCACGCTCTTCCGTCAGCGCACGGTTGACCAGCTTGCGCAGGGCCGCTTCGTCCAGGCTCTTGAGCACATACACCCGCGCCCGTGACAGCAGCGCGTTGTTCAACTCGAACGACGGGTTTTCGGTGGTGGCACCGATGAACAGCAGGGTGCCGTCCTCGACATAGGGCAAAAAGGCGTCCTGCTGCGACTTGTTGAAGCGGTGCACCTCGTCAACGAACAGGATGGTGCGACGGCCATATTGGCCAGCCTGCTGTTTGGCCACCTCCACGGCCTGGCGGATCTCTTTCACCCCGGCCAGCACCGCCGACACCGTTTCGAAGTGCGCATCGCAGAACTGCGCCAGCAACCGCGCCAGCGTGGTCTTGCCGACCCCGGGCGGCCCCCAGAAGATCATCGAGTGCAGCGCACCTTGTTCCAGCGCTTCGCGCAGCGGTTTACCGCGCGCCAGCAGGTGCTCCTGGCCGACGTACTCATCCAGGCTGGACGGGCGCAGACGGGCGGCCAGGGGCTGGGCGACGGGTTCGCTTCGAAACAGGTCCATGGCGAGCTCTGGTTACTCCTTGATCACGTCCGCGCCCTTGGGGATGTCGAACTTGAACTTGCTGTCCGGCACCGCCTGGTTGGCCTTGACGCCATTGAACAGGATGTTGGTGCGCTGGCCGACGCTGTCGACCAGCTGCATGTCATTGATCAGGCCTTTGCGGAACGAAACGCGCAGCGAGTCGAACAGGGTGTCCTTGGTCTTTGGCTTGAGGGTGAAGTCCATCACTTCGCCCTGCTCCTTGGACGCGATATCAAAGCTCTGGCTGATCTTCGACACGTCCCCGGACAGCAACAGGGCCGGGGTCTGGTTCAGGCGCACGTCGAGCTTCTTGATGGTGGCCTGTTCCAGGTCCGGGTCCCACAGGGTGACGTTCTTGCCGTCCGACACCACCACCTGCTCCTGCGGTGCATCGGTGTGCCAGTAGAACAGGCCCGGGCGCTTGACCGTCATCTTGCCCGAGGTTTCCTGCAGGCTGGTGCCATCGGCGCCCAGGGTCAGCTGGGAGAAGTTGGCCTCGATGGTCTGCGACTTTTCCAGCAACTGGGTCAGGCGTTGTACGTCTTGCTCACCGGCATAAGCAGTAACCGAGCCCAGGGTAAGGGCAGAAACCAACAGCATGCGAATCGCGCGCATGGGAATCCTCATTGAGCGTTGAAAAGGCCTGGCGCCACCGTTGGCCCCAGGCAGGGTGTTCATCAGTCGCGCGGGCCGCCCGGGGCTATCACTTCCCGCGAGCCGTTGCTGTTCATCGGGGTGACAACGCCAGCCATCTCCATCGACTCGATCATGCGCGCGGCACGGTTGTAGCCGATCTTCAGCTTGCGTTGCACGGCAGAAATGGAGGCGCGACGGCTCTCGAGCACGAATTGCACCGCTTCATCATACAGGGCGTCGGTTTCGGCATCGTCACCCTCGCCACCGCCGCCGCCGCCGTCAAAGCCGCTACCGGCTTCTTCGACGCCGTTGAGGATGTCGTCGTTGTAGTCCGGGGCGCCACGCAGCTTCCACGCCTCGACCGTACGGTGCACTTCGTCGTCGGACACGAATGCGCCGTGCACCCGGATCGGCAGGCTGGTGCCCGGCGGCATGTACAGCATGTCGCCATGGCCCAGCAGCTGTTCGGCACCGCCCTGGTCGATGATGGTACGCGAGTCGATCTTGCTCGACACCTGGAACGCCATACGGGTCGGGATGTTGGCCTTGATCAGGCCGGTGATCACGTCCACCGACGGGCGCTGGGTGGCGAGGATCAGGTGAATACCGGCCGCCCGTGCCTTCTGCGCGATACGGGCGATAAGCTCTTCGACCTTCTTGCCGACGATCATCATCATGTCGGCGAATTCGTCCACCACCACCACGATGGTCGGCAAGGTTTTCAGCGCAGGCGGCTCATCGTCCATGCTCTCACGGCGATACAGCGGGTCATGGATGATTTCGCCAGCTTCCTGGGCGTCCTTGATCTTGCGGTTGAAACCGGCCAGGTTACGCACGCCCATGGCCGCCATCAGTTTGTAGCGCCGCTCCATTTCGGCCACGCTCCAGCGCAGGGCGTTGGCGGCGTCCTTCATGTCGGTGACCACCGGGCACAGCAGGTGCGGGATGCCTTCGTAGATCGACAGTTCAAGCATTTTCGGGTCGATCATGATCAGCCGCGCGTCTTCCGGGCTGGACTTGAACAGGATCGACAAAATCATCGCGTTCACACCCACCGACTTACCGGAGCCGGTTGTACCGGCCACCAACAGGTGCGGCATCTTGGCCAGGTCGGTGATCACCGGCTTGCCGCCAATGTCGTGGCCCAGCGCCAGCGTGACGGGCGATTTCTGCTCGTCGTACTGCGGCGTGGCCAGCACTTCGGAGAAGCGCACCATCTGGCGGTTTTCGTTGGGTATCTCGATACCTACCGTGGTCTTGCCAGGGATGACCTCGACCACTCGCACACTGGTCACGGCCAGCGAACGCGCCAGGTCCTTGGCCAGGTTGGCGATGCGGCTGACCTTCACACCGGCGGCCGGCTGGATTTCATAACGGGTAATCACCGGGCCGGGGTGGATCGAATCCACCGCCACTTCCACACCGAATTCCTTGAGCTTGATTTCCAGCAGCTGACCGACGCCGGCCAGGGATTCTGGCGAATACTCGATCTTTTTCTGTTCGGCCGGGTCGAGGATGGAAATCGAGGGCAAGGTGCCTTCCACGGCGCTGTCGACGAACAGCGGCGCCTGCTTTTCCTTCATCGCCCGCTTGCTCGGCTCCGGCGCTCTGCTGGCGGCTGACGGCGGCACAATGGTGGGCGCTGCGTGCTGCTGGCGGGGCACCACGGTTTCGCGCGGCGCCAATGCCTCAGGCGCCGTTTCACGTGGCGGCACAATCGGTTCGCGTGCAAGGGTTGGCTCACGCGGCTCGACCGGCTGAGCGGGTGGCTCTTCACGCTTGAGGATGCGCTCGCGCAGTGACGGCTTGGCCGGCTCGCGCTTCTCGGCAGCCATCGGCGCGGCCTTGAACACCGGTTCGTCCTCGCGCAACTGTGCCTCGAGGCGCTTGCGCTCGTTGCGCGCTTCCCACCAGCGGGTGGCAGCCCCTTGCACCAGTTCGAACAGGTCGAGGGTGATCTTGCCGGTCAGGTCCATCACCTTGAACCACGACAGGTCGGTGAAGACGGTCAGGCCGAACAGGAACAGGGCAATGAACATCAGCGTGCTGCCCTGCACGTTCAGCAGGTTGCGCGCCAGGTCGCCCAGGCTTTCGCCCAGTGCACCACCGGCAGAGAACGGCAGGCTGGCGGGCGGGTGGAAGTGGATATGCGCAAGCGCCGCCCCCGACAGCACCAGGAACACCAGGCCAATCAGCCGCCAGGAGAACAGCCAGCCGCTCCAGTCCCATGGCTGGTGGCGTTCGCGGAAAATCTGCCAGGTCTTGACCGCCAGCAGCAGCGGAAAAATATAGGCGAAGTAACCCAGCACCATGAACAGGATGTCGGCGAAATAGGCACCGGCACGCCCGGCCGCATTCTGCACCTGGTCGACGTTGCTGGTGTGGCTGAAGCCCGGGTCCGACGTATCGTAGGTCAGCAGCGCCATCCACAGGTACAGGCACAGCGCGCCGACAGCGATCAACGCACCTTCCTTGAGGCGATAATGCAGCTGCTGCCGCCACAGTGGCACAGGCAATGGAGCTGGAGTTGCGGTGGATTTCTTCAAAACGCGTCTATTCCTGCGCGTGGTGCGCGTCCAATAGTGATCGGCCGCTGCGCGACCAACGAACCACTACTTTTAACATTACTGCCCGCCAGCCGCCATGGCGGCACGCCGTATGGGGGTTTGGCCGGGGGCGAATTCATATAGCTGCAATTTGAGCATGCATTTTCTTTCGTGACAAAGGCTTATGCTGTGTTTTTGCACAGGTGTGACAGCAAATGTAGCGGATGGTGCCTGCGGTTTGATGAATGTGTAGGAAATTGCCCTGAATTGCCGCAAAACTGCCTCACTTCCCTGTAGGGGTAGCCTTGTGCAGGTTACCGCGCTGGCTTTGAGACCCCCAAAGAGATTGACCCCGCTTTTCACCCAAGCCATGCTGCCCTCTCCCCTCCCCCACCGCACGATAGACCATGCTCACCTGGCTGACCCGCGACTCGCTTACCTTCCCGCCCCTGGAAAAGGCGCTGCACGACCCCAACGGCCTACTGGCCGCCGGCGGCGACCTGAGCCCCGAGCGCCTGGTGCAGGCGTATCGCCATGGCTGCTTCCCGTGGTACCAGGACGGCCAACCGATCCTGTGGTGGTCACCCGACCCGCGCACGGTGTTGTTGCCTGACCAGTTGCATGTGTCACGCTCGCTGGCCAAGCTGATGCGCCAAGGCCGCTACCAGGTCAGCTTCGACACCGACTTCCCGGCGGTGATCGCCGCCTGCGCCGCGCCTCGCGACTACGCTGACGGCACCTGGATCACCGACACCATGCGCAACGCCTACTGCGAGCTGCACCGCCGCGGCATCGCCCATTCGGTCGAAGTTCGCCAGGACGGCGAACTGGTCGGGGGCCTGTACGGCCTCGCCATGGGCCAGCTGTTCTTTGGCGAATCGATGTTCAGCCGCGCCGACAACGCCTCCAAGGTCGGCTTCGTGACCTTGGTCAACCACCTGCGAGACGCCGGCTTCGTGCTTATCGACTGCCAGATGCCGACCAACCACCTGCACAGCCTGGGCGCCCACGCCATCAGCCGTGCCGAGTTCGCCAGCTACCTGGCACGCCACCTTGACCAACCCAACAGTGCTTCATGGGTTGCCTAGGCGAGTTCCCGTAGCTGGCTTACACTTAAAACAAAGTCTCACCGAAGGGGTTGATCATGACAGAGTTGGCGCGGTTGAAGTTCTATGCCACTCAGCCCCACTCCTGCAGCTACCTGCCGGAGGAGCAGGCGACCACGCTGTTCCTCGACCCCAGCCAGCCGATGGACGTGCACGTGTACGCCGATTTGTCGGAAATGGGCTTTCGCCGCAGTGGCGACCACCTGTACCGCCCACACTGCCAGAACTGCAACGCCTGCGTGCCGGCGCGCATCCCGGCGGCGCGCTTCATTCCCAACCGCCAGCAGCGTCGCATACTCAAACGTAACGCCGACCTGACCGTAACCGCAGCGCGCCCGGCGTTCAAGGAAGAGTACTTCGAGCTGTACCGGCGCTATATCGAAACCCGCCACGCCGATGGCGACATGTACCCGCCCAGCCGCGATCAGTTTTCCACCTTCCTGGTACGCGACCTGCCGTTCTGCTGGTTCTACGAGTTTCGCCTGGAAGGCCGGTTGATGGCGGTGGCAGTGTGCGACCTGCTGCCCAATGGCCTGTCGGCGGTGTACACCTTCTACGAGCCGGACGAGGAGCGCCGCAGCCTTGGCCGTTTCGCCATTCTCTGGCAGATCACCGAAGCGCTGCGCCAGAACCTGGAGGCGGTTTACCTGGGCTACTGGATCAAGAACTGCAAGAAGATGAACTACAAGACGCAGTACCGACCTATCGAGCTGCTGATAAACCAGCGCTGGGTCACCCTCAACTGAAAGCATTGGCTTGACACGCAGTTTTCCGGCATAATCCACGCCACTTTTTTGCCCGGTGCGGATATGCGTCGGGCTAACATTGGATCCGAGGGCTCAACTGCATGTCGAAAGAAGACAGCTTCGAAATGGAAGGTACTGTCGTCGACACCCTGCCCAACACCATGTTCCGCGTGGAGTTGGAAAACGGGCACGTCGTAACCGCGCACATCTCCGGAAAGATGCGCAAGAACTACATCCGCATTCTCACTGGCGACAAGGTCCGCGTCGAGCTGACGCCGTACGACCTGAGCAAGGGCCGCATCACCTACCGTGCGCGCTAAGCTCAAGCCATGAAAAAGCCCGGCCAGGTGCCGGGCTTTTTTGTGCCTCAAGAAACTGCAAGGGGCTGCAAGGCAGCCCCTGCACATCACGCGACCTCAGCCGTGGTTTCGAAGTCGAACACCAGTTCGCCATCGCGCAGGTCGACATGCACCACGCCACCATGCTCGGCCAGCTCGCCAAACAGGATCTCCTCGGCCAGCGGCCGCTTGATCTTGTCCTGGATCAGCCGCGCCATTGGCCGCGCGCCCATCTGCACGTCATAGCCCGAAACCGCCAGCCAACCGCGTGCTTCATCGCTGACTTCCAGCAGCACACGCTTGTCTTCCAGCTGCGCCTGCAATTCGATAAGGAACTTGTCGACGATGCTTTTGATCGTCTCCGTGCTCAGGCGGCCAAACTGGATGATGGTATCCAGACGGTTGCGGAACTCTGGCGTGAAGCTCTTGCGGATCACTTCCATGGCATCGGACGCGTGGTCCTGATGAGTAAAGCCGATCGACGCCCGCGCCGCAGTTTCTGCACCGGCGTTGGTGGTCATGATCAGGATCACGTTACGGAAGTCGGCCTTGCGCCCGTTGTTGTCGGTCAGGGTACCGTGGTCCATCACCTGCAGCAGCAGATTGAAGACTTCCGGGTGGGCCTTCTCGATTTCGTCGAGCAACAATACGCAGTGCGGCTGCTTGGTGATCGCCTCGGTCAACAAGCCACCCTGGTCGAAACCGACATAACCCGGCGGCGCACCAATCAAACGCGAGACGGTGTGGCGCTCCATGTACTCAGACATGTCGAAACGCACCAACTCCACACCCAGCGCCTTGGCCAATTGCCGCGCCGCTTCGGTCTTGCCGACGCCGGTAGGGCCGGCGAACAGGAACGAACCAACCGGCTTGTCTGGCGACTTGAGGCCGGCACGGGACAACTTGATCGCGGTGGCCAGCGAGTCGATTGCCTGGTCCTGGCCAAACACGGTCAGTTTCAGGTCGCGCTCAAGGTTGCGCAGCAGCTCCTTGTCGGAACTGGTGACGTGCTTCGGCGGAATTCGCGCAATCTTGGCGACGATATCCTCCACTTGCGGCACATCAATGCGTTTGACGCGACTGGCCTCTGGCTGCAGGCGCTGGTAGGCGCCTGCCTCGTCGATCACATCGATGGCCTTGTCAGGCATGTGCCGGTCATTGATGTAGCGCGAAGCCAGTTCGGCGGCGGCGCGCAGGGCTTCGTCGCTGTACTCGATGTTGTGGTGGCTTTCGAAACGCCCTTTCAGGCCGCGCAGAATGCCCACGGTATCTTCGACCGATGGCTCGCTGACATCCACCTTCTGGAAGCGACGCGCCAGCGCACGATCCTTCTCGAAGATGCCGCGAAACTCCTGGAACGTGGTCGAACCGATGCAGCGGATTTCACCCGACGACAGCAGCGGCTTGAGCAGGTTGGAGGCATCCATCACCCCGCCCGACGCCGCACCGGCGCCGATGATGGTGTGAATTTCGTCGATGAACAGGATGGCCTGCGGACGCTTGCGCAGCTCACCGAGCAGCGCCTTGAAGCGCTTCTCGAAGTCACCACGGTATTTGGTACCAGCCAGCAAGGCGCCCAGGTCGAGGGAGTACACCACGCTCTGCGCCAGCAGGTCAGGCACCTGACCATCGACGATGCGCTTGGCCAAGCCTTCGGCGATGGCCGTCTTGCCCACGCCTGCCTCACCCACCAACAGCGGGTTGTTCTTGCGCCGACGGGCCAGGATTTGCGCCACGCGCTCCACTTCCTGCTCGCGACCTACCAACGGATCGATACGGCCGGCACGGGCCAGCTCGTTCAGGTTGCTGGCGTAGGCGTCCAGCGGGTTGCTCGAAGAGGAGGTTTCACCGCCCTCTTCGTCCTGCATGTCCTGGTCGCTTTCAGATTGCGCACCATGCCCTGGCACCTTGGAGATGCCATGGGCGATGTAGTTGACCACGTCGATACGGGCCACGCTCTGCTGCTTGAGCAGGAACACGGCCTGGCTTTCCTGTTCGCTGAAGATCGCCACCAGCACGTTGGCGCCGGTCACTTCGCGCTTGCCAGAGCTTTGCACGTGGAACACGGCACGCTGCAGCACGCGCTGGAAGCCCAGGGTCGGCTGGGTTTCACGGTCTTCGTCGTTGACAGGGATCAACGGCGTGGTGGAGTCGATGAACTCTTGCAGGTCATGCTTGAGCTTGTCGAGATTGGCGCCACAGGCGCGCAGAACGGTCGCGGCAGCCTCATTGTCAAGGAGTGCCAGCAGCAGATGCTCGACGGTCATGAACTCATGACGCTTCGAACGGGCCTCCTTGAAGGCAAGATTGAGGGTGACTTCGAGCTCGCGGTTTAACATAGCTTCACCTCATACCCAAGTGGTCGGCGATTAACCGTCCTTCTCGATTTCACAGAGTAGCGGATGCTGGCTTTCCCTGGCGTATTGGTTGACCTGCATAGCCTTTGTTTCGGCGATGTCACGGGTAAACAATCCGCACACTGCCCGCCCCTCGGTATGGACGGTCAGCATGATCTTGGTCGCCAGCTCGCGGTTCAGACTGAAGAACGTCTCGAGCACTTCGACGACGAAATCCATTGGCGTGTAGTCATCGTTGAACAAAACCACCTTGTACATCGGTGGCGCCTGCAGGATCGGCTTGGCTTCCTGAACTGCAAGACCTGAGCCGTCGTCCTCATTCGATTGCGGGCGATCCTGATTGAATGTTAGTCGAATCTCACTAGGTGCATGCATGGAAAGAATTTCATCATGAGCGTCAGGTTAAGGTTTCGGGTTGACTGCACAGGCCACCGCCAGCGCAGGCGCCGCGTGACCTTGACTATCGGCAAAACGGTGTTACAACCAATAAGAACCCACCGTGGTCGATAAAGATCCGCGCAGTCAACCAGATTTTTCGCAAGGTTCGTATGCGGATGAAGTGGATGATACTCCAGTGATGGAGTCCTTTGCAGAGGGACATAGGGATGGCAAGCGGTAAAGTCAAGTGGTTCAACAATGCCAAGGGCTATGGATTCATCAATGAGGAAGGTAAATCCGATGACCTGTTCGCCCATTATTCCGCCATCCGAATGGACGGATACAAGACCCTGAAGGCTGGCCAGGCCGTGATATTCGACATCGTCCAGGGCCCCAAAGGCTTGCACGCCGTCGAAATCAAAGATGCCGCAGCCGCTGCGGCAGAGGCTGCCAGAACCCTGGGCGAGCCGCAAAGCGAAACTGCAAAAGCCTGACTGCCTGCGCTGTGCCGATAGACGAAAAACCGGCCGCCTCTTTACAGGAGGCGGCCGGTTTTCTGTTGCCTTACATGTGTTTGATCATTTCATCGCCAAAGCCTGAGCTGCTTACCAGCTTGGCGCCCTCCATCAACCGCTCGAAATCGTAGGTCACGGTCTTGGCCGCAATGGCGCCATTGGTGCCCTTGATGATCAGGTCGGCGGCCTCGGTCCACCCCATGTGGCGCAGCATCATCTCTGCCGAGAGGATCACCGAGCCCGGGTTGACCTTGTCCTGCCCGGCATACTTGGGTGCCGTGCCGTGAGTGGCCTCGAACATGGCCACGGTGTCGGACAGGTTGGCGCCCGGGGCAATGCCGATACCACCCACTTCCGCCGCCAGGGCATCGGACAGGTAGTCACCGTTGAGGTTGAGGGTGGCGATCACGTCGTACTCGGCCGGGCGTAGCAGGATCTGCTGCAGCATGGCGTCGGCGATGGCGTCCTTGACGATGACCTCGCGACCGGTCTTGGGGTTCTTGAACTTCATCCAAGGGCCGCCATCGAGCAGTTCAGCGCCGAACTCGTCACGCGCCACCTCGTACCCCCAGTCCTTGAAGGCACCCTCGGTGAACTTCATGATGTTGCCCTTGTGCACCAGGGTCAGTGATTCGCGGTCGTTATCCACCACGTATTGCAGGGCCTTGCGCACCAGACGTTTGGTACCCTCCTTCGACACCGGCTTGACGCCGATACCGCAGTCCTGGTCGAAGCGGATCTTGGTGACCCCCATTTCCTCCTTGAGAAACTTGATCACCTTGTTCGCCTCAGGCGACCCGGCCTTCCACTCGATGCCGGCATAGATGTCTTCGGAGTTCTCGCGGAAGATCACCATGTCGACGTCGCCAGGCTTTTTCACCGGGCTCGGTACACCCTGGAACCACAGCACCGGCCGCAGGCACACATACAGGTCCAGTTGCTGGCGCAGGGCCACGTTGAGCGAGCGGATGCCGCCACCGACCGGGGTGGTCAGCGGGCCTTTGATCGATACCACGTAATCACGCACGGCATCGAGGGTTTCCTGCGGCAGCCAGGTATCCTGGTCATACACCTGGGTGGCTTTCTCGCCAGCGTACACCTCCATCCAGGCAATCTTGCGCGTGCCGCCGTAGGCCTTCTCCACGGCGGCATCGACCACCTTGATCATGACCGGCGAAACATCGACGCCGATCCCGTCGCCTTCGATATAAGGAATGATCGGATGATCAGGCACGTTGAGCGAATGATCTGCATTGACGGTGATCTTGCTGCCGTCGGTCGGAACCTTGATTTTCTGGTATCCCATGCTTGCACTACTCCGCTATCGGGTGTGGTTTGGACATCGTGCGATCCACTGAGCCTAAACCACATCTGCCGACCTGCAAGGCATGCGACAACCCGCCGCATTGCCGCTTAGTCTTTGGTCTTATAAATGGGCCGATATCACTTGGCCTTGCTGATTAGCCCAAATGGTTTGGTATACTCCGCCGCGACCGAAGGGTCATCGGGGCGAATCCCAGGAAAATGCGGACCGCCCTAGGCCATGAATGGCCATAAAGCCTGGGTTGTTACCGCAGCTCAGCACTTGACGCTCGACTGATGCATCCACCATCACCGCTCGCAGCCTCTCGACTTTCCGCTCATGGTGCTACCAGGGCGATGCGCCTACCCTGCGCACCACGAGACTCGAGCACGCTCAGCACACAGAGAGTTAACCCGCATGCCCACCCGTTCCAAGATCATCTATACCTTCACCGACGAAGCCCCCGCCCTCGCCACTTACTCGCTGCTGCCGATCATCGAAGCGTTCACCGCTTCGGCTGACATCGCTGTCGAAACTCGCGACATTTCCCTGGCTGGCCGTATCCTTGCCGCCTTCCCGGAGCAACTGGGCGCAGAGAAGCAAGTAGGCGATCACCTGGCGGAACTGGGCCAGCTGGCTACCACCCCTGAAGCCAACATCATCAAGCTGCCGAACATCAGCGCCTCGGTACCGCAGCTCAAAGCCGCGATCAAGGAACTGCAAGGCAAGGGCTTCAACATCCCTGACTACGCCGACGAGCCGGCCACCGCGGAAGAAAAAGAATCCCGCGCCCGCTACGACCGCATCAAGGGCTCCGCCGTGAACCCGGTGCTGCGCGAAGGCAACTCCGACCGCCGCGCGCCGCTGTCGGTCAAGAACTACGCCCGCAAGCACCCACACAAGATGGGCGCCTGGGCCGCTGACTCCAAGTCGCACGTTGCCCACATGACCCAGGGCGACTTCTACGGCAGCGAAAAAGCCGCACTGATCGAAGCTGACGACAGCCTGCGCATCGAGCTGGTCGGCAAAGACGGCAGCACCACCGTGCTGAAAGAAAAGACCGCCGTCAAAGCCGCCGAAGTCATCGACTGCGCCACCATGAGCCGCAAGGCCCTGAAAGCCTTCATCGCCGAGCAGATCGCCGATGCCAAGGCCGCCGGCGTGCTGCTGTCGGTGCACCTGAAAGCCACCATGATGAAGGTCTCCGACCCGATCATGTTCGGCGTCATCGTCGAAGAATTCTACAACGACGTGCTGACCAAGCACGCCGCTGCCCTGGCCGAAGTAGGCTTCAACGCCAACAACGGTATCGGCGACCTGTACGCCCGCATCAAGGACCTGCCAGCCGACAAGCAGGCCGAGATCGAAGCCGACATCCAGGCCCTGTACGCAGAGCGCCCGGCCCTGGCCATGGTCAACTCCGACAAAGGCATCACCAACCTGCACGTGCCGAGCGACGTGATCGTCGACGCCTCGATGCCGGCCATGATCCGTGACTCGGGCAAGATGTGGAACGGCGCAGGCGAACTGCAAGACGCCAAGGCCGTGATCCCGGACCGCTGCTACGCCGGCATCTACCAGGCCACCATCGAAGACTGCAAGGTCAACGGTGCCTTCGACCCGACCACCATGGGCAGCGTGCCGAACGTTGGCCTGATGGCGCAGAAAGCCGAAGAGTATGGCTCCCACGACAAGACCTTCCAGATCAAGGCTGACGGCGTGGTTCGCGTAGTCGATGGCAAGGGCAACGTCGTGCTGGAGCAGAACGTCGAAGCCGGTGACATCTTCCGCATGTGCCAGACCAAGGACGCGCCGATCCAGGACTGGGTCAAGCTGGCCGTCAACCGTGCCCGCCTGAGCAACACCCCGGCGGTGTTCTGGCTGGACCCGGCTCGCGCCCACGACGGCGTCATGATCGAGAAGGTGCAGAAGTACCTGAAAGATCACGACACCACCGGCCTGGACATCCGCATCCTGGCACCGGTCGACGCCATCAAGTTCTCCCTGGCCCGCATCCGCGAAGGCAAGGACACCATCTCGGTGACCGGCAACGTGCTGCGCGACTACCTGACCGACCTGTTCCCGATCATGGAACTGGGCACCAGCGCCAAGATGCTGTCGATCGTGCCGCTGATGAACGGCGGTGGCCTGTTCGAAACCGGCGCCGGCGGTTCGGCTCCGAAGCACGTGCAGCAGCTGGTTGAAGAGAACTTCCTGCGTTGGGACTCGCTGGGTGAATTCCTGGCCCTGGCCGCTTCCCTGGAGCACCTGGGCAACACCTACGACAACCCGCGCGCCAAGGTTCTGGCCAACACCCTGGACCAGGCTACCGGCAAGTTCCTCGACACCAACAAGTCGCCGTCGCGCAAAGTCGGCGGTATCGACAACCGCGGTAGCCACTTCTACCTGACCCTGTACTGGGCCGAGGCCTTGGCCGCTCAGACGGACGACGCTGCCCTGCAGGCACGCTTCGCACCACTGGCAAAAACCCTGGCCGAGAACGAAGCGACCATCGTCGCCGAGCTCAACGCCGTTCAGGGCAAGCCAGCCGATATCGGCGGCTACTACGCCCCGGATGCCGAGCTGACCGCCAAGGTGATGCGCCCAAGCCAGACCCTGAACAGCGCCATCGCCGCCCTGTAAGGTTCGCTTGAAGTAACAGCACAAACCCCGGCCACGCACCGGGGTTTGTGCTTTCTGGGAAATGGGGCCGCTCTGCGGCCCTTCGCGGGCAAGCCCGCTCCCACAGGAGAGGTGCAGTTTGTGAGACCTGCGCTGTACCTTGTGGGAGCGGGCTTGCCCGCGAAGGGCTGCAAAGCAGCCCCAGCCATCCAAAAGGACAGCGCAAATGACTTGGCAACCCCACATCACCGTCGCCACCCTCGTCGAACACGAAGGCAGGTTCCTCTTCGTCGAAGAATTCAAAGCCGGCCAGCACGTTTTCAACCAGCCCGCCGGGCACCTCGAGCCAAATGAAACCCTGCCCCAGGCCGCCCTGCGCGAAACCCTGGAAGAAACCGCCTGGGAAGTCGAGCTGACCGGCGTGGTCGGCATCTACCTGTACACCGCCCCCAGCAACGGCGTGACCTACCAGCGCGTCTGCTTCGCCGCCCGCCCCGTGCGCCATCACGCCGACCTGGCACTGGACAGCGATATCGTCCGCGCCGTGTGGCTGACCCGCGACGAACTGCTGGCCGACCCCACTCGCTGGCGCAGCGAGCTGGTGCCGCGCTGCCTGGATGACTACCTCAAAGGCCCGCTGCACAGCCTCGACCTGCTACGCGACTGACGCGGCGCCGCGGGTTTGATAGAATCGGCGTTTTTCCCCCTTGATACACACCGGTACCCATGACCAGCCCAGCACTTAAAGACCCCGCCAAGACCCGCGTCATCGTCGGCATGTCCGGCGGCGTGGACTCTTCCGTCTCAGCCCTTCTGCTCATCGAGCAGGGCTACCAGGTGGAAGGGCTGTTCATGAAGAACTGGGAAGAGGACGACGGCACCGAATACTGCACCGCCCGTGAAGACCTGGCCGACGCCCAGGCCGTGTGCGACCGTATCGGCATCAAGCTGCACACCGCCAACTTCGCCGCCGAATACTGGGACAACGTGTTCGAGCACTTCCTTGAGGAATACAAGGCCGGCCGCACACCCAACCCCGACATCCTCTGCAACCGCGAAATCAAGTTCAAGGCGTTTCTCGACTACGCCCTGTCGCTGGGTGCCGACCTGATCGCCACCGGCCACTATGTGCGCCGCCGCGATACTGGCGCGCTCACCGAACTGCTCAAGGGCCTGGACCCGAACAAGGACCAGAGCTACTTCCTGCACGCCGTCGGCGGCCAGGAAATCGCCCGCACACTGTTCCCGGTCGGCGAACTGGAAAAGCCCGAAGTACGCGCCATCGCCGAAAAGCACGGCCTGGCCACCGCCAAGAAGAAAGATTCCACCGGCATCTGCTTCATTGGCGAGCGCCGCTTCAGCGACTTCCTCAAGCAGTACCTGCCGGCCCAGCCAGGCGACATTGAAACCACCGAAGGTGAAGTGATCGGCCGCCACCATGGCCTGATGTACCACACCATCGGCCAGCGCCAGGGCCTGGGCATTGGCGGCCTGAAGGATGCCAGTGACGAGCCGTGGTACGTGCTGCACAAGGACCTGGCCCGCAACGTGCTGGTGGTCGGCCAGGGCAACGAGCACCCTTGGCTGTTCTCCCGCGCCCTGCTGGCCTCGGAAATTTTCTGGGTCAACCCGGTCGACCTCGGCAGCCCACGGCAGTTGACTGCCAAGGTGCGCTACCGCCAGAGCGACCAGCGATGCACCCTGGAACGCACCGCCAGCGGCTACCGCGCCGTGTTCGACGAGCCTCAGCGCGCCGTGACGCCGGGCCAGTCGGTGGTGTTCTATGACGGCGAAGTGTGCCTGGGCGGCGGCGTGATCGAGGCTGCCGAGCCGTGGAGCCCGCGCGCATGAGCAACCTGCAGGAGCAGCTGATCGCGTTGGGTGGTGTGTTCCAGGCCGCCGTGCTTGTCGACCGCATCGCCCGCACCGGCCAGGCCAGTGAAGCCAATATCGGCTGCATGCTGGGCAGCCTGCTGGTGCGCGACCCCAAGGATACCCTGGAGGTGTTCGGCGGTGACGACCTGAACCTGCGCGACGGCTACCGAGCGCTGATCGGCGCCCTCGAGCGCGACCCCAACAGCCTGCAACGCGAGCCGCTGCGCTACGCCCTGTCGATGCTGGGCCTGGAGCGCCAGCTGAACAAGCGTGGCGACCTGCTGGACACCATCGGCAACCGCCTGCCGCAAATCCAGTCGCAGGCCGAGCATTTCGGCCTGGTTCACGAAAACGTCATCGCTTCCAGTGGAGCCTTGTACCAGGACACCCTGAGCACCTTGCGCCAGCGCATCCAGGTGCACGGCGACATGCGCTTCCTGCAGCAGCCCAACAATGCCTCGAAGATCCGCGCCCTGCTGCTGGCCGGCATCCGCGCCGCGCGACTGTGGCGGCAGCTGGGCGGGCACCGTTGGCAGCTGGTGTTCAGCCGGCGCAAGTTGCTGAACGAACTGTACGACATGATGCGCAGCCCCAACTGACGGGCTGGGCAGCCCTTTGTGGGAGCGGGCGTGCCCGCGAAGCAGGCGACGCGGTGTATGGCACCGGCTACGCCGGTGTTCGCGGGCATGCCCGCTCCCACAGGGTCTGCCACCAGATCCAAATTGGGCCGACCTTTGGTCAGCCACCCGACCCAGGCGCATTTTTCATGTATGATATGCGCCCTTCCAAAAGCCTGACTGTCCGAGAACACCCCATGCAGCTTTCTTCGCTCACTGCGGTTTCCCCTGTAGACGGCCGTTAT
Organism: Pseudomonas sp. GD03862; assembly: GCF_029840855.1. Classification (NCBI taxonomy): domain Bacteria; kingdom Pseudomonadati; phylum Pseudomonadota; class Gammaproteobacteria; order Pseudomonadales; family Pseudomonadaceae; genus Pseudomonas; species Pseudomonas sp. GD03862. The sequence goes on from NZ_JAOCDI010000004.1 coordinate 115,538, forward strand.
GCCGGCAAAACCCAGGCCTTGCGCCCCATTTTCAGCGAATTCGGCCTGATCCGTTTCCGCGCCCTGGTCGAAGTGCGCTGGCTGCAGCGCCTGGCCGCCCACCCGCAAATCGGCGAAGTGCCGGCGTTCTCCGCCGAAGCCAACGCCCTGCTGGACAGCCTGGCCACCGATTTCAAGCTGGAGCACGCCGAGCGCGTCAAGGAAATCGAGCGCACCACCAACCACGACGTCAAGGCCATTGAATACCTCCTCAAGGAGCAGGCCGCCAAGCTGCCTGAGCTGGCCAAGGTCAGCGAGTTCATCCACTTCGCCTGCACCAGCGAGGACATCAACAACCTGTCCCACGCCCTGATGCTGCGCGCTGGCCGTGACGAAGTGCTGCTGCCGCTGATGCGCCAGGTCGCCGACGCCATCCGCGCCCTGGCCCACGCCCACGCCGAAGTGCCAATGCTGTCGCGCACCCACGGCCAGCCGGCTTCGCCGACCACCCTGGGTAAAGAGCTGGCCAACGTCGTGTATCGCCTGGAGCGCCAGATCGCCCAGGTTGCCGCCGTGCCGCTGCTGGGCAAGATCAACGGCGCCGTGGGCAACTACAACGCCCACCTGTCGGCCTACTCGCAGATCGACTGGGAAGAGAACGCCCGCGCCTTCATCGAAGACGAGCTGGGCCTGCAGTTCAACCCGTACACCACCCAGATCGAGCCGCACGACTACATCGCCGAGCTGTTCGACGCCATCGCCCGCTTCAACACCATCCTGATCGACTTCGACCGTGATGTGTGGGGCTACATTTCGCTGGGTTACTTCAAGCAGAAGACCGTCGCCGGCGAAATCGGCTCGTCGACCATGCCGCACAAGGTCAACCCGATCGACTTCGAAAACTCCGAAGGCAACCTGGGTATCGCCAACGCGCTGTTCCAGCATCTGGCCAGCAAGCTGCCGATCTCGCGCTGGCAGCGTGACCTGACCGACTCCACCGTGCTGCGCAACCTGGGCGTGGGCTTTGCCCACAGCGTCATCGCCTTCGAGGCCAGCCTGAAAGGCATCGGCAAGCTGGAAGTCAACGAAGCTCGCATCGCCGCCGACCTGGACGCCTGCTGGGAAGTGCTGGCCGAGCCGATCCAGACCGTGATGCGCCGCTTCAACATCGAAAACCCCTACGAGAAGCTCAAAGAGCTGACCCGTGGCAAGGGCATCACCCCAGAAGCGCTGCTGACCTTCATCGACGGCCTGGACATGCCAGCCGAAGCCAAGGCCGAGCTCAAGCAGCTGACCCCCGCTACCTACATCGGTAACGCGGCAGCCCAGGCCAAACGCATCTAAGCTGAGCGTCGCGTACAACGCCCGGCCTGGCCGGGCGTTTTTATTCCCGTACGAAAATTACGTTTTTTCAATAGGTTGAACATGAATCCTGATACTCCACTGCAGCTGCTCGGCGGCATCTCGGCCCGCGAATTCATGCGCGACTACTGGCAGAAGAAGCCGCTGCTGGTACGCCAGGCCTTCCCGGACTTCATCAGCCCGATCGACCCCGACGAGCTCGCCGGCCTGGCCCTGGAAGACGAAGTCGAGTCGCGTATCGTGCTGGAGCACGGCGCACACCCGTGGGAGCTGCGCCGCGGCCCGTTCAACGAAGACACCTTCGCCGAACTGCCGGAAAAAGACTGGACCCTGCTAGTACAGGCCGTTGACCAGTTCGTTCCGGAAGTGGCCGAACTGCTGGAAAACTTCCGCTTCCTGCCCAGCTGGCGTATCGATGACGTGATGATCAGCTTCGCCGCCCCGGGTGGCAGCGTCGGCCCGCACTTCGACAACTACGATGTGTTCCTGCTGCAAGGCCACGGCCAGCGCAACTGGAAGATCGGCCAGATGTGCAGCAGTGACAGCCCGCTGCTGGAGCACGCCGACCTGCGTATCCTGGCCGAGTTCGAGCAGAGTGGCGAGTGGACCCTGGAGCCCGGCGACATGCTCTACCTGCCACCGCGCCTGGCCCACTACGGCGTGGCCGTGGATGACTGCCTGACCTACTCGGTCGGCTTCCGCGCACCGAGCGCTGCCGAAGTGCTGACCCACTTCACCGACTTCCTCGGCCAGTTCCTGCCCGACGAAGAGCGCTACAGCGACGCCGACGCCCAGCCGGTCAGCGACCCGCACCAGATCCAGCACGATGCCCTCGACCGCCTCAAGGCGCTGCTCGACAAGCACATGGGCGACAAGGACCTGCTGCTGACCTGGTTCGGCCAGTTCATGACCGAGCCGCGCTACCCCGAGCAGATCGTTGGCGAAGAGCTGAGCGAGGAAGAGCTGATCAATGCCCTTGAGCAAGGCGCCATCCTGATCCGCAACCCCAGCGCACGCCTGGCTTGGTCCGAGTTCGAAGACGACCTGCTGCTGTTCGCCAGCGGCCGTAGTTGCCCACTGCCTGGCAAACTGCGAGAGCTGCTGAAGCTGGTATGTGCGGCCGACGCCCTGCACATCGATAACCTGGCCGAGTGGCTGCAGGATGAGGATGGCCTGATGCTGGTACAGCAGCTGGTCAAGCAAGGGAGCCTGGGATTCGCCAATGAATAAGATCAGCGTTCGCCTCGCCGATTGGCACAAAGACAACGCCGACATCCGCCGTATCCGTGAAGCCGTGTTCGTCGCCGAGCAGCACATTCCACCAGAGCTGGAGTTCGATTCGGAAGACCAGGACGCCCTGCACTTCCTGGCCCTGGAAGGCGACTATCCGATCGGTACTGCGCGCCTGCTGGCCGACGGCACCATCGGGCGCATCTCGGTGCTCAAGGACTGGCGTGGCCTGAAGGTGGGCGATGCGTTGGTCAATGCGGTCATCGTCGAAGCGCAGAACCGCGATTTGAAACAGCAGATGCTCAGCGCCCAGGTGCACGCCACGCCGTTCTATGAGCGGCTGGGCTTTCGCGTAGTCAGCGAGGAATTCCTCGAAGCTGGCATCCCGCATGTCGACATGGTGCGCGACTCGCGCGCCTGATCCATCACCTGCACTGGCCGCTTCGCGGGTAAACCCGCTCCTACAAGCACCGCGCTTCCCTGTAGGAGCGGGTTTACCCGCGAAGAGGCCGGCTCAGGCGATATACATCCCCGCTGACAAAAAACCTGTACATCCATCCAGATAAAACTTGCCTCTGCGCCCCCGCTTGCGCATCCTATGGCCCACCACCCCGATGAAGCGTCCCCGGCCATGCGCCTGTTTCTCTGCGAAAAACCCTCCCAGGCAAAAGACATCGCCAAAGTGCTCGGCGCCAACCGCAAAGGCGACGGCTGCTGGCAAGGCACCGACATCTGCGTCACCTGGTGCATCGGCCACCTGCTGGAAACCGCCCCGCCCGACAGCTACGACGAACGTTACAAGCGCTGGAACCTGGCCGACCTGCCGATCATTCCAGACAAGTGGAAGATGCTGGTAAAGCCCAAGACTGCCAGCCAGTTCAAGGCGGTCAAGCGCCTGCTCGGTGAAGCGCGGGAGCTGGTGATTGCCACCGACGCCGACCGCGAAGGCGAAATGATTGCCCGCGAGCTGGTCGAGCATTGCCGCTACCGAGGCCCGGTGCAGCGCCTGTGGCTGTCGGCACTGGACGACGCCTCCATCCGCAAGGCCCTGGCACGCCTGCTGCCAGGCCACGAGACGTTCAACCTGTACCACTCGGCGTTGGGCCGCTCGCGCGCCGACTGGCTGATCGGCATGAACATGAGCCGGCTGTTCACCCTGCTGGGCCGCCAATCCGGCTACCAGGGTGTGCTGCCGGTAGGCCGCGTGCAAACGCCGACCTTGCGCCTGGTGGTCGACCGCGACCGCAGCATCGCCGACTTCGTGCCGGTGCCGTTCTGGGCCATCGACGTACAGCTGGAACACGCCGGCCAACGCTTCAATGCCCAATGGCGCGCCCCCGAAGACGCCTGCGATGACCAAAGCCGCTGCCTGAAGCAAAGCCAGGCACAGCAGGCCGCCACCGACATCGGCCATGCCGGCACTGCCCGAGCGGTAAAGGTAGCGACCGAGCGTGTGCGCGAAGCAGCACCGCTGCCCTTCGACCTTGGCACCCTGCAGGAGCTGTGCTCGAAAAAGTTCGGCCTCGGCGCCCAGGAAACCCTCGACATTGCCCAGGCACTGTACGAAACACACAAGCTGATCACCTACCCGCGCAGCGATTGCGGCTATTTGCCACAAAGCCAGCACGCCGAGGCATCCGCCATCCTCGCCGCCCTGCAACGGGCCGATGCCAGCCTGGCGCCGCTGCAGCCCTACCTGGAGCCGCAACGCCGCTCGCGGGGGTGGAACGACGCCAAAGTCAGCGCTCACCATGGCATCATCCCCACCGCCGCTGCCAGCGACCCCTCGCGCCTGCCGGCCAAGCACAAGGCCGTTTACACCCTGATCCGCGCCCGCTATCTGGCGCAGTTCCTGCCCAACCATGAATACGACCGCACCCAGGCCGACTTCGACTGCGCCGGTCATGCGCTGCGTGCTGTGGGCAAACAGATCGTCGAGCTAGGCTGGCGCCGCGCCTTGCCCGAGGCGCTGACCCCAGCCAAAGGCCGCGAGGCACCCCCGGCCCAGGTGTTGCCAGCGCTGCGCGAAGGCCAGGACTGCAACGTACACGGCCTGCAGCTGAAAGACCTGTGGACCCAGCCGCCCAAGCCGTTTACCGAAGGCGACCTGATCAAGGCGATGAAAAACGTGGCCAAGCTGGTGGATGACCCTCGGCTGAAGCAAAAGCTCAAGGAAACCACCGGCATCGGCACCGAAGCCACCCGCGCCAGCATTATCCAGGGTCTGCTCGACCGCGGTTACCTGGTAAAGAACGGCAAGGCGTTGTCGGCCACACCTGCGGCCTTCAGCCTGATCGACGCTGTTCCCCGCGCGATTGCCGACCCCGGTACCACGGCGATCTGGGAGCAGGCGCTGGACATGGTGCAAAGCGGCGAGATGACCTTGGACGAGTTCGTCGCCCGGCAGTCAGCGTGGATGGGCAAGCTGGTCGAGCGTTGCAGCGGCATGCGCATGACCATCAGCGGGCCAGCGACCGGGGCGGCCCCGCCCTGGAAAAAGAAACGTCGCGGTGGCGGGAAGAGCAAAGCGACTGGAAGCAAGGCAACCCCAAGCAAGCCACGACAGGCGCGAAAAAAGCGAGCCCCCCTGTAGGAGCGGGTTCACCCGCGAAGAGGCCAGCCCAGGCAACACATTAACCACAGGCAAACCACAAACCCCGACCAACACATTGGCAACGTGAAATTTAACTGCTAACTTTTCATGAAAATAAACATAATAATTTTCACGGAAAATCCGGCATGTTCAAACAATCCGCCCAGCACGTCGCCAGTTACTACGCCCAGACCTACCCCGCCAACATCCCATTACGCCCTACCCTGCAAGGCGCTCAGGACACCGACGTGCTGATCATCGGCGCCGGTTTCAGCGGCCTGCACACTGCCCTGCGCCTGACCCAGGCCGGCAAACGCGTAACGCTGCTGGAAGCCAGCCGGGTTGCCTGGGCGGCCTCCGGACGCAACGGTGGCCAGGCGCTGTTGGGCTGGTCGTGCGACATGCCGCCGCTGGAGCAGGCCCTTGGCATCGAACGCACCCAACGGCTATGGGCCAGCATGTGCTGGGCCGCCGACGAGATGCGCGAACTGCCCCAGCGCCACGGCTTCGACATCGACTACCGGCAGGGCAGCCTGTGGACTGCGGTATTGCCACGCCGGGTGAAAATGCTCGAAGAGGCCCTGCATGATGCCGAGCATAAATGGGGTTACGACGCCCTGCGCCTGATTGGCCGTGACGAGTTGCCGCAATGGATCGACAGCCCGCGCTACCAGGCCGCGCTGTACGACGCCAAAGGCGCCCACCTCAACCCGCTGAAACTGGCGCAGGGCCTGGCCAATACCATCGAGGCTGGCGGCGGGCGAATCTACGAACAGAGCCAGGTGCTCAGCTACCAGCAGGCTCGCGACGGCTATGTCGCCCGTACCGACCGTGGCGAAGTTCGTTGCCAGGTATTGGTGCTGGCCTGCAACGCTTACATCGACCGCCTTGACCGCAGCCTGTCGCGTCGCCTGTTGCCAGTCGGTTCCTACCAGGTAGCCACTGCGCCTCTGGATGCCGACTTCGCCCATTCGTTACTACCTCGCAACAGTTGCGTGATCGACAACCAGTTCGTGCCCGACTACTTCCGCCTCACCCCAGACCACCGCCTGCTGTTCGGCGGTGGCTGCACTTACCTGGGCGGCATTCCCAAGGACGTCGCCAGCGCCACCCGCCCGTACCTGGAGCGGGTATTCCCGCAACTGGCCGGGGTGGCCATCGACTATGCCTGGGGCGGCCACATCGATTGCAGCATCAAGCGCACCCCGGACGTCGGCCGCGAGGGCCAGCGCTACTGGCTGCAGGGTTTCTCCGGCCATGGCGTATTGCCGACCCTGGCGGCGGCGCGTGCGGTGAGTGATGCCATTCTCGGCGATGAAGACCTGTTGGCGCTGTACCAAGGCATCGACAACGGCCGCTTCCCCGGTGGCGACCTGCTGGCTGCGCCATTGGAAGCGGCGGCAAAGGCCTGGTACCGCATGCGCGATCGCGTCTGAAGGGCATGACTCTTGCCTGTGCGGGCCTCTTCGCGGGTGAACCCGCGAAGAGGCCCGCACAGGCAACACAACATCCCGATACCCGCCAAAATTCCTCCTATTCTCAATAGCTCCCTTCGCTTCCTGCACTCAGGAGACACGACCATGAGCTATGTAACCACGAAGGACGGCGTACAGATCTTCTACAAGGACTGGGGCCCGCGCGATGCACCTGTGATCCACTTCCACCACGGCTGGCCGCTCAGTGCCGATGACTGGGACGCGCAGATGCTGTTCTTCCTCGCTGAAGGCTACCGCGTGGTCGCCCACGACCGGCGAGGCCATGGCCGCTCCAGCCAGGTATGGGACGGCCACGACATGGACCACTATGCCGACGACGTAGCCGCCGTGGTCGCCCACCTGGGCACCCAGGGTGCCGTGCATGTCGGCCACTCGACCGGCGGCGGCGAGGTGGTGCGCTACATGGCCCGGTACCCTGAAGACAAGGTGGCCAAGGCCGTGCTGATCGCGGCCGTCCCCCCCTTGATGGTACAAACCCCCGGCAACCCCGGTGGCCTGCCCAAGTCGGTATTCGACGGTTTTCAGGCCCAGGTTGCCAGCAACCGGGCGCAGTTCTACCGGGATGTGCCAACAGGGCCGTTCTACGGCTACAACCGCCCAGGGGTCGAAGCCAGCGAAGGCATCATTGGCAACTGGTGGCGCCAAGGCATGATCGGCAGTGCAAAGGCCCATTACGATGGCATCGTGGCGTTTTCCCAGACCGATTTCACCGACGACCTGAAGGGCATCCAGCAGCCGGTGCTGGTGATGCACGGCGACGATGACCAGATCGTGCCCTATGAAAACTCCGGGGTATTGTCGGCCAAGCTGCTTCCCAATGGCACGCTGAAAACCTACAAAGGCTACCCGCATGGCATGCCCACAACCCATGCCGATGTGATCAATGCGGATTTGCTGGCGTTTATTCGTAGTTGATGTTTTCGCCAGTACCGGCCCTTTCGCGGGTAAACCCGCTCCTACGGGATTACGCGGGCTTGCCCGCGAAAGGGCCGGCACTGGCAACACACCTTCCCCAGGATTACCATGCTCCCCTTCTAGTGCAGCACTTTGCCGCCTCCTTGCCTCCCTGCCTGTCAAAAACCCATGCCCTTCGAACTCACCGTAGAACCCCTCACCCTGCTGATCCTGGCGCTGGTTGCCTTCGTCGCCGGATTCATCGATGCCATCGCCGGTGGCGGGGGCCTGCTCACCACTCCGGCCCTGCTCACTGCCGGCATGCCACCGCACCTGGTCCTGGGCACCAACAAGCTCAGTTCCACCTTCGGCTCGGCCACTGCAGGTTTCACTTACTACAAACGCAAACTATTCCACCCGGCGCAGTGGCGCCCGGCATTGTTCGCCACCCTGACCGGGGCGTCGCTCGGCGCCGTCATTGCCCACTACATGCCAGCCGAATGGCTGAACAAGATGTTGCCGGTGATCGTCTTCGCCTGTGGCATCTACCTGTTGTTCGGCGGCACGCCCAAGGCACCGCTGGATGCCGATGCACCGATCAAGAAAAAGTGGCAAGTGCCGCAAGGCTTCACCCTGGGCTTCTACGACGGCGTAGCCGGCCCAGGTACCGGGGCGTTCTGGACGGTCAGTACCCTGCTGCTATACCCCATCGACCTGGTACGCGCCAGCGGCGTGGCGCGCAGCATGAACTTCGTCAGCAACATCGCGGCGCTGACGGTGTTCATCATTTCCGGGCAGGTGGACTACATCGTCGGCCTGTGCATGGGCCTGTCGGTGATGGTCGGCGCCTTTTTCGGCGCGCGCACGGCGATCAGCGGTGGCAGCAAGTTCATCCGCCCGGTGTTCATCACCGTGGTGCTGGCGTTGACCGTGCGCTTAGCGTGGCAACACTGGTTCGGGCAGGCCTGATGGGCTGTGATCCCCCTGCTTCCCCGCCCTGGCTGCGCGAGAAATGTCCTCCGCCCTCGTTGCAGGACTTGGCAATGGAGTGACCATTGCCTGCGCCCTGCGCCTAATCGGAGAACATGTCTCACTGCAGCTAGGATGGGAAAGCAGGGATATCAAGGCCCAGGCGCCGCGCAACGTACAGATCGATCAAGTACCGGGCAATCGACCGCCCAGCCGGCAGCGGCGGCAGGTCGTGGACGCTGAACCACTTGGCGTCCTCTATCTCGTCCGGTTGCATGACAATCTCGCCACCGGCGTACTCGGCATGGAAACCGAGCATCATCGAATGCGGAAACGGCCAGCACTGGCTGCCGACGTACTGAATGTTCTTCACCTCCACCGCCACTTCTTCGCGCACTTCGCGCACCAGGCAGTCTTCGGCCGATTCACCCGGTTCGGCAAAACCTGCCAAGGTGCTGTACACCCCGGTGACGAAGCGCGGCGAACGCGCCAGCAGGATTTCATCGCCGCGGGTCACCAGCACGATCATGCTGGGTGAAATGCGCGGATAGCTGCGCAGGTCGCAGGGCTGGCAATACATCGCCCGCTCCCAGCGAATTTGCGTCATCGCCTGGCCGCAACTGCCGCAGAAGCGATGCTCGCGGGCCCAGGTGCCGATCTGTGCGGCATAGCCCAGCACCTTGTAGGTGTCGAAGTCGCCTTCGAGCATGAACGCACGCAGGCCGCGCCAGCTGCAGCCAGGCACATCAGTGGCGCTGTGCAGTTCCAACAGGAACACCGGCTGGCCGTCAAAGTGGCCGATGCCATGCTCGCACAGCACGTCGAGGTCCTGGCGCTTGAGCCAGTCGCGGGGGAACAGCGCGCCGTTGGCGTCCACCAGAAACCCTTCAGGGCTGCGGGCCACGGCCAGCCCCCCGGTCATCTGTGGGTCGAGTACTGCGGTAGTCCAGCGTGCTGACATGTCGGGGGTTCCTTTACTGCGCGTCCCCCGGCCCGATCAGTCGGCGAACGTCGGTTTCTGTTTGCTCATGTGCGCCGCCACAGCCACACGCAGGTCTTCGGACTGCAGCATTGCGGCGTTCCAGGTGGCAATGTAGTCCAGGCCATCGTCGATGCGATGGTCACGCATGTAGCTGAGCATTTCCTTGGTGCCGGCCACGGCGATCGGCGATTTTGCGGCAATCTCGCGGGCGATGGCAAAGACGCCGTCCATCAGTGCGGCCTGATCATCATAGACTCGGTTGACCAGGCCGATGCGCAGCGCCTCGTCGGCCTCGACATTGCGCCCGGTAAACGCCAGCTCACGCATGATGCCGTCGCCAATGATGCGTGGCAAACGTTGCAATGTGCCGACATCGGCAGCCATGCCCATGTCGATTTCCTTGATCGAGAACTGCGCGTCTCTGCTGCAGTAGCGCATGTCGCACGCCGAGATGAGGTCGATGGCGCCGCCGATGCAGTAGCCCTGCACGGCCGCCAGTACGGGTTTGCGGCACGCGTCTACAGCGCTGAACGAAGCCTGCAGCCGCTGGATGGTCTTGCGCAGGAAGCGTGCATTGCGGCCCACGTCCTTGCCCATCTGCCCAGCCAGCGAGGCCAGCATCATCAGGTCGATACCGGCGGAAAAATGCTTGCCAGCGCCACTGATCACCACCACGCGCACGGCATCGGTGTCATCGATCCACTGGAAGATGTCGACGATTTCCTCCCAGAAGGCCGCATTCATCGCGTTGACCTTCTCTGGGCGATTGATCTGAACATGGGCGACGCTGTCGGTCAGTTCGACCTTGAATGCACTGTACTCGGTCACGGGCGGCACTCCTGAGGATGAAAGGTTCATGACACCGATGGTAACCCAGCCCAATGGCCGTACATGTGCCAAAAACGGGACTGTGCGCCTTGCCTAAGACGCGTATATCCGGCACCGTGCGCCATCGCTGAATTATAAGGATACATATTTATGTCACGCCCCCTGACCGGCGCCCTCGCCCACGGTTTTCTGGGCAAGTCGCCGATTTGGTACAAGGTGGTCATCTGCCTGTTTTTGGTGCTCAACCCGCTGTTGTTGGTAACCATTGGCCCGGTTGCGACCGGCTGGGCACTGGTGCTCGAATTCATCTTCACCCTGGCCATGGCCCTGAAATGCTACCCGTTGATGCCCGGTGGCTTGTTGCTGATCGAAGCCCTGCTGTTGCAGATGACCACGCCACAGGCGCTGTACGAGGAACTGCAGCACAACTTCCCGGTAATCCTGCTGCTGATGTTCATGGTCGCCGGCATCCACTTCATGAAGGAACTGTTGCTGTTCCTGTTCTCACGCATTTTGCTCGGGGTGCGTTCCAAGGCCATTCTGGCGCTGCTGTTTTGCGTACTGTCGGCGTTTCTATCCGCGTTTCTCGATGCCCTGACCGTCACGGCGGTGATCATCAGCGCTGCGGTCGGCTTCTACGCGGTGTACCACCGCGTCGCGTCCGGGGCCAATCCGCGCGAGGACAGCGCACTGGAGAGCGACCAGCAAGTCGCTCACCTGCACCGGGAAGACCTCGACCAGTTCCGCGCCTTCCTGCGTAGCCTGCTGATGCATGGCGCTGTGGGTACCGCCCTGGGCGGCGTTTGCACGTTGGTGGGCGAGCCGCAGAACCTGCTGATCGGCCACGAGATGGGGTGGCACTTCGTCGACTTCTTCTTGAAGGTGGCGCCCGTATCGCTGCCAGTGCTGGGTGCTGGCCTGGTGACCTGCGTGCTGCTGGAAAAAGTGCGCCTGTTCGGCTACGGCACGCTGATGCCCGAACCGGTGCGCAGGGTGCTGACCGCCTATGCGGCCGAAGACGATGCGGCGCGCACCCAGGCCCAGCGCATCGCGCTGTGGGTACAAGGGCTCGCTGCGCTGATCCTGATCATCTGCCTGGGGCTGCATGTGGCCGAGGTCGGCCTGATCGGCCTGATGGTGATCGTACTGATCACGGCCTTCACCGGTATCACCGACGAGCACCGCCTGGGCCGTGCCTTCCAGGACGCCATGCCGTTCACTTCGCTGTTGGTGGTGTTCTTCGCCGTGGTCGCGGTGATTCATCAGCAGCAGCTTTTCAGCCCATTGATCAACTGGGTGCTGACGCTGCCGGCCGAACAGCAACCGGGCATGCTGTATCTGGCCAACGGCTTGCTGTCGGCGATCAGCGACAATGTGTTCGTTGCCACCATCTACATCACCGAAGTGAAGCAGGCATTTCTCGATGGCAGCATGAGCCGCGAGCATTTCGAAACCCTGGCGGTGGCGATCAACACCGGCACCAACCTGCCAAGCGTGGCGACGCCGAACGGGCAGGCGGCGTTCCTGTTCCTGCTGACCTCGGCCATTGCACCGCTGATCCGGCTGTCGTATGGGCGGATGGTGTGGATGGCGCTGCCCTATACCGTGGTGATGGGCGGGTTGGGATGGTGGGCGGTGACGTACTGGCTGTGAGGCAGGCCTGTGCGGACCTGTGCGGGGCCTTTCGCGGGCAAACCCGCTCCTGCATGGGTTTCGCCGCAGGCAAGATCGTCTACAACTTTTTCCCCGCACAGGCGTCGAAACACAGGTACGCCCCATCCGCTCCAAGGAGGTCACCCATGGCGCTGCGCACAACACTGCTGCTTTCCTGCATGACCCTGGCCCTGCTCGGCTGCGCCGGCAACGATCACCCGGCACCGCCGCGTACCCAGCAGGTGGACCTGCAACGCTATCAGGGTACCTGGTACGAACTGGCACGCCTGCCGATGTTCTTCCAGCGTAACTGCGTGAAGTCCGAGGCGCGCTACGGCTTGCGCGAGGACGGCCGTATCGATGTAACCAATCGCTGCCAGGAAAAGGACGGCCAGTGGAATGAAGCCAAGGGCATCGCCGAGGCTCAGCAACCGGGCAGCACCGACAAGCTGTGGGTGCGCTTCGACAACTGGTTCAGCCGCCTGGCACCGGGCCTGACCAAGGGTGAGTACTGGGTGCTTTACCACGACAAGGACTACCGCGTGGCACTGGTCGGCCACCCCAACCGCGAGTACCTGTGGCTGCTTTCGCGCACGCCAGCGGTCACCGACCAGCAGCGCGAGCAACTGCTGACAATCGCCCGAGAGCAAGGTTATGACACCAGCGAGCTCATCTGGCGGCAGGATAACTAGCGGGCCGTCGACGGCGGGTGGCAATCCGGCTAAGGTGTGCGCCCCGTATCACCTTGGCCGCTTCTGGCCTGAAACAGGAGCCTGAGCATGGACCTGCTGTTCCTCGGCACCTCCGCCGGGGTGCCCACCAAGGCACGCAATGTCAGCGCCACAGCCGTGATCGAAGCCAGTGGCAGCCACTGGTATCTGGTCGATTGCGGCGAAGGCACCCAGCACCGCCTGCTGCACACCCCGCTTTCGATCCGCGACCTGCGCGCGATCTTCATCACCCACGTGCATGGTGACCATTGCTTCGGCCTGCCCGGCCTGCTGGCCAGCGCGGGCATGAGCGGGCGCACCCAGCCGCTGGAAGTGATCCTGCCCGCCGTACTGCACGATTGGGTACGCCAGGGCCTGATTGCCAGCGACACCTTCCTGCCGTTCGAGCTACGCCTGTTGCCCGTGGAAGCGCTGATCGCATGGCGCAGCGAGACCCTGCAGGTGACCACCGTGCAACTGTCGCACCGGGTGCCCAGCGTGGGTTTCGTATTCACCGAAATCAACCCTGAGCCACGCCTGGACATCCAGCACCTGGACGCCGAGGGCATACCGCGTGGTCCGCTGTGGGGCGAGCTGGCCAAGGGGTTGACCGTGACGTACAACGGGCAACTGCTGAACGGCAACGACTACCTGCGCCCTTCGCGTCCGCCCCGGCGGGTGATCGTGTGCGGGGACAACGACAAGCCAGAACTGCTGGCAGCCGTCGCCAGGGGTGCGGATGTACTGGTGCACGAAGCCACCTTCACCCAGGCGGTGGTCGAACGCACCGGGGGCACGTTCGGCCACAGCACCGCCGCTGAGGTGGCACGCTTTGCCGAGGCCGCTGGCGTGCGCAACCTGGTACTGACGCATTTCAGCGCCCGCTACCAGAACGACACGCGGCGCAGCCCGCACATCGACAACGTGCGCGACGAGGCCCTCGCCCATTACAGCGGGCAGTTGACCCTGGCGCAGGACCTGCAGCGCTATCACCTTGGCCGTAACGGCCTTCTTGAGGCCAGTGCCTAGGCCGCCAGGCGCCCGCTGGCAATTGCCTCCGACGCCGCCAGCATCGCCCGCAACAATACCGCGCAGCCCGCCGCCAGGTCTTCGGGCGTGGCGTTCTCGATCTCGTTATGGCTGATGCCGTTTTCGCACGGCACGAAAATCATCCCCGCCGGCCCCAGCTCGGCCAGGAAGATCGCGTCATGCCCCGCGCCACTGACGATGTCCATGTGCGGCAGGCCCAGCGCCTTGGCCGACTCGCGCACGGCGTCGACACAGCCTTTGTCGAAGTAAAGCGCCGGGAAGTCGGCCGTGGGCACCAGCTCATGGCTCAGGCCATGCTTGGCACAGGTCGCCTCGATCACCCCACGCACATCGGCAATCATCGCATTCAACTGCTCGCCCTCCAGGTGGCGGAAGTCGAGGGTCATGCGCACTTCGCCCGGGATCACGTTACGCGAGCCCGGGTACGCCTGAAGGCAACCCACCGTGCCACAGGCGTGGGGCTGGTGGGCAAGTGCCGTGCGGTTGACCGCCTCTACCACAGCGGCTGCACCCACCAGGGCGTCCTTGCGCAGGTGCATCGGCGTAGGGCCGGCATGGGCTTCAACACCGCGCAGGGTCAGGTCGAACCACTTCTGGCCCAGGGCGCCGAGGACCACGCCGATGGTCTTGGCCTGGTCCTCAAGGATAGGACCCTGCTCGATATGCGCTTCGAAATACGCCCCCACCGGGTGCCCCGACACGGCACGCGGACCGGCGTAGCCAATGGTGTTCAATGCTTCGCCAACGCTGACACCCTGGGCATCGCGCTTGGCCAGGGTGTCTTCCAGGGTGAACTTGCCGGCGAACACCCCAGACCCCATCATGCACGGCGCAAAACGCGAACCTTCTTCGTTGGTCCACACCACCACTTCGAGCGGCGCTTCGGTTTCCACGCCAAGGTCGTTGAGGGTGCGGATCACCTCCAGCCCGGCCATCACCCCGAAGCAGCCATCGAACTTGCCGCCAGTGGGCTGGGTGTCGATATGGCTGCCGGTCATCACCGGCGGCAGCTTGGGGTTACGGCCCGGGCGGCGGGCGAATATGTTGCCGACGGCGTCGATGCTGACCGAGCAACCAGCCGCCTCGCACCACTGCACGAACAGATCACGGGCCTGGCGGTCGAGGTCGGTCAAGGCCAGGCGGCAGACACCGCCCTTGGCAGTGGCACCGAGCTGGGCCAGGTCCATCAGCGACTGCCACAGGCGGGTGCTGTCGACGTGACGGGCGTTGGTCTTCAGGATCTCTTTGACGGGGGTCACGGGCTTCTCCTTCAGGCTTCTTATTGTTTGTACGGGCCTCTTCGAGGCCTCAAGGCGAGGGTTTGGCCAGCCGCACCGGGTTGCGTGCCGCCAAACCGCCAAGCATGGCGTACAGTGCACCGCCCAGCAGCGAGCCGGTGAACCAGCCGTAGTCGTAGAACCAGCTGAAACTGCTGTTGCCAATCGCCATTACCGTCAGCCCAACTGGCAAGGCGAAGGCGGCAAAACCGGCCCAGTTCCACGCGGGATACACGTCGTCGCGGTATAGCCCGGCCAGGTCCAGCTTCTGCCGCCGGATCAGGAAGTAGTCCACCACCATGATGCCGGCAATAGGCCCCAACAAGCTGGAATAGCCCAGCAGCCAGTTGGAGTACACGCTCTCCAGGCTAAGGTCAGAGACAATCAGGCCCAGCTTCTTCAGCAGTTCATGCCCCATCAGCGCCAGGCCGATAAAGCCGGTCAGCCATACCGCGCGGCTTCGGCCGATCAGGCGTGGGGCAATGTTCTGGAAGTCATTGGTGGGCGAGACGATGTTCGCCGCGGTGTTGGTCGACAGCGTGGCGATCACGATCAGCGCCATGGCCAGGGCCACCCAGAACGGGCTTTGAATCTTGCCGATCAGGCTGACCGGGTCGGACACCGTCTCGCCCACCAGCGACGCCGAAGCGGCGGTCAGCACCACACCCAGCGCAGCGAACAGGAACATGGTCAGCGGCAGGCCGAAGATCTGCCCGAGAATCTGATCCTTCTGGCTGCGGGCGTAGCGGCTGAAGTCGGGAATGTTCAGCGACAGTGTCGCCCAGAAACCGACCATGGCCGTCAGCCCGGCGCAGAAGTAACTGACCACGCTCGCCCCTTCCGGGCGCTTGGGCGGCTGTGCCAACAGCTCGGTCATCGACATGTGCGGCAAGGCCCAGAACAGCAGACCGACGCCCACCGCCACCAGCAGCGGTGCCGACAGCGTTTCCAGCCACTTGATCGACTCGGCGCCGCGCAGCACCACCCACAGGTTCAGGCACCAGAAGATCATGAAGCCAATCACCTCGCCTGTCCCGCCCAGCGCCTTCCAGCCGTCGAACACCGAACCCAGGAACAGGTGAATGGCCAGCCCGCCGAACATGGTCTGGATACCGAACCAACCACAGGCCACCACCGCGCGGATCAGGCACGGTACGTTGGAGCCGAGAATGCCGAACGACGAACGCAGCAGCACCGGAAACGGGATGCCGTACTTGGTACCGGGAAAGGCATTGAGGGTAAGCGGTATCAGCACGATAACGTTGGCCAGCAGGATCGCCAGCAGCGCTTCGCCAACGCTGAGGCCGAAGTAGGCAGTGAGGACACCGCCGAGGGTGTAGGTGGGTACGCAGATGGACATGCCCACCCACAGGGCGGTGATGTGCCATTTGTTCCAGGTGCGCTGGTGCACCTTGGTCGGTGCTATGTCGGGGTTGTAGCGCGGGCTGTCGAGGACATCGCTGCCCTCGGACAGCTCGAACAGGCCATCTTGCTCGACCACTTCCGATCTGCTCTGTTGCATAGGCCCTTCTCCAGTTTTTCTTCTATTTTTTCGCTCATCAGGCTGATTCGATGACCGGAGTTCGCACGCGGAATGTGCTTAGAAATCTCGACCAGATTTTCATCTTGTCAAGTTAGTCAAATACCCTGAAAACCCCGACGCCCATTCGCGCGTTAATTTTTTCATATTGATATCAATAACTTAAAAACCACAAATTTAATGGGAAAATTTTCTTGCTGAATCCAGAATCAGCATCTAGCCTCGAATCTTGTCAGGCCTGACAGGATTGACCGCCCTGCCCGCCCTGCATCCATGACAATGCAAAGAACCGGCCAAGACCGGTCAGCCTGCGAGGAAAACGGCATGTCCCTGTTGATCCGTGGCGCCACCGTGGTTACCCACGAAGAGAGTTACCCCGCCGATGTCCTGTGTGCCGATGGCCTGATCCGTGCCATCGGGCAAAACCTCGAACCGCCCACCGACTGCGAGATCCTCGACGGCAGCGGCCAGTACCTGATGCCCGGGGGCATCGATCCGCACACCCACATGCAGTTGCCGTTCATGGGCACGGTGGCCAGCGAGGACTTCTTCAGCGGCACCGCTGCGGGCCTGGCTGGCGGCACCACCTCGATCATCGACTTCGTCATTCCCAACCCGCAGCAGTCGTTGCTGGAGGCCTTCCACACCTGGCGTGGCTGGGCGCAGAAAAGCGCCAGCGACTATGGCTTCCACGTCGCCATCACCTGGTGGAGCGAGCAGGTGGCCGAAGAGATGGGCGAGCTGGTGGCCAAGCACGGGGTGAACAGCTTCAAGCATTTCATGGCCTACAAGAATGCGATCATGGCCGCCGACGATACCCTGGTGGCCAGCTTCGAGCGTTGCCTGCAACTGGGCGCGGTGCCCACCGTGCATGCCGAAAACGGCGAGCTGGTGTACCACCTGCAGAAAAAGCTGCTCGCCCAGGGCATGACCGGGCCGGAAGCCCACCCGCTGTCGCGCCCCTCGCAGGTTGAAGGCGAAGCGGCCAGCCGCGCCATCCGCATTGCCGAAACCCTCGGCACGCCGTTGTACCTGGTGCACATTTCCAGCCGCGAGGCACTGGATGAAATCGCCTATGCCCGAGGCAAGGGCCAGCCGGTGTATGGCGAGGTGCTGCCCGGCCACCTGCTGCTGGACGACAGTGTCTACCGCGACCCGGACTGGGCCACCGCCGCCGGTTATGTGATGAGCCCGCCGTTCCGCCCACGCGAACACCAGGAGGCGCTGTGGCGCGGCTTGCAGTCGGGCAACCTGCACACCACCGCCACCGACCACTGCTGTTTCTGCGCCGAGCAGAAAGCCATGGGCCGCGACGACTTCAGCCGCATCCCCAACGGCACCGCCGGCATCGAAGACCGCATGGCAGTACTGTGGGATGCCGGGGTCAACAGCGGGCGTTTGTCGATGCACGAATTCGTCGCGCTGACCTCTACCAACACGGCGAAAATCTTCAACCTGTTCCCGCGCAAGGGCGCTATCCGCGTGGGTGCCGATGCCGACCTGGTGCTGTGGGACCCGCAGGGCACCCGCACCATCTCCGCCAAAACCCACCACCAGCAGGTGGACTTCAACATTTTCGAAGGCCGCACCGTGCGCGGCATCCCAAGCCACACCATCAGCCAGGGCAAGGTGCTCTGGGCCGATGGCGACCTGCGCGCCGAGCCGGGCGCGGGGCGCTATGTGGAACGGCCGGCGTACCCGGCGGTGTATGAGGTGCTGGGGCGCCGGGCCGAGCATCAGCGGCCGATGCCTGTTCAGCGCTGAAGTCATTGGGGCTGCTGTGCAGCCCATCGCGACGCAAGGCCGCTCCCACAAGGACCGCCATCGCCTGTGGGAGCGGCCCCAGAATCGACCGCAATACCTGTCGCCTGCACCAAAAAAAATAGAGAGGCTACAACCGTGACCAACGCCCTGAACCATTTGCCGCGCCCCCGGGCCGGCGCCGACCAGTTGGCCGAGCGCTTCAGCGACCTGGCCCCACCCCTCACCGCGCGTCAGGCCGCCCTGGAAAGTGCACGCTGCCTGTACTGCTACGACGCCCCCTGCGTCAACGCTTGCCCCAGCGAAATAGACATTCCCTCGTTCATACACCGCATCAGTGACGAAAACCTGCAAGGCGCCGCCGAGCGCATTCTTTCGGCCAACATTCTGGGCGGTAGTTGCGCCCGCGTGTGCCCCACCGAAATCCTCTGCCAGCAAGCCTGCGTGCGCAACAACGCCCAGGAATGCGCGCCGGTGCTGATCGGCCAGCTGCAGCGTTACGCCCTGGACAACGCCCAGTTCAGCGCACACCCGTTCAAGCGCTCGGCAGCCACCGGCAAGCGAATCGCCGTGGTGGGCGCCGGCCCGGCAGGGCTGTCCTGCGCCCACCGCCTGGCCATGCACGGGCATGACGTGGTGGTGTTCGAGGCCTGCGACAAAGCCGGCGGCCTCAACGAGTACGGCATCGCCCGCTACAAGCTGGTAGACGACTATGCCCAGCGTGAAGTGGATTTCTTGTTGGGCATTGGCGGTATCGAAGTCCGCCATGGCCAGCGCCTGGGTGGCAACCTCAGCCTGGGCGAACTGCGCGATCAGTACGACGCGGTGTTCCTGGGCCTCGGCCTGAATGCCGTGCGCCAGCTAGGGCTGCCCGACGAGGAAGCCCCCGGTGTGGTCGCCGCCACCGAATACATCCGCGAGCTACGCCAGGCCGATGACCTGAGCCAGCTACCGTTGGCCGACCGCTGCCTGGTGATCGGTGCTGGCAACACGGCCATCGACATGGCCGTGCAGATGAGCCGTCTGGGTGCCCGCGACGTCAACCTGGTTTATCGCCGTGGCCACGCCGACATGGGCGCGACCGGCCACGAGCAGGACATTGCCAAGGCCAACCAGGTACGCCTGCACACCTGGGCCCGCCCTGATGCCGTGCTGCTGGATGACGCCGGCAAGGTCCGCGGCATGCGCTTTGCCCGCACCGAGCTGGCGGAAGGCCGCCTGCGCGATACCGGCGAAACCTTCGAGCTGGCTGCGGACGCCATTTTCAAGGCCATTGGCCAACGCTTTGACGATGCCAGCCTCGCCGACCCGGTGGCTGCGCAACTGGCCCGCGAGGGTGAGCGCATCCGCGTTGACGAAAACCTGCAGACCAGCCTGCCGGGCGTGTACGCAGGCGGCGACTGCACCGCGCTGGGGCAGGACCTTACCGTGCAGGCCGTGCAACACGGCAAGCTGGCCGCCGAAGCCATCCATGCCCAACTCATGCTCAACGTGGAGGCAGCGTAAATGGCCGACTTGTCTATCGTATTTGCCGGCATCAAGGCACCCAACCCCTTCTGGCTGGCCTCCGCACCGCCAACCGACAAGGCCTACAACGTGGTCCGCGCCTTCGAGGCCGGCTGGGGCGGCGTGGTCTGGAAAACCCTGGGCGAAGACCCTGCGGCGGTCAACGTGTCGTCGCGCTACTCGGCGCACTATGGCCCCAACCGTCAGGTACAGGGGATCAACAATATCGAGTTGATCACCGACCGCTCCCTGGAAATCAACCTGCGTGAAATCACCCAGGTGAAGAAGGACTGGCCCGACCGCGCACTGATCGTGTCGCTGATGGTGCCGTGTATAGAGGAATCGTGGAAGTTCATCCTGCCGCTGGTGGAAGCCACGGGGGCCGATGGCATCGAGCTGAACTTCGGTTGCCCGCACGGTATGCCGGAGCGCGGCATGGGGGCGGCCGTCGGCCAGGTGCCGGAATATGTGGAAATGGTCACCCGCTGGTGCAAGACGTACTGCGCGCTGCCGGTGATCGTGAAGCTTACGCCGAACATCACCGATATCCGCCAGTCGGCCCGCGCCGCGCATCGAGGCGGGGCCGATGCCGTGTCGTTGATCAACACCATCAACTCCATCACCAGCGTCGACCTGGACCGCATGGTGGCCCACCCGATTGTCGGAGAGCAGAGCACCCATGGCGGTTACTGCGGTTCGGCAGTGAAGCCGATTGCCTTGAACATGGTGGCGGAAATCGCCCGCGACCCGGAAACGCGGGGCTTGCCGATTTGTGGCATTGGCGGCATCGGCAACTGGCGTGACGCCGCCGAGTTCATGGCCCTGGGCAGTGGCGCCGTGCAGGTGTGCACAGCGGCGATGCTGCATGGCTTCCGTATCGTCGAGGACATGCAGGACGGCCTGGCACGCTGGATGGACCAGCATGGGCATGCCACTATCGAAGCGTTCCGCGGGCAGGCGGTGGGGCATACCACCGACTGGAAATACCTGGACATCAACTATAAATCGGTAGCGCACATTGACCAGGAGGCGTGCATTGGCTGCGGGCGCTGCCACATTGCGTGCGAGGACACCTCGCACCAGGCGATTGCCAGCACGCTGAAGGCTGACGGCACGCATGCCTACAGTGTGATCGAAGAGGAGTGCGTAGGCTGCAACCTGTGCCAGATCACCTGCCCGGTGGAAAACTGCATCGAAATGGAGGCACAGGACACCGGCAAGCCATACCTGAACTGGACGCAGGATCCGCGTAACCCGTACCGCGAGGCCAGTTGAAGCAATGGGGGCTGCCATGCAGCCCTTCGCGGGCTTGCCCGCTCCCACAGGACTGCGCCATTTCTGAGGACAGCGCAGAACCTGTGGGAGCGGGCAAGCCCGCGAATGCCGCGCAGCGGCCTCCATCGCCGGTTCACGGCTCCAGCCCGATCCCCCGCAAGATCACGCTGGTCACCGTCTGCACCGCACTCTCGAACGCCATGTCCGACAGCATCTCGCCGCCGTTTAGCAACTGCACCTGGTAGCCGAAGTCGGCGTAGTGCTGGGTCGAGGCCCAGATCATGTACAGCAGCGCCGACGGCTCCACCGGCAGGATGCGCCCCTCTTCCACCCAACAGCGGATCTTGGCTTCTTTCATCTTCGCCCAGGGCACCAGGCTTTCGTCGAGGTTAACCCCCAGCACCGGCGCCCCGTGCAGCATCTCTTCGGCCCAGATTTTCGAGCCCAGCGGCCGCGAGCGCGAATGGCCCATCTTCGCCCGGATGTAGCTGGTCAGCACCACACGCGGATCGTCGAAGTTTTCGAAGCACAGGGCGTCCTGCTTCCACACATCCAGCAGGTCCTGCAGCACCGCGCGAAACAGCTCGTCCTTGGTGCTGAAATAATAATGCAGGTTGGAGCGTGGCAGCTCAGCCTGCTCGGCGATATCGCCCATGGAGGTGGCGCCATAGCCCTTCTCGGCAAACACCTTTTCCGCCGCTTGCAGGATTTTTTCGATATTGCGTCGGCGGATTTCGATCTTGTGATTGGCCATCAGGCTTGCGCCGTCCACACCGCCAGCTCATAACCGTCCGGGTCGATGAAATGAAAGCGCCGCCCGCCGGGGAAGGCAAAGGTCGCCCGGCTGATTTTCGCCCCGGCAGCTTCGATCCGTTGCTGCGTGGCCTCCAGGTCGTCAGCGTACAGGATGACCAGCGGCCCGCCCGGGCGCACCGGCTCACCCGTGGTGAAGCCACCCGTCAACCGGCCATCGCTGAACTCGGTGTAGGTCGGCCCGTAGTCGGTGAACGCCCAGCCAAACACACTGCCATAGAAGGCCTTGCTCCGTGAGATGTCGCTGACATTGAACTCGATGTTGTCGATCTGCCGGTCAGTACCGCGAATGCCCATGTATGCTCCGTGCCGAAAGGGTTTGGCCTAGTCTACTCCGGTCAAGGCAGTCGCCCTACTCATTCGCTACCCACAACGCGCCCGGTCGCGCGCCGGGCACTGTGCGCGGTGCAGATTCAGCGCGGTGTTGATGATGCCTATCTGGCTGAAGGCCTGGGGGAAGTTGCCGAGCATGCGCTGGCCGGCCGGGTCGTACTGTTCGGCCAGCAGGCCGAGGTCGTTGCACAGGCTGGTCAGGTGTTGGTACAGCGCTTCGGCTTTGGCCTGGCGCCCCAGTAATACATAAACGTCAGCCAGCCAGAACGAACACACCAGGAAGGTGCCCTCTCCCGGCGTCAGGCCGTCGCTGCAGCTGTCACTGTCATAGCGCAGCAGCAGGCCGTTCTTCATCAGACGCTGTTCGATCTGTTCGAGGGTGCGCATGAAGCGTGGGTCATCCGCCGGCAGGAAGCCGGTCAGGGCGATCTGCAACAGGCTGGCGTCCATTTCGGTCGAACCATAGGCCTGGACGAAGAACCGGCCGCTGGGGTCCAGGCCGTGCTCGCACACGTCGCGGCGAATCTCGTCAGCCACCCGGCGATAATGCTGCCCGCGCTCGCTGCCTTCTTCCGTGGTGTCGGCCAGCCCTGCGGCGCGGTCGAAGGCGACCCAGGCCATCACCTTGGAGTGCACGAACTGCTGCCGGCCGCCACGCACTTCCCAGATGCCTTCGTCCGGCTCGCGCCAGATGCGTTCGACATAAGGCAATATCAAGCGCGAAATGGCGGCGCTGCGCGGGTGGCGGGGCAACCCGCCCTTGATCGCCTGGGTCATCGCATCGGCCAGTTCGCCATAGATGTCCAGTTGCCTCTGCGCCGAAGCGGCGTTGCCCACCCGCACCGGCTGCGAATGCTCATAACCGGCCAACCACGGCAAGGTGTACTCCTGCAGGTCGCGCTCGCCAGCCAGGCCATACATGATCTGCATCTGCTCGGGGTTGCCGGCCACCGAGCGCAGCAGCCACTCGCGCCAGGCCTGGGCCTCGTCGAAGTAGCCAAGGTTCATGAAGGCCAGCAGGGTCATGGTCGCGTCGCGCAGCCAGCAGAAGCGGTAGTCCCAGTTGCGCTCCCCGCCCACACGCTCGGGCAGCGACGTGGTGACGGCAGCGACAATACCGCCGGTGGGAGCGTAGGTCATGGCCTTGAGGGTGAGCAGCGAGCGGCGCACCAGGGCGGTATACGGCCCTACCTGCGGGCAGCGGTCGGCGAAGGCCTGCCATTGCTCGCAAGTGTTTGCCAGGGCTTGGTCGATGTTGCAGTCAGGCTGCACCGGCAAGTGCGAGGGCTGGTGACGCAGGCTGAAGACCTGGCGCTGGCCCGTGCTGACGCGAAAGCGGCAGCCGGTATGGTGGTCGCGGGCTTGCGGGGGCACGGTGCTGCACAGGATCAACCGGTCAGGGCCGGCGACGGCGCTGAGGGTCAGTGGGTCCAGTCGTTCCACCCAGGGCACGCTGCGGCCGTAGTCGAAGCGCATGACCAGGTCCATTTCGAAATGGGTTTCGCCAGACAAGCCTTCGACGATGCGCACCACTGAATTGACTTCGCCCAGGGGCATGAAGTCGAGCACCCGGGCACGACCGCTGGCGGTGACCCAAGTGGTTTCCAGCACCAGGGTGTCGCCCAGGTATTGGCGGCTGCTGTGCGTTACCGGGTCGCAAGGGGCCAGGCGCCAGCGGCCATTTTCTTCGTTGCCCAACAGGGCCGCGAACACGGCGGGGGCGTCGAAGCGTGGCAGGCACAGCCAGTCCAGCGCGCCATCGCGACTGACTAGCGCCGCACTGCGGCAGTTGCCCAGCAGGGCGTAGTCTTCGATTTGGGCAGGCATCGAGTCTCCTTTGTGTGGTTGCCTGTGCTTGCCCGCGAAAGGGCCAGCACAGGCTTGCAAACCTCTCACCCCAACCGATGCCACTCCCGCTTGTCGCGGGTCAGCAATTCATTGCCGGCCTCAGGCCCATCTTCGCCAGCCGAGTACTCATGCACTTCGCCGCCCTGGGCCCAGGCATCGAGAAACGGCTGCACCGCTCGCCAACCGTTTTCGATGTTGTCAGCCCGCTGGAACAGGGTCTGGTCACCGGTCAGGCAGTCATAGATCAGTGTCTCGTAGCCAGTGGCCGGGGTCATCTTGAAGAAGTCCTTGTAGGCAAAACCCAACTCGACATTCTCCATCACCAGCTCTGGCCCGGGCCGTTTGGCTTGCAGGTCGAACCACATGCCTTCATTGGGCTGGATCTGGATTTTGAGGTAGTTGGGTTTGGGCCGTTCCAGCTCCGACTCGCGAAACTGCGCATACGGTGCGGGCTTGAAGCAGATGGCAATCTCGGTGTCACGCACGCTCATGCGCTTGCCGGTGCGCAGGTAGAACGGCACGCCGGCCCAGCGCCAGTTGTCGATCATCACCTTCAGCGCCACGTAGGTCTCGGTCTGGCTATCCGGCGCGACGTTGGCCTCCTGCCGGTAGCCTGGCAACGGCTTGCGCCCCTGCTTGCCGGCGCTGTACTGGCCTCGTACGGAATTCTTCAGGGCCATTTTTGCCGACCATGGGCGAATAGCGCCGACCACCTTGGCCTTTTCACCGCGCACCGCATCGGCGCCGAACGCGGCCGGCGGCTCCATGGCCACCATCGCCAGCAACTGGAACAGGTGGTTGGGCACCATGTCGCGCAGGGCGCCGGTGCTGTCATAGAAGGCACCACGGGTCTCGACACCGACGGTTTCCGCTGCGGTGATCTGCACGTGGTCGATGTAGTGGTTGTTCCAGAACGATTCGAACAGGCCGTTGGAAAAGCGGCTGACCAGAATATTCTGCACCGTCTCTTTGCCCAGGTAATGGTCGATGCGGTAGATCTGCCGCTCGCCCATCACCTTCAGCAGGCAGGCGTTGAGCGCCTCGGCGCTGGCCAGGTCGGTGCCGAACGGTTTTTCAACCACCACCCGGCGAAAGCCGCCGGCAGACTCGTCCAGCAGGCCGGCCTGCCCCAGGCGCTGCGCCACCTCGGGGAAGAAGCGCGGCGACGTGGCAAGGTAGAAGATGGCGTTGCCATGGCGGGTCTTGTCGATGCGCCTGGCCAGGGCCTGGTAGGTGGCCGGATCGAGAAAGTCGCCCGTCTGGTAATCCAGGCGCTTGGCCAGGCGGGCCCATAGCTTCTCGTCCAGGCACTTGGCGCTGCCCTCGCCGCCTTTGTCACGCTCGACCATGAACGCGTGCAGGCGCGCGGCGAAATCCTCGGCGCTGGCCGGGTTATGGTCAACGCCGACGATGCGCAGGTTACGGTCCAGCAAACCGTCACGGCTGAGGTTGTACAGCGCGGGCATCAGCAGGCGCTTGACCAGGTCGCCATTGGCGCCGAACAGGAACAGGGTACAAGGGGGGGCGGCCGCAAGGGTCTGTTTAGTCATTCGCCTTTCTTCTCGACGTGGCCACCGAAGCCCAGGCGCATGGCCGAGAGAATCTTGTCACCGTAGGTGCCCTGTTGCTGGCGTGAACGGAAGCGCGCGAACAGTGCGCTGGACAACACCGGCACCGGCACCGCCTGCTCGACGGCGGCGTCGATGGTCCAGCGGCCTTCGCCACTGTCGGACACCGAGCCACTGAATTGCGACAGCTGAGGGTCGGCTACCAACGCATCGGCGGTGAGGTCGAGCAGCCACGAGGTCACCACGCTGCCGCGTCGCCACACTTCGGCAATTTCGGCTACGTTCAGGTCGAAGCGCTGGTCTTCGGGCAACTCGTTGCCGCCTTTGCTGCGCAGCAGGTCGAAGCCTTCGGCATAGGCCTGCATCAGGCCGTACTCGATGCCGTTATGCACCATTTTCACGTAGTGCCCGGCGCCCGGTGGGCCGGCATGGATGTAGCCGTGCTCGGCACGCTGGTGCTCGCCGCTGCGGCCATGGGTACGCGGGATGTCGCCCACGCCCGGCGCCAGCGCCTTGAACAGCGGTTCCAGGCGCTCGAACACGTCCTTTTCGCCGCCGATCATCATGCAGTAGCCGCGGTCCAGGCCCCACACGCCGCCGGAAGTCCCGACGTCCAGATAATGCAGGCCGCGCTTGGCCAGTTCTACCGCGCGGCGCATGTCGTCCTTGTAGAAGGTGTTGCCGCCGTCGATGATCGCATCGCCCGGTTCCAGCAATTCGGCCAGCTGGGCGATAGTCTGCTCGGTGGCGTCGCCAGCCGGCAGCATCACCCAGACCGCGCGCGGCGCTTTCAGCTTTTGCACCAGTGCACCGAGGTCATGCGCGCCCTGGGCGCCTTCGCCCTCCAGGCCGGTGATGGCTTCACGGTTGCGGTCGTGCACCACGGTGCGGTGACCGGCGCGCATCAGGCGCCTTGCGATATTGCCGCCCATACGGCCCAGCCCGATGATTCCCAGTTGCATGAGCCAATGCTCCCTTTTCGAAATGGATGACGACAGTCCAGCTTTTCAGATTAGTCCAGCATGCCGCCCGAGGGTTCAGCGACGAACGGCAAGACCACAATAAACAAAAAAGTTCCCAAGCCCGGTGAAAGAATTCAGAATGCGCCCCGCGTGAAGCGTCTACGCTTTGACTTGTCACCAGCCAAAACCGCGAGGTGTGCTCATGGGTACATTGATGCCAGCAACCCCACCCCAGACCCTCTATGTCTCCGTGCGCCGTGATGAGCTGCGTAAACTTAAAGACGAACGTGACCAGCTGCGTCAGCAGGTCGCCCAGTTGAACCTGCTGTTGGCGCAAGCGCGCACCGATGGCAAGGCCGTCAGCCTCTGATCTTGCCCATTCCCTGTGGGGGCTGAACCGCTCCCACTTCGCTTAATCGAGCAACCAACTTTTATCGCCATTTTCCAGGACGCCGCCATGACTGGTAGCATCGCCTACCCTAGCAAGCGGCTGTCCTTCATCCATCATCAGCGCCGAGCTGCTGGTGATCGCCGCCCCACAGCCGAGCCTGTCGCCAACCCTGGCGGCCGCTCTGCCGTTGACGAAGAACAGGCTGGAGCCGCTGCTGACGCTGGTGGGGCCGCACAATGGGCAATGGTGAGGGTGACCAAGCAGAACGATGGCAGGCATTGTCGCCACTCCTGAATCATGTAAAGCGCCAGGCACTCATGCCGGCAGCGCCAATCAGAATGTCCTCGACAGCCGCCAGTGCACCACCTGGCCATCGATCTTGGGGAAGGGTGTCTGGTGCATGAACACCTGTTCACCCACACTGCGCTCGACGCAGGTGTAATGACCGGGCCATGGGCAAGGGGTGCCAGAAGGCCAGCCAGGAGCGTCCTCGCGCCTGACGGTTTCCGGGTCGCGGAACTGTTTGCCCAGTCGTCGGTAATGCGCCCTTGCGATGAGCGCCTTTGGAAAAAAATGTGGGGCGCTCTCCAGAGCATCCCCTGGCACAGACCATAAAAACGCTACCATCGCCGCTTCGAATGCCCAGTAGCCCAGGTGGTCACCCCGTGCCCGGGCATGGCGCTCGTGCCAATAGCAGACGTGCGCCTTGGCATACCAGCGTTCGAGATAGCGCAAGAGCGCTTCATGCTGCGCTTGGCCACGCAGGTCGAGGCTCTCCAGCAAGGCGGCGTAGGTCTCGGGGTGAAGCAGCGAGGTCCCCGGGTATGCCTTGCCCAGCCGCAGGAACAGGCGATGCAGCAGCAGGTCGGGGCTGCGCTCGTCGTCCTGGTTCAGCCAGCCCAGCACCTGGCCGACACGATCGGGGTAACCGCACAGCACGGCCAACGACAGCAGCCACAAAGCAACCCGGTATTCGTCCGCCACCCAGGGGCGCAGTTGCTCGCAGGTTGTCGGGGACGCCGTAAAATGCCGGGTGAACTGGGCGAACGCGTAATCAACATAGGCCTCCACCAGTTCCATCGGCTCGCCACCCGAGTAGCGCTGGATGGCCAGCTCCAGTGCCATGTGCGCCCAGTCGCGACTAAGGCCACGGTAATGATGCTTGCGCTCGGCGGACTCGGCCAGCAATGCCTGGGTATCAGGGTCGGCAAACTCCTGCTCTTTTTCACGGGTCGAGGCGTGGCAATGCTGCTCGACCATCCACGGGTCGCGCTTGATGCTGTCGAACGGGTCCATAGGCCCTCCCGCACGCTATAAGCCTTTCACCAAGCGCCAAACCACGGAGCGCCCATTTTCGCTCGGCATCTCTACGCCTTGCATGAATGTCTGAGGCCCTACAGCCCATTCATCACACACCCACACTCCCGTGCGCGGGCAAATTTCACCCGACTTGGCAAGTGCATCCGAATACGGCGCACTTTGCAGGTGTTCAGGGAAGCTTTTGATCACTTGACGCTTGCGAGCATCGTCTACCAAATCCTTCGGGTAAAAAGGAAGGTCTCTGTAGGGTGCATCATCGACGCCCCACAGCACAGTGACCAATCCTGCCTCAAATGCCCAGTAGCCAAAGAAACCCGCATCGCTTCGTGCTTTGTGCCGATCATGCCAATAACAGTTGCGCATGCCTCGATACCACTGCTTCAGGTAACTACGCATTGACTGTTGCTGCTCATCCTTCTCAGTATTTAAAGCATTGAGCAATTCTTGATAAGGGCGCTCATGAATCAACGTGCTCCCAGGGATAGTCACCCCAACACGAGAAAACAGTTGTCGCAACAAGATGTCTTCACCGTCATCAGGATCTTTACTTAAATAGCCTACAATTTGCGTGATGCGCCCGGGCATATTCAACAGCACTGCCAAAGACAAAAGCCAAAGAGCAAACTGGTATGCGTCGGGCTCCCATAGTTTCAGAGAGAAGCTCGGATAGGCCTGTTTATGACGCTGAAACTGAGAAAACACGTGCTCAGCATAGGGCCGGAGGGTCTCTAATGGCTCGCCTCCTGAATACAACTCAATCAATAGCTCAAGTGATTGATAGCACCACCCCCAACTTAATCCCTCCACATTAACATAATCTGGCCAAGACTTAGCCAAAAACTCTTCAGCGCTCCGCTCAAAATATTTCTCCTTCAGATAAGACACATCATCCACATAAAACTTCTCTTGCAGGAGCGGCTCTCTTTTAACCCGATCAAAATGCACCTGACACCTCCTATCGAACAGTATCAACAATGGCTCTAGCATTACCGTCGAGCTTAGTCACACTCGATACGACCCCGTTTTCGTTTACAACTATTAGCCACCGCTCGTACCCCGCCTCTCGAATCGCATCTCCCTCCTTACGCCCCAACGCGCTTTGTAATCTGGGGCCAATCCACGCATCACTCATCTGCCTGGCACTCGGATACCCCTCACTCCCCTTCGTAACCGGCAAACTACCCGGCGAAAACACGCCCCCCGTTCGATACTTGGTCTCGGTAATAATGAACGGCGGTGGCGGATGGGCATTACGATAGACGCCATCCAGCCCACGCCCGGTGGGTTTCATTTCCAGGCTGCGAGGCCCACGCGCGGCGGACAACAGGTTTTCATGGCCCTTGCCGAGCATGTACTGATCACTAACCACCTCCCCATAAATACCCTTCTGCGCCCGGGTCGCCGTCGCGTGATCGAACACGTGCACATTGGCACCCTGCGCAGCGACTGTCGGCGACGTGGGCACGGGCGGGCCGAGCACATCTTCGGGGCGCTCAAGGTAACGCGGGCGCATGCCGATGCCAGAGGTCACCCGCCCACCACTCATGGCCATGGGCACCGGCTTTTGCGCATGCACCCCGGCTTGCGCAACCTGCGCGGGCAGGTCGCTGGCCTGCTCCAGCACCTTGGCCAGCCTGGCATCGAGCTGCATCAGCGCATGCGGGATTTCCCGCAAGGCATGCACCTGCACGGCGTAGAACTGCGCTTCCATGGCCTGCAACCGCACCAACAGGTGCGAGGCCGCCTGGTTGAACGGCCAGTTGCCCAGGTAGCTGCGAAGCTTTGCCGTTGCCGCGAAAACCTTGGTCAAAAACAGGTTCAGGTAGGCCAGCAAGTCCTTTTCATAGCTCGCGAACCTGACCTGGTGCAGCCAGAACTCCACGCTGCCGCGGGTGAACTTGCCGAGAAACGCAACCACTGTCTGCAGGATGACCTGACTTTCACGTATCAACAGCAAGCACAAACCACGCAAGAACGCTGCTGCTTCCTGCCCAACCAGTGCTCCTGCCACCGAGCCCACGGGCGTGCCCACAGCCCCCGCCACAGCACCGATGATCGGCGCGATCAAGGTCATCAGGCAGGCCACCAGCAACACCCACTCTTGCCATTCTGGCGGCTGCGGCGTTGCCTGGCTGCCGTCCGCCGCGTAGCGCTTGCCCAGGCGCAGGCACACCGCAGCCAGGTCGCGGGCACTGAGCACGATCACGACCCCAGGCACCAACGACAGCAGCATGTCGGCGTTGACCACGCTCAGTGGCCGCTCCTCGGCAAACTCGCCAAGCACCAGGTCACGCAGCCAGCCAAAGCCGTCGGCCACTTTTTCCACTGCTTCATCCAGCCAGTCAGCTGTCGAACTCATGGCTGGCCACCTGCCGAGGTGCAGCCGGCAAGCAATGCCTGCAAGGCAGTATCCAGCTCGGTTGCGGTCGTCAGCTGCAGCGGGCCTGGGCCAACTTCGTAGCGCACCTGGGCGCTGCAACCGGGGGTAACGCCAGCCAGGCGGGCATAGCCGTTCTGGTCGACCACACCCTGGCGCTGGGTGCCATCGGACAACGTTGCCACGTAGGCCGTGCCCGCAATCGGCGTACCGTCGGCATGCACCAGGCGAAACTCGATTTCGTCCTGCTCAGGTGCAGGCGGTACTCCGTAACGTGCAGGCGCCTTGACCTGGGCGATGGCGTGTAACAGCAGTGGTTCGGGGCAACCGATTTCGATGCGGCCATCGCTCAGCTTGATAAAGGCCCCGCCGCAGCTCAGGGTCAGCGACGTTCGGCTGTCGATATGCACGTGGCCGTGATGACTGGTGATCGACACATCCTCATCGGCGTCGACCCGCAGTTGCCCGCCGACCTGCACGCGCTTGTCCAGCGCGACCTGCTCGGTGGCCTCAAGGCCGACCATTACACTTAGCCCCCCGCCAACGGCCAGCGACTTGCCCAGGCCAATGCTTTCGACTTTGCCAAGGGCGACCGTTTCGCGCTTGCTGGCGCCAACCGTGACGCTGCGGTTGCCACCTATGTCCACCACTTCGTCATGCTCGACGCGTTCGCTACGGTCATTGCCAATGAGCGTGGTTTCGTTGTGTTTCACAACATTGTTCTGGTCGCGCTCGGCATGAATGAACACTTCCTGCCGCCCGAGCTCGTCTTCGAAGCGCAACTCGTTGAAGCCATCGCCTTTATGGGTCTGGCTCTTGATGGTCATGCGGGTCTTGTGATCCGGAAGGTCGTACGGCGGCAGCTGGTCACCGCAATAGGTGCGCCCGGTGATCATCGGCTGGTCGGGGTCGCCATTGACGTACTGGACAATCACATCCTGGCCGATACGCGGGATGGCCATCGAACCCCAGCTGCCACCGGCCCAGCCTTGCGACACCCGTACCCAGCAGGAACTGAACTCGTTGTTCTTGCTCTCCCGGTCCCACGGGAAGCTGACCTTGACCCGCCCCCATTCGTCGCAATAGATCTCCTCACCAGGCGGGCCGACCACGGTGGCCATGTGTGGACCATCGATGCGTGGCTTGGCCATGGGGGCGGGCCGCCACTCGGCCATGCCCTGCACCAGCAGCGCATCGTTCACGTAGCGAGTGCCTTGTTCAGCGCCAGCAGCTTCTTCCTGCAGGCTGGTGAGCTGGGTACCTTCGTGACTCAGGCTGATCACGCGCCAGTGAACATTGAGGTCTTCCCGCGGGTGGCCGATGAGGGTGAAGCTCAGACCTGTCTGCAGGCGCACGTCGTCGCCCTGCACTTTGGCCAGGCATGCGTCGTGGCGCAGCGCCGTCAGCCGTGTTTCAGTGAAGGGCTTGCCCACCGCATCGCGCTTGTAGCGCCCCGGGTAATCAAAGCGCTCGTAGTCCAGTGACTGGTGCGTGACGCCATTGGTCTGGGCCTTGTGCTCCTGCCGGTAGGCCGGGTTGGTGAAGGTGTAGTCGCGCTGCACTTGCCGCGCAGTACGTACCTGCTCGCAATAGCGCAAGCGCCGCAGGCAGGCGCGGGCCTGGTCGCCACCACTGCTGGCGTGGTACAGCACCTTGTCGGGGCCGACATCATCCTCATCCAGCCAAAGCGCCTCGTCGTCCTCTGCCTTGAGCGCGCCCCGGCTGAGCAGCCCAAACGACAGCAAGCGGTCGGTAACGATCAGCGTGTGCTGCCGGGCGCAGTGTTCGAAGCGGTAGACGAACCCCTCTTCAGCGGCAAGGCGATGGATGAAGTCGAGGTCGGTTTCACCCGCCTGGACACAAAACTCCCGCACCTGGTGCTGCGCGCTGCTTTTCAGCTCAAAGCGGGTGATGCCCTGACGCTTGAACATGAGTTCAAGAATCTGCGGCACGGTTTTGTGCTGAAAGATCCGCCAGTTCGAACGCAACCGCGCGCGGGCCAGCTGCGGCTCGACCACGGCGTGGTAGCGCGTGCGACAAAAGCCGGTTTCGCCCTGGCTGAAGGCACTGACCAAGCCATGCACATGACGCAGTGGCCGGTCTGCGCAATAAAGGGTGAATAGCGCAGGCTTGTCGAGGACGTGGCCGAAGTCGATATCACTTTCGTAGCTGACAAGTTCCAGGTTCAGCACAAATGGCTGGTTGAGGGCTTCATTTAGCTTGAATGAAACCACTTCGAATTCCGTGCGTCCGGCGAGCGCCTGAAAACTGAAGCGAAAGTCAGACTGTTTCATGAGTTGCTCTACCCGCCATCATGTTTACCGGCGAAAAACAACCACACCCTGGCTTTCTTCAAGATGAGAATGTCGAACGAAATTGGCCTGCCACCAAGGTCCAAGCCCGCTAAATGCTTGGCATTGCGGGCTTCACCCCATGATGGCGATCAGGATGAGGCAGTGGATTGAGGAGCAACCTAAACCGTATCACCACGATAAGACAGGAACGGTGGGTTTAATATAAATAGAGATTCCGCAGGCAATTTCCTACAGCATGAACTTACAACTTTTTATCATGCGGTCCGTTTCCCTAACTGCCGACCCTGTAACTCAGATAATTACTCGAGCCAAACTTCTTGAACCGCTTGGATACTCGCCCCTGTGCAGGGCGTCGCACCGATATAGGACTGGGCACATCTGGACATGCACCCGCAGCCCCATTTGGCGGTACAAGCACGCACCAAAATAGTGCGCAACCGTCATGAATGGGGCATGCCGTTCGCCCCTCACTCTCTTCGCCAGCCATGCGTTCACATCCGCTTCCCATACGCCAACGTTTGCGTCTATTCCGCGGCATCTCAATGGTGACCAGTGGGTCACCTTTTTATCTATTTCTCTCCTACACTCAGGTTTCGGCCCGCCATTTGCTCAGTGGAAGAGTGACGAAAAAAGTCGAACTTTACGGAAAGCGGGCAGGTCAGGAACTAAGTAGGCCAAACGCAAAGGGACTTCCCAGCCACGGCCACCAACCCAACAGCCCAATCGCTTTCGGCCGGAACGCCGATCGCGCCGTGCGTGCGCGCACGACACTGGGGCATGGAACGCACTACGCAGCATTCAGCAAGCAGAGAGAACCAGCACGAAACATCGCCACGGGTGCCAGCACCCGACCAAGCATAGGGACGGAGAGAAGTATGATCAGTGCCGCTGTCGAGCCTCACGTAGACGCTTTCAAACCGGATAACCGCGAGCCGCTCACCCCGGATTTCGCCACGACAGGCAAGGCACCCGGCGCCCAGCGCCAGCAAAACCCGAACATGCGCAAGATTCTGTTCGTGACCTCGGAAATCGCTGATCTGGTGAAAACCGGCGGCCTGGGTGACGTGTCCGCTGCCCTGCCCCGTGCCCTGGCGCACCTGCACGATGTGCGGGTACTTATCCCCGGCTACCGCCAGGTGATGGAAAGCGACAACCCTATACATATCGTGGGTGAACTGGGTGGTCACGCGGCCCTGCCGCCCTGCAAGATCGGGCGCATGGACATGGCCGACGGCCTGGTCATCTATGTGTTGATCTGCCCCGAACTGTACCAGCGCGACGGCACACCCTATGGTGCCAACAATGGCCGCGACTGGCCCGACAACCACATCCGCTTCGCCCGCCTGGGCCTGGCTGCCGCCGAAATCGCTGCGGGCGAAGGCAAGATCCACTGGACGCCGGAAGTGGTGCACGCGCATGACTGGCCCGCCGGCCTGGCCCCGGCCTACATGCACTGGCGCGGCCTGAATACGCCCACACTGTTCACCATCCACAACCTGGCGTACCAAGGTGTGTACAGCCGCGGCTGCAGCCCGGAGCTGGCAATACCCGAACATGCCATGCAGCAAGAAGGCATGGAGTTCTACGGCAAGCTGTCGTTCCTCAAGGCCGGCCTGGCCTACTCCAGCCACATCACCACAGTCAGCGCCACCTATGCCCGGGAAATCACCACCCCGGAATTTGGCTGCGGCCTGGACGGTTTCCTCGCCAGCAAGGCCCAGCAAGGCCTGCTCGGTGGCATCCCCAACGGCATCGACGAAAGCTGGGACTCGGCTACCGACAAGCACCTGCAGCACAACTTCAGCATCAATGACTGGGAGGGCAAAGCACGTAACACCCGGGAGGTGCGCGAGCTGTTCGGCCTGGACGATTCCGAAGGCCCGCTGTTCGCCGTGGTGTCGCGGCTGGTCTATCAAAAGGGCCTGGACCTGACCCTGGGCGTGGCCGACTACATCGTCGAGCAAGGCGGGCAGATCGCGATCATCGGCCGCGGCGAGCCGGAAGAGGAACAGGCCATGCGCGAGCTGGCGCTGCGCCACCCGGGCCGCATCGGTGTGCGTATCGGCTTCAATGAAACCGATGCCCGGCGCATGTTCGCCGGCAGCGATTTCCTGCTGATGCCGTCCCGCTACGAGCCGTGCGGCCTCAGCCAGATGTACGCGCAACGCTTCGGCTCGCTGCCGGTAGCACGCAATACCGGTGGCCTGGCCGACACTATCGAGTGCGGCGTAACGGGCTTCCTGTTCAACGAGTCCACCGTCGAGAGCTACCGCGAGGCACTCAGCCGCGCCTTCTATGTTTACGGCAAGAAGGACCTGCTGAACGCCATGCGCTGCCTGTCGATGACCCAGCCGTTCAACTGGTGCCAGGCGGTTGAACCCTATGCTCGCCTGTACGAGGACCTAGTCAAGCAGACACAACTGAGCCACTACTGAGCGGGGGTCAGAAGATGCACAGACATGGCGCACACTTGCTGGACGCCACGTCGGCGCGCTTCGCCCTCTGGGCGCCGGATGCGCGCAGCGTGAGCGTGGAACTGGAGCGGCAGCCGGCCATCGAACTGCTGCCGGATGATGAGGGTTGGTACAGCGGCGTGGCGCCATGCCAGGCCGGTGACCGTTACCACTACCGTATCGACGGTGAGCTGCAGGTGGCCGACCCGGCCTCGCGCTACCAGCCCGACGGCGTACACGGGCCAAGCCAGGTCGTGGATGTGGCCGGTTATGCCTGGCAACACCCGTGGCTGGGCCGGCCTTGGCATGAGGCCGTGATCCAGGAGGTGCATGTCGGCCTGCTCGGGGGTTACGCCGGGGTTGCCCGGCAACTGCCGCGCCTGGCCGAACTGGGCATCAGCGCGATCGAATTGATGCCGCTGGGGCAGTTCCCCGGCGAACGCAACTGGGGCTACGACGGCGTACTCCCTTACGCCCCACAGAACACCTACGGCAGCCCCGAGCAGCTGTGCGCACTGGTGGACCAGGCCCACGGCCACGGGCTGATGGTGCTGGTCGATGTGGTGTACAACCACTTCGGACCCGACGGCAATTACCTGCACCAGTACGCCAGCCCCTTCTTCCGTGAAGACCGGCAGACACCCTGGGGCGCGGCCATCGACTTTCGCCGCCCGCAGGTGCGCGAGTACTTTATCCAGAACGCCCTGATGTGGCTGTGCGACTACCGCTTCGACGGCCTGCGCCTGGATGCGGTGCATGCCATCGACCAGCCCGACTTCCTGATCGAGCTGGCCCAACGGGTGCGCGCCGCCGTAGAACCGGGCCGGCACGTGTGGCTGGTGCTGGAGAACGAGCACAACCAGGCGGGCCTGCTGGAACAGGGTTACGACGCCCAGTGGAACGATGACGGCCACAATGCCCTGCACGTGCTGCTGACCGGTGAAACCGAAGGTTACTATGCCGACTTCCAGCATCGCCCCATCGACCAACTGGCACGGTGCCTTGGCGAAGGTTTCGTGTTCCAGGGCCAGGCCAACCGGCATGGCAAACCACGCGGCGAACCCAGCGGGCATTTGCCGCCCAGCGCCTTCGTGTTGTTCCTGCAGAACCACGACCAGATCGGCAACCGCGCGCTGGGTGAGCGCCTGACCCGCCTATGCCCCGCACCAGCCCTGCGTGCAGCCACCGGCCTGTTGCTGCTGGCCCCCATGGTTCCGCTGCTTTTCATGGGCGACGAAGCCGGCAGTTGCCAGCCGTTCCTGTTTTTTACCGACTTCCATGACGCGCTGGCCGACGCGGTACGCGAAGGCCGTCGTGGCGAATTCGCCCACTTCGCCGCGTTCGCCGACCCCAAGCAGCGTGAGCACATTCCCGACCCCAACGCCGAACAGACATTCGCCTCTTCACGCCCGCAGAACAAGGCGGTGATCGCCGGCTGGCACGGCCTTTACCAGCAACTGCTCGACCTGCGCCGCCGCCACATCATCCCGCACTTGCCCGGCAGCCGTGCGCTGGGCGCCGAGGTGCACGCTGACAAAGCGCTGACCGCGCGCTGGCAGCTGGGCAACGGCAACACTCTGCGCATCGACCTGAACCTGGCCGACACCACGCAGGCGGTCGAACTGCCCGCGCCATCCACACGGCTGTTCGACAGCAGCGACACCCGCCACCCGGATACCCACCTGGCTGCCTACAGCTGTGTGGTCAGCCTGCTTCCCCCTGCCCAGGAGCACCCATGAGCGAAACCGCCCTGCACCGTCTGGCATCCAGCGTCGGGCTGAGCCGCGACTGGATCGACGCCAATGCCAGGCCCCAGCGTGTCAGCGACGACGTGCTGCGCAACATCCTCGAAGGCCTTGGCCACCCGGCCGGCGATGATGCGGCCGTTGCCGCCAGCCTGCGTGCGGTGGAAACCGCCGAAGACAGCGAACACCTGCCGCCCTTGCTGACCGCCGACGTAGGCCAGCCGCTGGCGCTGTCGCGCTACTTCAGTGCCGCCAGCGTGGCCCACTGCACCCTGGAAGATCACACCTCTGTCACCCTCAGCCTCGATGACCAGGCGCGCCTGCCCGGCGAGCTGCCCATCGGCTATCACCAGGTGGAAATCGACAGCCGCCGCTTCACCGTGGCAGTGGCGCCAACACGCTGCCACAGCCTGGAAGACAAGGTGCAACAGCCGCCACCACGCTGCTGGGGCCTGGCAGTGCAGCTTTACAGCCTGCGCCGCCCCGGCGATGGTGGCTTCGGCGACTGCCTGGCGCTGGAGCAGTTGGCCCGCTCGGCCGCCGAGCGCGGCGCCGATGCCTTGGCTATCAGCCCGATTCACGCCCTGTCGGCCATCGACCAGGAACACTACAGCCCCTACTCACCCTCCAGTCGCCTGCTGCTCAACACCCTGTACACCAGCCCTGCGGCCCTGCTGGGTGAACGGGAGGTGCGCATGGCCATCGAAGCCTGCGGGCTGGAGCAACAACTCGAAGAGCTGGAGCAACGCCCTCTGGTCGACTGGCCACGCGCCGCCAGCGCCCGGCTGCGCTTGCTTGAAGCGCTTTACCAAGGCTTCAGCCACGGCGACCACCCGCTACGCACAGATTTTGACAGCTTCCGCGAAGCCGGCGGCCAGACCCTGGAGCACCACTGCCGCTTCGAGGTGCTGCAGGCCCAGGCAGTGGAGCACGGCCTCGGGGCCGACTGGCGCAACTGGCCCAAAGCCTGGCACGACCCCTACCACCCGGAAGTGGAGGCTTTAGCCAATGCCTACCCGGCCAAGGTCGAGTTCCACGCCTTCTGCCAGTGGTTGACCGAACGTGGCCTGCAACGCGCCCAGGAAGCGGCCCGCAGCAACGGCATGGCCGTGGGCCTGATCGCCGACCTGGCGGTGGGTGCCGACGGTGCCGGCAGCCAGGCCTGGAGCCGCCAGGACGAACTGCTGGCCGGCCTGAGCGTGGGTGCGCCGCCCGACATCCTCAACCACGTCGGGCAGGATTGGGGCATTTGCGCCTTCTCGCCCGAGGGCCTCAAGCGCAATGGCTATCGCGCCTTCATCGAGATGCTGCGGGCCAACCTCGCCCACGCTGGCGGCCTGCGCATCGACCATGTGATGGGCCTGCGCCGGCTATGGCTGATCCCCCAGGGGGCCAAACCCAGCGAAGGCGCCTACCTCGACTACCCGCTAGACGACCTGTTGCGCCTGCTGGCGCTGGAGTCGGTGCGTCACCAGGCGATCATCCTCGGCGAAGACCTGGGCACCGTGCCCGACAGCCTGCGCGAAAAGCTGGCCGAGAAAGCGGTGCTGGGCATGCGCGTGCTGCCGTTCGAGCAGACCCAGCCGGGCCAGTTCAAGCCCATTCTCGACTGGCCAGACAATGCCCTGGCCACAACCGGCACCCACGACCTGGCGCCACTGGCCGGCTGGCTGGCAAACCGCGACATCGACTGGAGACACCGCTTGCAACTGATTGATGCTGCTGCGGAATTGCACTGGCGACACGAGCGTCAGAAAGAACGCGAAGGCCTGCGCCGCATCCTGGAGGCCAACTACGGCGAACTGAAGGACAACGACGCGCTGATCGATGCGGCCATCCGCTTCGTTGGCCATACCCGTGCGCCGCTGGTACTGGTACCGCTGGAAGACCTGCTGGGC
Organism: Pseudomonas sp. GD03862; assembly: GCF_029840855.1. Classification (NCBI taxonomy): domain Bacteria; kingdom Pseudomonadati; phylum Pseudomonadota; class Gammaproteobacteria; order Pseudomonadales; family Pseudomonadaceae; genus Pseudomonas; species Pseudomonas sp. GD03862. Next base: position 154,666 of record NZ_JAOCDI010000004.1, read on the forward strand.
TGCGACGAGCAACCCAACCTGCCGGGCACCACCAATGGCCATCCCAACTGGCGGCGGCGCTTTGCCCGTCCGGTACGCGAACTGCTCGACGACGAGGATGCCGCACGGCGCCTGGAGCTGCTGGCCCAGGCCCGCGAGCAGGCGTGGGAGCGTGACCGATGAAGCCACTGACCGCGACCCTGCGCCTGCAATTCCACAGCGACTTCACCCTCGACCACGCTGTACCGCTGGTGCCGTATTTCGCCCAGCTGGGCATCAGCCACCTGTATGCCTCGCCCATCCTCAAGGCCCGCGCTGGCTCGCGCCATGGCTACGACGTGGTCGATCCTACCTGCGTCAACCCGGAGCTGGGCGGCGAGGCCGCGCTGGAGCGCCTGGTTGCCGCCCTGCGCCAGCATGGCATGGGGCTGATCCTCGACACGGTGTCCAACCACATGGCCGTGGGCGGTGCCGACAACCCCTGGTGGCAAAGCCTGCTGGCCTGGGGACGGCGCAGTCCGTATGCAGAGTTTTTCGACATCCAGTGGCACTCCAGTGACCCACTGCTGGCCGGGCAACTGCTGTTGCCGTTCCTCGGCAGCGACTACGGCGTTGCGCTCAGGAATGGCGAGATACCACTGCAGTTCGACAAACAGCAGGGGCTGCTGCAGGTAGCCCATTACGCGCATCGTTTCCCGATCTGCCCGGTCGATTACGGCTGGATTCTCGCGCTCAGCCCAGAGCCTGCGCTCAATTTGCTGGCCGAGCGCTTCACGGCATTGGGCGACTCGTCCACCCCGCTGGCCGATAGCCTGCCGCTCCAAGCCGAACTGGCCCGCCTGGTGCGCGAAGGTGCCGACCTCGAATCGGCCCTGGTGGCCTTCGACAGCCGCAGCGAGGCCGGTTTCAAGCGCCTGCACCTGCTGCTGGAGCGCCAGACCTACCGCCTGGCCAGCTGGCGTACTGCTGCCGACGACATCAACTGGCGGCGCTTCTTCGACATCAACGAATTGGGCGGCCTGCGCGTGGAGCGCGCCGTGGTGTTCGAAGCCACCCATGCCAAGCTGTTCGAACTGATCGAACGCGGCTTGGTGGACGGCCTGCGCATCGACCATATCGACGGCCTTGCCGACCCGCGTGGCTACTGCCGCAAACTGCGCCGGCGGGTTGATGGCCTGCTGGCGCGGCGGCCGCTGAATGCAGGGCTGGAGCACTTCCCCCTGTACGTGGAAAAGATCCTGGGTGCCGACGAGCATCTGCACCGCGACTGGCTTACCGACGGCACCACCGGCTACGAGTTCATGAACCAGGTGTCGCTGCTGCAGCATGATCCGGCCGGCGAAGCGCCGCTGAGCGAACTGTGGAGCAACGTCAGCGAGCGCCCGGACTTCCCTGAAGAAGTGCGCCAGGCCCGTCACCTGGTGCTCAACGCCAGCCTGGCCGGTGACTGCGAGTCGGTGGCCCAGGCACTGTTGCAGGTCGCGCGCAACGACCTGATGACCCGTGACCTGACCCTGGGCGCGATTCGCCGGGCCTTGCAGGCGTTGGTGGCGCATTACCCGGTTTACCGAACCTACTTCAATGCCTGCGGGCGCCCGGCGCAGGACGAAACGTTCTTCCAGCAGGCCCTGACCAATGCCCGGCAAGACCTTGCCGAAGCTGACTGGCCGCTACTGGACCAACTTGAACGGTGGCTGGGCGGGCAAGCCTGGCGGCATCTGCCACCGGGGCGCGCCCGCAAGCAACTGCGCCACGCCTGCGTGCGCTTCCAGCAACTGACTGCGCCCAGCGCCGCCAAAGCCGTGGAAGACACCGCCTTCTACCGCAGCGCGCGGCTGCTGTCGCGTAACGACGTGGGTTTCGAGGCCGAGCGCTTCAGCGCACCCCCCATGCATTTCCACAACGAGGCCCAGCGGCGCCTGCGCGATTTCCCCGACAACCTGCTGACCACCGCCACCCACGACCACAAGCGCGGCGAAGACACGCGTGCACGCCTGGCCGTACTCAGCGAGCGCGGCACGTGGCTGGCCAGCCGGGTAGAGCACTGGCGTGAGCTGGCCGCCCCCCTGCGCGCGCAGTTGGACGACGGGCTGGCACCCAGCCCCGGCGACGAGTTGATGCTGCTACAAACCCTGCTCGGCAGTTGGCCCTTGGACCTCGACCTGAACGACGACAATGCCCTGCGTCAATACGCCGAGCGTGTTCGCCAGTGGCAGCAGAAGGCCCTGCGCGAGGCCAAGCTGCGCAGTAGCTGGAGCGCACCGAACGAGGCCTACGAAGGCGCCTGCGCTCATTACCTCGACGGCCTGCTGCTGGACAGCGAGAACCAGCAACTGCGCAAGTCGCTGGCCGACGCGGCGCAGCTGCTGGCCTGCCCCGGCGCTCTCAATGGCCTGGTCCAGGCCCTGTTGCGCATGACCACACCCGGTGTGCCCGACCTGTACCAGGGTAACGAATACTGGGACTTCAGCCTGGTCGACCCGGACAACCGCCGCGCCGTGGACTACGCTTCGAGGCGTCGCACGCTGGACGACGCCACGCCGGCAGCCGAGCTGCTGGCGCACTGGCGCGACGGCCGCGTCAAACAGGCCTTGATCGCCCGGGTGCTGGACTGCCGCCAGGCCCATGCCGAGCTGTTCCGCCGCGGTGCCTACCTGCCACTGACCGTACAGGGCCGGCACGCTGACAAGGTCATTGCCTTTGCTCGCCTGGGGGAAGGCGAGCACGCCATCGTCGTCGCACCGCGCCTGGCCAGCAGCCTGCTCGGAGGTGCCGCTACACCGTTGATCCCGGCGCAGAACTGGGACGACACCCGGCTGGTATTGCCGTTTGCCTTGTCACCTGCCAACTCGACGGGACTTTTCGCCTGTGCGGCGGTCAGCTCTTCAAAGGAGTTGCCGTTGAGCGCCGTGCTGGCGGAATTTCCGGTCAACGTGTTGATACAACAATCTTGAGCATCAGGAGCGTCATGATGAGTGTCGATGAAAAGCGTATTCGCGAATTTGCCTACCAGATCTGGGAATCCGAAGGTAAGCCCGTAGGGGAAGAAGAACGCCACTGGGAAATGGCCCGCAAGCTGGCCGAGGCCGAAGCGCTGGCGCCCAAGGCAGCCCCGCGCAAGAAAGCAGCGGCCAAGCCTAAGGCGCCTGCCGAACCCAAGGCGGCTGCCCTGCCGGGGGTTAAACCAGCTGCGGTGAAAAAGCCTCGGGCGGTGAAAAAGCCTACTGCCAGTTAAACCTGTCCTGGCCTCTTCTCGGGTAAACCCGCTCCTACAGGCACCTGTGATGACCTGTAGGAGCGGGTTTACCCGCGAAGAGGCCATGCCGGACAGCCCAAATCCCCCTCCATCACGGCCACTCGAGGATCGTCATGAGCCCCCGCACCCCAAAGAAAACCCGCTCGGTCGCACCATCGCGCATCCGCGAAGGCATGCCCTTCCCCCTCGGCGCCACCTGGGATGGCCTTGGGGTCAACTTCGCTCTCTTCTCGGCCAACGCCACCAAGGTCGAGCTGTGCCTGTTCGACTCCACCGGCGAGCAGGAAATCGAGCGCATAGAGCTGCCCGAATACACCGATGAGATCTACCATGGCTACCTCCCCGACGCTCACCCCGGCCTGGTCTATGGCTACCGGGTGTATGGCCCCTACGAGCCGGAAAACGGCCACCGCTTCAACCCCAACAAACTGCTGATCGACCCGTATGCCAAGCAACTGGTCGGCAGCCTGAAATGGTCCGAGGCACTGTTCGGCTACACCATCGGCCACCCCGATGGTGACCTGTCGTTCGACGAGCGCGACAGCGCGCCTTTCGTGCCCAAATGCAAGGTCATCGACCCGGCGTTCACCTGGGGCCGCGACCAGCGCGTGCAGATTCCATGGGAGCGCACGATCATCTATGAAGCGCATGCCCGCGGCATCAGCATGCGCCACCCGGCAGTGCCTGAAGAACTGCGCGGCACCTTCGCCGGCCTGGCCAACGACGAGTTGCTCAAACACATCAAGGACCTTGGCGTGTCGAGCATCGAGCTGCTGCCGATTCACGCCTTCGTCAACGACCAGCACCTGCTGGACAAGGGCCTGAACAACTACTGGGGCTACAACAGCATCGCCTTTTTCGCCCCGCACCCGCGCTACCTGGCCAGCGGCAAGATCGCCGAGTTCAAGGAGATGGTCGCGCACCTGCACGACGCCGGGCTTGAGGTGATCCTGGACGTGGTCTACAACCACACCGCCGAAGGCAACGAGCGCGGCCCGACCCTGTCGATGCGCGGCATCGACAACGCCTCGTACTACCGCCTGATGCCGGACGACAAGCGCTACTACATCAACGACTCCGGCACCGGCAACACCCTGGACCTGAGCCACCCCTGCGTGCTGCAGTTGGTCACCGACTCGCTTCGCTACTGGGCCGGCGAAATGCACGTGGACGGCTTTCGCTTCGACCTGGCGACCATCCTTGGCCGTTACCACGATGGCTACAGCGAGCGTCATGGCTTCCTGGTCGCCTGCCGCCAGGACCCGATGCTGAGCCAGGTCAAGCTGATTGCCGAACCGTGGGATTGCGGCCCCGGCGGCTACCAGGTGGGCAACTTCGCCCCGGGCTGGGCGGAATGGAACGACCGCTTCCGCGATACCGCACGCGCCTTCTGGAAAGGCGACGAAGGCCAGCTGGCCGATTTTGCCGCGCGCTTGACCGCCTCGGGCGACATGTTCAACAACCGCGGGCGCAGGCCCTATTCCTCGGTCAACTTCATCACCGCCCACGACGGTTTCACCCTGCGCGACCTGGTGTCCTACAACCACAAGCACAATGAAGACAACGACGAAAACAACCAGGACGGCACCGACAACAACCTGTCGTGGAACTGCGGCGTCGAAGGGCCGACCGACGACCCGGCGATCAATGCCCTGCGCATGCGCCAGATGCGCAACTACTTCGCCACCTTGCTGCTGGCCCAGGGCACGCCAATGATCGTTGCCGGCGACGAGTTCAGCCGCACCCAGCACGGCAACAACAACGCTTACTGCCAGGACAGCGAGATCGGCTGGGTGAACTGGGACCTGGACGAGGAAGGCCAAGAGCTGCTGGCCTTCGTCAAGCGCCTGACGCGCCTGCGCCTGGCCTACCCGGTGCTGCGCCGCTCGCGCTTTCTGGTGGGTGACTACAATGAGGCAATTGGGGTCAAGGACGTGACCTGGCTGGCACCCGATGGCAGCGAGATGAGCGTTGAGCAATGGGAAGACCCACACGGGCGTTGCCTGGGCATGCTGATAGATGGCCGCGCGCAGGTCAGCGGTATCGCCCGGCCAGGTGCCGAGGCCACCGTGTTGCTGATCGTCAATGCCCACCATGACATCGTGCCGTTCAAGCTACCGGCCGTGCCCGAAGGCGATTACTGGAGCTGCCTGGTCGATACCGACCGGCCGGAGTTGCGCAAGGGGCAGCACCTGCAGTTCGACAGTACCTTCGAGGTGAAGGGTCGGTCGATGCTGCTGATGGTGTTGCAGTACGACGAAGAGTGAACGGTGATAGCCCAGGCAGGTCCTACGTTGTGATCGCCACGCCAAACCCGGTGGGAACGGTGTACCAGCCCCCACAGGGTTTGGCGGCGACAGTGAGGCAGGGTTAACTTCAGGAGGAATCGTGAGCCTCGAAGCCGGCAGTAATGGTTTCGCCAGCGTCAGCCAGGCCCCGGCCGTGAAACGCCTGCGGGTACTGACGGTGAATACCCACAAGGGCTTCACCGCCTTCAACCGGCGCTTTATCTTGCCGGAGCTGCGCGAGGCCGTGCGCAGCACACAGGCCGACATTGTCTTCCTTCAGGAAGTGCTCGGCAGCCACGACCGCCACGCCGCGCGCCACCCCGGCTGGCCACAGACCTCGCAGTACGAATTCCTCGCCGACAGCATGTGGAGCGACTTTGCCTATGGCCGCAACGCGGTCTACCCTGACGGCCACCACGGCAATGCGTTGCTGTCCAAATACCCGATCATCGAGCACCGCAACCTGGACGTGTCGATCACCGGCCCCGAACGCCGCGGCCTGTTGCACTGTGTGCTGGAGGTGCCGGGGCAAGGCCAGGTGCATGCGGTCTGCGTGCACCTGTCGTTGCTGGAAAGCCACCGGCAAAAGCAGCTGCAGTTGCTGCGTAAACTGCTGGACGCCCTGCCGGCCAACGCCCCGGTGATCATCGCCGGCGACTTCAACGACTGGAAAAGCCATGGCAACCGCACCCTTGGCCTGCAACGCGACCTGCACGAAGCCTTCGAGCGCCACCACGGCCACCTCGCCCGCACCTACCCGGCCCGCCTCCCGCTGCTGCGCCTGGACCGCATTTACCTGCGTAACGCCGAAAGCCATGGGCCGCGGATTCTGGGGCACAAACCTTGGTCGCACCTGTCAGATCACCTGCCGCTGGCCGTTGAAGTGCGACTTTAGCAATCATTCTTCATAGCCACGGCACGGCAAATAGCGATCCCCGCTATACCCTGCTGTTTTTATCGATAAAACAACAGGTTGAGCGTTACGACGCACCCTGAACACTTCCTTCACGCTTTCTTGACGCAAGCCGCGACCTCTCCTTAGCTGAACAGTACCAAGCTGTAAAAAACTTGCGCCGGGCCTCTAGCTCGCGCCTTCGTGCGCGTTTGCGATAACTGGCGTGCTGGTTTGGGTCGCCCACTGTTTTTGCCGTACAGCTCGTGACAACAGGCCAGGTTCTCGGGCTGCACCACAAAAACAAAGGAGATCCGCCATGAAAAGCACCTCGAACCCCTTGCGCTTCGACAGCATTTTCTACGCGGTTTCCACGTCGCTGCTTCTGGCAACCCCGGTGGAAACGATCGCGTACGAACTGCAGGGTGACCCCACCTCCCCCGGCTATCTGCAGCAACCCGTGGCGGCGCAACTGTCGCTCGACCCGCTCAGTGCCAGTGGGTTGAGTCTCGGCACCCTCAATGCGTTTTCGCAGCAGATGAGCGAACGCCACCAGCAGCCGGCACCCGACCTGATTGCCAGTCAGTGGGCGCAGTTCTTCCCCACCAGTGCGCGCGGCCGCGCACTGCCCCCAGCACAGCTGGAGGCGCCCAGCCAGCAACTGATGATCGGCCCGGACCTGTTCGTGCGTGAAACTGCAGCGGGCGATGTGCACCGCGCAGGGATTTTCGTGGGGCACAACAACCTGCAAAGCAGCTTCAGAGGCGCGCGCCCTCTGCTGGGCGACAAGCAGCGCAAAGCGGTGAACTTGAGCGGGGAAAGCCTGGGGGTGTACTGGAGCATGACCCATGAACAGGGTTGGCACCTGGATGCCGTGGCCATGGGCTCGCGGATCGACGTGATGGGCCGTGGCGAAAACGGCCAGCGCCTGGACGACAGTGGCCACGCAATGACCTTCTCGGTAGAGGGCGGTTACCCGATCCGCCTGGGGGGCAACTGGGTCATCGAGCCCCAGGCACAGTTGATCAACCAGCAGTTCTTCCCTGGCAACCAGGTGCAGGAAGAGACCTTGCAAGCCTTCGACAGCCAGCCGAGCTGGAGCGGCCGGGTCGGTGCCAAGTTGTCCGGGCGCTACGAAGTGCGCGGCATGCCCATCGAACCCTATGTGCGGACCAACGTGTGGTATGACTTCAGCAATGCCGATGAACTGAAACTGGACGAGGTCGACAAGATCTCCAGTTCGCGCTACTCCACCACGGTGGAGTTAGGCTTGGGGCTGGTGGCGCGGGTGACGCCTTCGGTGGCGTTGTTCGTCAGCGCCGATTACAGCAGTGATGTGGACGACAATGACCTGAACGGGTTGATTGGCAGCCTTGGGGTGCGGATGCGGTGGTAGGCAGGGCCGGCCTATTCGCGGGTAAACCCGCTCCTACACACTGATCGGGGCCACACGCATCGGTGGCTCGGCACAGGCCGTTGTAGGAGCGGGTTCACCCGCGAAAGGGCCGGGCCTGCCGGCCAATTCCCAAAGGCCATTCACGGTTGCCGCCGCTACCGGATTCGCGGGTAAACCCGCTCCTACAGGCGAAAAGGCCAGTGCGGTCAACCGATCAGGCGGGCTTCATGATCAACACCCCCAGCGGCGGCAGGTTCAGGGCCAGCGATAGTGGCTGCCCGTGGCTGGCCACTTCGTCACTGGCCACCGCCCCGAGATTGCCGACATTCGACCCGGCATACAGCTCGGCATCACTGTTCAGCAGCTCCTGCCAACGCTCGCCGAACGGCACTCCAATGCGGTAGCCCTCTCGGGGTACCGGGGTGAAGTTGGCCACCACCAGCACCGGCTCGCCGCTGCTGCTCCAGCGCAGCCAGGCGTACACGCTGTTCTGCGCGTCGTCACCGATCAACCACTGGAAGCCCTGCGGCTGGCAATCCTGCTCGTGCAACGCCGGCTCTTCGCGGTACAGGCGATTGAGGTCGCCCACCAGGCGCTGCACGCCCTGGTGCTCGGGATACTGCAGCAGGTACCAGTCCAGTTCGCTGTCGTGGTTCCACTCACGCCACTGGCCGAACTCGCAGCCCATGAACAGCAGCTTCTTGCCCGGGTGTGCCCACATGAAGGTGAGGTAGGCACGCAGGTTGGCGAATTTCTGCCAGCGGTCGCCGGGCATCTTGTCGATCAGCGAGTGCTTGCCGTGTACCACTTCATCATGGGAGATGGGCAGGATGAAGTGCTCGGAATAGGCATAGATCAGCCCGAAGCTCATCTCGTTGTGGTGGTAGGTGCGGTGCACCGGGTCGTTCTGGATGTAGTGCAGGGTGTCGTGCATCCAGCCCATGTTCCACTTGTAGGCAAAACCCAGGCCGCCCTGTTGGGTAGGTTGGCTGACCCCGGGCCAGGCGGTGGACTCCTCGGCGATGATCAGCGCACCCGGGGCCTCGTGGGCAGCCACGCCGTTGAGGTGGCGGATGAAGTCGATGGCTTCCAGGTTCTCGCGCCCGCCGTGGCGGTTGGGTACCCATTCGCCGGCCTTGCGCGAGTAGTCGCGGTACAGCATCGAGGCCACCGCATCGACGCGCAGGCCGTCGATGTGGAAATGCTTCAACCAGTGCAGCGCCGAGGCCATCATGAAGCCGCGTACCTCGTTGCGGCCGAGGTTGTAGATCAGCGTGTTCCAGTCCTGGTGGTAGCCTTCCAGTGGGTTGTCGTATTCGTACAGGGCCGTGCCGTCGAAGCGCGCCAGGCCATGTTCGTCAGTGGGGAAATGCGCCGGCACCCAGTCCAGCAGCACACCGATGCCCCCTTGGTGGCAGGCGTCGATGAACGCGGCGAAATCTTCGGCACTGCCGTAGCGCGAGGTGGGCGCGAACATCGACAGTGGTTGATAGCCCCAGGAGCCGCCGAACGGATGCTCCATGATCGGCAGCAGTTCGATGTGGGTAAAGCCCAGTTCCTGCACATAGGGCACCAGCCGCTCGGCCAGTTCCCGCCAATTGTAGAAACGCCCGATTTCCCCCGTTTCGTCCAGCTCGCAGCGCCATGACCCTGGGTGCAGCTCGTAGATCGACAACGGCGCGTTGTAGGCATGGCGCTGGGCACGTTGTGCCATCCAGTCATGGTCCTGCCAGGCGTGACTGAGTTCACCGGCTACCTTGGATGCCGTGCTCGGCGGCAGCTCGGTGGCACGGGCTAGCGGGTCGGCCTTCAGCGGCAGTATGCCGTCCTTGCCGAGTACTTCGAACTTGTAGGTTTCGCCCACGCCCAGACGCGGAATGAACAGCTCCCAAACCCCGGCACCGTGGCGCAGGCGCATGGGGTGACGGCGACCATCCCAGTTGTTGAAATCACCCACCACCGACACCCGCCGGGCATTCGGCGCCCAGACCGAGAAACACACGCCGTCGATGCCATCGACCTGAGTCGGCTGGGCACCGAAGCGCCCGGACAAATCGCGGTGATTGCCTTCCGCGAACAAGTGAAGGTCCATGTCTCCCAATTGCGGGCCGAAGCTGTAGGGGTCTTCGGTAACCTGCTCGCCGCCGGCCCAGACGATGTGAAGCTGATAGGGCTGTGCCTTATCGAGGTGCGCGCTGAACAAACCGGGCAGGCTGCCCTGCTCCATTTCGGCGAGGACTCGCCCGTCCTCCCGGGCCTGAATGTGCACTTTCAGGGCATTGGGCAGAAAGACGCGGACCACCTGCCCGCCTGCGCCGTCGCCGTGGAGGCCGAGTACCGCAAAAGGATCGGCGTGTTCGGCGCGGGCCAGGGCGTCGAGGTCCCGTTGCCGAAGGCCACCGTTTTCACGCGTTGTAACGTTCATTCTGACTCTCCCCAGGTACTGATCAGTCCATGCAGACCATGCAAAGGCACGGCCAGCCAGCTCGGACGGTTTTCGGCTTCGTATGTAATCTCGTAGGCGGCTTTTTCCAGGCAGAACAGCTCCAGTGCCGCGCGCTCGCCCTCGGCGTGCTGCCAGGCGTGGGGCATGGCGGCAGTGGCCAGGCCATAGGCTTCGACAAAGGCATGCCGGGACTGGTGCAAGTACTGCCGGGCAACCCGCTGCCGGGCTTGCCGCGCCGGCTCGGAAAGGTCCACCGCAGACGCGCTGCGCAAGATCATCGCAGCAGCATAGTCGAAGGATCGCAGCACGCCGCTGACATCCTTGTAGGGGCTGTGTTTTGCCCGGCGCTCTTCAAGGGGCCGGGCGGGTTCGCCTTCAAAATCGATGAGGTACGCATCCCCCTGCACCACCAGCACCTGGCCCAGGTGCAGGTCGCCGTGCACACGCATCAGCAGGCCACCCTGAGCCTGCTCGGCGAGGTTGCCGATGTGCTGGGCCAGGCCGTCACGCTGTTGCTGCAGATCGTCGACCAAGGCCTGGCTGTCGCCGTCCAGCGTGTCGCGATGCTGGGCCAGCAGGTCGAGGGCGTGGATCAGTTCGGTGCTGATCTGTGCACGCCAGCGCTCGCTGTCCTGCGCATCGCTGGGGCGCGGCTGGAAGGCCGGGTCTTCGGTGGGCGCGGCCAGCAGCAGGTGCATCTCGCCCAGGCGCTGGCCAAGCAAGGCCGCAAAGCCGCTGAGTTCGGCCAATGCGTCAGTGTGCGCTTCGCCGTCGTTGCGAACGGGCTCCATCTGGTCGCGGATGGCCCGTTCCAGGGTGTTCTGGGTCCAGCCCCAGGCATCGCCCTGGTTACTCAGGTAACCCTGGGCAATCATCAGCAGGTGCGGCGCGTGTTGCTCGTCCACCCGGCTGACCCAGGCCAGCAGCGGCGAGATATTGGCAAAGCCGGCGGCGGTCAGGTAGGCACTCATTTCCAGCTCTGGATGGATACCCGGGTTGACCCGGCGGATCAGCTTGAGCACCACGCGGTCGCCGATGACCACCGAACTGTTGGACTGCTCGGCGCTGAGGTAGCGCACTTCGCTCTCCTCGTCGAGCGCCAGGCCGGCCAGCTGCTCTGTGCATTCGAAGCGCAATTCACCCTCAGCGTCGCCACACGGCAGACGCAGGCCATCCTGGCAGGCTTGCATCACGGCGTGAATGAACGGTTCGAGGACGAAGGCGTCTGTGATCAAGCCAACCTGGTGGGCACGGCGCACCCGCGACAACGCCAGCTGCTGCGGCAGCGCGGTATGGATCTGTTCCTCACGCAGCAGGCCGAACGGCAGCTGGTAGCGGGTGGCCGTGCCGTCGCTGAGTACCTCGATTTCGCTGAGCAACACCGGCGTGGTGGCGGTGCCGAAACGCACGCCGTAGCACAGGCGCACGGCATCGATCGGCCCTTCCTTGCCGGCGAACCAGCGGCGCTTGGGCAGGTACTGCGGCAGGATGGTGCTTTGCAGCGTATCGCTTGCGGGGGCTTGCAGCAGTTCTTCCATGCGCTTGCGCAGTACCAATGTGGTCAATTCGGGTAACCCCTCGGTGGGCTGGATGTGCCAGCTGGGCATGCGATCGCGGCTGGCCAGCAGGAACCAGTAGAACGCATAAGGTGGCAAGGTCAGCAGAAACGGCAGTTGGCCGATTGGCGGGAACGCGCTGCCGCCCAGCATCTCCACCGGTACTTTGTCGGCGTATTGTGACAATTCGAGTTCGGCAGCCTGGGCGGCGCGGGACACGTTGGCCACGCAGAGGATGACCTCGGTATTGCCGTCGGCGTCAGTGTACTCGCGGATATAGGCAAGGATGCGCCGGTTGCTGGGCGTGAGGGTGCGCAGGCTGCCGCGACCAAAGGCCTTCTGCTGCTTGCGCACCGCCAGCATGCGCCGGGTCCAGTTCAGCAGCGAATGCGGGTCGTGGCTTTGCGCCTCGACGTTGACGGTCTGGTAACCGTAGAGCGGGTCCATGATCGGCGGCAGCACCAGGCGCTGCGGGTCAGCGCGGGAAAAACCGCCGTTGCGGTCTGGCGACCACTGCATGGGTGTGCGAACGCCATCGCGGTCACCCAGATAGATATTGTCGCCCATACCCAGTTCGTCGCCGTAATACAGGGTTGGCGTGCCGGGCATCGACAACAGCAGGCTGGTCAGCAGCTCTATGCGCCGACGGTCACGCTGCAGCAGGGGCGCCAGGCGCCGGCGAATGCCCAGGTTGATGCGCGCGCGGCGGTCTTCGGCGTAATAGTTCCACAGGTAGTCGCGCTCGCGGTCGGTGACCATTTCCAGGGTCAGTTCATCATGGTTGCGCAAAAAGATCGCCCACTGGCAGTTGGCCGGGATTTCCGGGGTCTGGCGCAGGATGTCGGTGATCGGGAAGCGGTCTTCCATGGCCAAGGCCATGTACATGCGCGGCATCAACGGAAAGTGGAAGGCCATATGGCATTCGTCGCCGTCGCCTTCGCCGAAGTACGGGCGCGTGTCTTCCGGCCACTGGTTGGCTTCGGCCAGCAGCATGCGATCGGGGTAGTTGGCGTCGATCTCGGCGCGGATCGCCTTGAGCACGTCGTGGGTTTCGGCGAGGTTTTCGTTGTTGGTGCCGTCGCGCTCGATCAGGTAAGGGATCGCGTCCAGGCGCAGGCCATCTACACCCAGGTCGAGCCAGAAGCGCATGACGCCGATCACCGCCTTGAGCACCTGCGGGTTGTCGAAATTGAGGTCCGGCTGGTGGGAATAGAACCGGTGCCAGAAGTACTGGCCGGCGACCGGGTCCCAGGTCCAGTTGGACTTCTCGGTGTCGAGGAAGATGATGCGCGTGCCGTCGTACTTCTGGTCGTCGTCCGACCACACGTAGAACTCGCGCGCCTTGCTGCCGCGCTTGGCGTGGCGGGCGCGCTGGAACCACGGGTGCTGGTCGCTGGTGTGGTTGATGACCAGCTCGGTGATCACCCGCAGGCCGCGCTTGTGGGCCTCGGCGATGAAACGGCGGGCGTCGGCCATGCTGCCGTAGTCGGGGTGCACGGCCTTGTATTCGGCGATGTCGTAACCGTCGTCACGGCGTGGCGAGGGATAGAACGGCAGCAGCCACAGGGTGTTGACGCCCAGCTCGGCGATATAGTCGAGCTTGCTGATCAGCCCGGCGAAGTCGCCGATGCCGTCATTGTTCGAGTCGAAGAACGACTTGATGTGCAGCTGGTAGATGACGGCGTCCTTGTACCACAGCGGGTCGTCGATGAAGGCTGCCGGGCGGGAACGCTTGGCCATGTGCGACTCCTTTCAATTGCATGTTTGCCCCTTCTTGCACCATCGCTGTGGGAGCGGGCGGGCCCGCGAATCAGCCACCGCGGTGCTTGGCACCGGCTCTGCCGGTGTTCGCGGGCATGCCCGCTCCCACAGGGGAAAAGGCTACAGACCGGTTTTACCCGGCTTTCTCGATGCGCCAGATGCCGAACGGCAGGTGCCAGGGCTCTATGCGCATCCATTGGGTCTTGCCGTACCACGACCAGCGGTGGCCGTTCATCAGGTCTTCACCCTGGGTTTCGGCGTTGTCGTCCAGCCCCAACTCCCACAGCGGCAACTCGAAGTGCGCCTCCTGGGCGTTGTGTGGGTCGAGGCTGACGGCCACCAGGATGTAGTTGTCCCGCTCGGGCGTACGCTTGGCGAAGTACAGGATGTTGTCGTTCCAGCAATTGAAGAAGGCCACGCCCAGGTGGGTTTGCAAGGCGCGGTTCTGCCGGCGGATGCGGTTGAGCTGGGCGATCTCGGCGATGATGTTGCCGGGCTGGGTGAAGTCGCGTGGGCGGATTTCGTACTTCTCCGAATCCAGGTACTCCTCCTTGCCCGGCAACGGCGTGCCCTCACACAGCTCGAAGCCCGAATACATGCCCCACAAGCCTGAGCCCATGGTGGCCAGCGCGGCACGGATAAGGAAACCTGCGCGGCCTGAGGTGTGCAGGAAAAACGGGTTGATGTCCGGCGTGTTGACGAAGAAGTTGGGCCGGTAGCACTGGCTCCACGGCGGCTGATTGAGCTGCTCGAAATATTCGCGCAGCTCCTGCTTGTGGTTGCGCCAGGTGAAATAGGTATAGCTCTGTGCGTAGCCGACCTTGCCCAGGCGCGCCATCATTGCCGGCTTGGTAAAGGCTTCGGCGAGGAAGATGACGTCGGGGTGCTGGCTGCGCACATTGCCGATCAGCCATTGCCAGAACGGCAGCGGCTTGGTGTGCGGGTTGTCGACGCGGAAAGTCTTCACGCCCTCCTCGACCCAGCCGACCACCACGTCGCGCAGGGCCAGCCACAGCGAGGGCACGGCCTCTGGGGCGTAGAAATCGACGTTGACGATGTCCTGATACTTTTTCGGCGGGTTTTCGGCGTAGCGGATGGTGCCGTCCGGGCGCCAGCTGAACCAGCCCGGGTGCTCCTTGAGCCAGGGGTGGTCCTGGGAACACTGGATGGCGAAATCGAGGGCGATTTCCAGGCCGTGTTCCGCCGCCGCAGCCACCAGTCGACGGAAGTCATCGCGGCTGCCCAGTTGCGGGTGAATCGCCTCGTGGCCGCCCTCCGGGCTGCCAATGGCATACGGGCTACCCGGGTCGCCCGGCTCGGCCTTGAGGGCGTTGTTGCGGCCCTTGCGATGCTGCATGCCGATGGGGTGGATGGGCGGGAAGTACAGGACGTCGAAGCCCATGTCGCGGATCATCGGCAGCCGTTCGTGCACGTCGTTGAAGGTGCCGTGGCGCTGCGGGTCGTCGGTAATCGAGCGCGGGAACAGCTCGTACCAGCTGGCGAACAGGGCGGCCGGGCGGTCGACATCAAGGGGGAAATCAGGGCTGCGGGTCAGGTAGCTGCGGTGTTCGGCTTCGCCCATCAGGCGGGCGGTGGTCGGGTCGAGAAACACGGCCACCTGATCATCGGTACTGAGCGTGGCCAGGCGGCTCTGCACGGCCTCGAGCGCCTCGCGCAGGGCGCCGCTGCACAGCTCGATGCCTTTGCCCAGCATCAAGCGGCCTTCTTCCAGTTCCAGTTTTACCTCGACGCCGGCGTGGTACTTCTTCTCCAGATCGTGGCAATAGGTGGCAAACGGGTCGATCCAGGCCTCGATACTGAACCGGTGCGGGCCCAGCTCGGTGGGGGTGAATTCGGCCTGCCACAGGTCGTTGCCCGCCGACTGCATCGGCACGCAATGCCAGCGCCGGCTGTGGGCCTGGCGCCAGTTGAGCATCACCGCCAGGCGGTCGTGGCCGTCGCTGTAGGCCTTGGTGCTGACGGCCACAGGCTGGCCGCTGACGGCCTTGGCGGCGAAGCTGCCGGCGTCGAGCACGGGTTGGGTGTCTTCGATCACGATGCGTGGCGCCAACAGCGCCTGGGCCAGGCTAATGGCCTGGTCCGGGTGATCGTTCGCCATGGGCACGCTTTCAAAGGGCTCGTTTCGTGACATCGACCTTGCTCCCTCAGGCTGGTGGCGGTAAGGGTTCAGAGCCGGGCACAGGCGGGGGGTTCAAAATAATTGAGCGAACGGCAGCTGCCAGCGGTCAGAGCCTACAGCACCTCTTCACCCACCCACGCGAGGTCAGGCCATGAACATTCCCATTCCACCGGAGACACCCGATCCCAACATCGACGACCCGAGCTTGCCGCCACCCGTACCGGAAGAAGACCCGGACGAGCTGCCGATCAAGCCGACCGTGCCGCCGACGGTAGGTGACCCGCCGAGCCAGGAGCCACCGGTGAAGGCTTAACGGTAGACCACGGCACCAGCGTGAACAGCTGATCTCCGCTGCTTCATTGAAAGGTTGAGGATGACCGGGTGCTTGGCAAGGTGAAGATCTTGCATTGATCGGGCCGGCCTCTTCGCGGGTAAACCCGCTCCTACCAGGGACCGTGCCGGCCTTGAATGCGGCGCTGCCCCTGGTAGGAGCGGGTTTACCCGCGAAAAGGCCGGCCGCGCCAGCACATCAACCCGCAGATGCAGCTGCAATCTCCGCCACGCTGATCTCACGCATCCGGAACTTTTGCACCTTCCCGGTCACCGTCATCGGGAAATCGTCGACAAAGCGGATATACCGCGGCACCTTGAAGTGGGCAATGCGTGCCTTGCACCAGCCCTGCAGCTCCTCGACCGTGGCGCTGTGCCCCGGGTGCAGCTTGATCCAGGCGACGATCTCTTCGCCATAGCGGCTGCACGGAATGCCGATCACCTGCGCATCGGCCACCGCCGGGTGGGTGTAGAAAAACTCTTCCAGCTCACGCGGGTAAATGTTCTCGCCGCCGCGAATGATCATGTCCTTGTTGCGCCCGACGATGCGCACATAGCCCTGCTCGTCCATCACCGCCAGGTCACCCGAATGCATCCAGCCGGCCGGGTCGATGGCATCCGCCGTGGCCTGGGGGTTGTCCCAGTAGCCAAGCATCACGCTGTAGCCGCGGGTGCACAGTTCGCCAATCTCTCCGCGAGGGACGATGCAGCCATCGGCGTCCACCAGCTTGTTCTCCAGCTGCGGCTGGGTGCGGCCGACGGTGGTCACGCGCAACTCCAGATCGTCGTCCGGGCCGGTCTGCAGCGACACGGGGCTGGTTTCGGTCATGCCGTAGGCGATCTGCACTTCTGCCATGTGCATCTGGTCGATGACCCGGCGCATCACTTCGATCGGGCAGGTGGCGCCGGCCATGATGCCGCTGCGCAGGGTCGACAGGTCCATGTGGGCACGGGACGGGTGGTCGAGCATGGCGATGAACATGGTCGGTACGCCATAGAGGATGGTGGCGCGCTCCTCGGCCACGGCGCGCAAGGTAAGTTCGGCGTCGAAAGCATCGTTGGGGTAGATCATGGTGCTGCCGTGGGTGATGCAGCCGAGGTTGGCCATGACCATGCCGAAGCAATGGTACAGCGGCACCGGGATCACCATACGGTCGCGGGCCGTCAGGCCAAGGCTTTCACCCACCATGAAACCGTTGTTGAGGATGTTGTAGTGACTGAGCGTGGCACCTTTGGGCGCACCGGTGGTGCCGGAGGTGTACTGGATGTTTACCGGCTGGTCGAATTGCAGGCTTTGCTGACGGGCTGTGCAGGCTTCGGCAGACGTCTGCCCTGCCCGCTCGGCCAACGCGTGCCAGGGCAGGAAGCCGGCAGGCGGGTTGGCGGCCAGGCTGATGACGCCACGCAACTCGGGCAGGCATTCACTGGCCAGCTCACCAGGCGCGGCACTGGCCAGTTCAGGCACCAGCTCCTGCACCATGGCGTGGTAATCAGACGTTTTGAAGGCTTCAGCGCAGACCAGCCAGCGGCAGCCGGACTGGCGCAACACGTATTCCAGTTCGCCCACACGGTAGGCCGGGTTGATGTTGACCAGAATGGCACCGACCTTGGCACTGGCCAGCTGCAAGATGCACCACTGGGCGCAGTTGGGCGACCAGATGCCAACACGGTCGCCGGTGTTCACGCCCAGTGCGATAAGGGCGCGGGCGTATATTTCGACCTGTTCGGCCAACTGCCGCCAGCTGTAACGCAGGCCCTGGTGGCGGGACACCAGGGCCTCGCTGTCGGAACAGCGGGCCACGGTGGCATCGAAGGCCTGGCCGATGGTCTGGGTCAGCAAGGGTCGGTCCTGGCGACCGCGGGTATAGCTCGGTTGACTCATGGGTGTCCCTTCTTGTGGTTGTTTTGGGCACGGCTGAAGCAAGCGGGAATACTCTGGCGCAGATTTACGTTTACGTAAAGGTGACGAGTGGATTGACAGTGACCTCATGCAGGTTTACGTTAACGTAAAGGTGATGAACGACACCCACTTGAGGCGTCACGCCACCCCCTGTGGGAGCGGGCTTGCCCGCGAATGCGACCGATCAGGTAATGACGGTGACCCTGCTGACGTATTCGCGGGCATGCCCACTCCCACAGGGGGCGGGGCTGGATCCCAAGCTATGGTGTAACCCAAATTCAAGAACAAGAAGGTGCCCCAGCATGCATTACCCCTCCCTGAACTTCGCCCTGGGCGAGACCATCGACATGCTCCGCGACCAGGTGCGCACCTTCGTCGCCGCCGAACTGGCCCCGCGCGCCGCGCAGATCGACCACGACAACCTGTTCCCCGCCGACATGTGGCGCAAGTTCGGTGACATGGGCCTGCTGGGCATCACCGTACCGGAAGAGTACGGCGGCGCTGGCCTGGGCTACCTGGCCCATGTGGTGTCAATGGAAGAGATCAGCCGTGGCTCAGCCTCGGTGGCGCTGTCCTACGGCGCCCATTCCAACCTGTGCGTCAACCAGATCAACCGCAACGGCACCCACGAGCAGAAGCTCAAGTACCTGCCCAAGCTGATCAGCGGCGAGCACATCGGCGCCTTGGCCATGAGCGAGCCCAATGCCGGCTCCGACGTGGTGTCGATGAAGCTGCGCGCAGAAAAACGCGGCGATCACTACGTGCTCAACGGCAGCAAAACCTGGATCACCAACGGTCCCGACGCCAATACCTACGTGATTTACGCCAAGACCGACCTGGACAAGGGTGCGCACGGCATCACCGCGTTCATCGTCGAGCGTGACTGGAAAGGCTTCAGCCGCAGCAACAAGTTCGACAAGCTGGGCATGCGCGGGTCCAACACCTGCGAGCTGTTCTTCGATGGCGTGGAAGTGCCGGCTGAGAACATTCTGGGCCAGCTCAACGGCGGCGTGCGCGTCCTGATGAGCGGCCTGGACTACGAACGTGTGGTGCTGTCCGGCGGCCCGACCGGCATCATGCAAAGCTGCATGGACCTGGTGGTGCCGTATATCCACGACCGCAAGCAATTCGGCCAGAGCATCGGCGAGTTCCAGCTGATCCAGGGCAAGATTGCCGACATGTACACCCAGCTCAATGCCAGCCGCGCCTACCTGTATGCCGTGGCTCAGGCATGCGACCGTGGCGAAACCACCCGCAAGGACGCTGCCGGCGTGATCCTGTACACCGCCGAGCGTGCCACGCAAATGGCCCTGGAAGCGATCCAGATTCTTGGCGGCAACGGCTATATCAACGAATTCCCGGCTGGCCGCCTGTTGCGCGACGCCAAGCTGTACGAAATCGGTGCCGGCACCAGTGAAATCCGCCGGATGCTGATCGGCCGCGAACTGTTCAACGAAACCCGCTGAACATAAGGGACGGCGCACATGGCTACCTTGCACACCCAGATCAACCCGCGTTCGGCAGAATTTGCCGTCAACAGCGCGGCCATGCTCGAACAGGTCCAGGCCCTGCGCGGCCTGCTCGCCCAGGTTGCCCAGGGCGGCGGGCCCAAGGCCCAGGAACGGCATACCTCGCGTGGCAAACTGCTGCCGCGCGAGCGTATCGACCGCCTGCTGGACCCAGGCTCGCCGTTCCTCGAGATCGGCCAGTTGGCCGCCCATGAGGTGTACGGCGAAGACGTGCCAGCGGCGGGCGTGATCGCCGGCATCGGCCGCGTGGAAGGCGTGGAATGCATGATCGTGGCCAACGACGCCACGGTAAAAGGCGGTTCGTACTACCCGCTGACGGTGAAGAAGCACCTGCGTGCACAAACCATCGCCCTGCAGAACCGCCTGCCGTGCATCTATCTGGTGGACTCCGGCGGCGCCAACTTGCCACGCCAGGATGAAGTGTTCCCCGACCGCGAGCATTTCGGGCGCATTTTCTTCAACCAGGCCAACATGAGCGCGCAAGGCATCCCGCAGATCGCCGTGGTGATGGGCTCGTGCACCGCTGGCGGCGCGTACGTGCCGGCCATGGCCGACGAAGCGATCATGGTGCGCCAGCAGGCGACCATCTTCCTCGCCGGCCCGCCGCTGGTGAAAGCCGCCACCGGCGAAGTGGTGAGCGCCGAAGACCTCGGCGGCGCCGATGTGCATTGCCGCACCAGCGGCGTCGCCGACCATTATGCCGACAACGACGAACACGCCCTGGCCATCGCACGACGCAGTGTGGCCAACCTCAACTGGCACAAGCTCGGCAAGCTGCAGCGGTTGGCCCCAGTGGCACCGCTGTATGCCGCCGACGAGCTATACGGCGTGGTGCCCGCGGATGCCAAGCAACCGTTCGACGTGCGCGAGGTGATCGCCCGCCTGGTCGATGGCTCGGTGTTCGATGAATTCAAGGCACTGTTCGGCACCACCCTGGTGTGCGGCTTCGCCCACCTGCACGGCTACCCGGTGGCGATCCTGGCCAACAACGGCATACTGTTCGCCGAAGCCGCGCAAAAAGGCGCGCACTTCATCGAACTGGCCTGCCAGCGCGGCATCCCGCTGCTGTTCCTGCAGAACATCACCGGTTTCATGGTCGGCAAGAAATACGAAGAAGGCGGCATCGCCAAGCACGGCGCCAAACTGGTCACCGCCGTGGCCTGCGCCCAGGTGCCAAAGTTCACGGTGATCATCGGCGGCAGCTTTGGCGCCGGCAACTACGGCATGTGCGGCCGCGCCTACGACCCGCGCTTCCTGTGGATGTGGCCCAACGCGCGGATTGGCGTGATGGGCGCCGAACAGGCCGCCGGGGTGCTGGCCCAGGTCAAGCGCGAGCAGAGCGAACGCAGCGGCCAGCCATTCAGTGCCGAAGACGAAGCCAGGCTCAAGCAGCCGATCCTCGACCAGTACGAACGTCAGGGCCACCCCTATTATTCCAGTGCCCGCCTGTGGGACGACGGCGTCATCGACCCGGCACAGACCCGAGACGTCCTCGGCCTGGCGTTGTCTGCCGCGCTGAACGCGCCGATCGAACCGAGCCGCTTCGGCATTTTCCGGATGTGACCCATGAGCGATTTCAGCACCCTCGAAGTGATCCGCGACCCACGCGGCTTCGCCACCCTGTGGTTAAGCCGCGAGGACAAGAACAACGCCTTCAACGCGCAGATGATCCGCGAGCTGATCGTGGCCATCGACCAGTTGGCCGAAGACGCCAGCCTGCGCTTTGTGCTGCTGCGCGGTCGTGGCCGGCACTTCAGCGCCGGTGCCGACCTGGCCTGGATGCAGCAGTCGGCACAACTGGACTTCAACACCAACCTGGATGACGCCCACGAACTGGGTGAGCTGATGTACGCCCTGCACCGCCTCAAGGCCCCGACCCTGGCCGTGGTGCAAGGCGCAGCCTTCGGCGGCGCGCTGGGCCTGATCAGCTGCTGCGACATGGCCATCGGCGCCGAAGACGCCCAGCTGTGCCTGTCGGAAGTACGCATCGGCCTGGCCCCGGCGGTGATCAGCCCGTTCGTGGTCAAGGCCATTGGCGAACGCGCCGCGCGCCGCTACGCCCTCACCGCCGAGCGTTTCACTGGCGTGCGCGCCCGCGAACTTGGCCTGTTGGCCGAGGTATACCCGGCCAGCGAACTGGACGACCACGTGGAAGCCTGGGTAAGCAACCTGCTGCAGAACAGCCCACAAGCATTGCGCGCCACCAAGGACTTGCTGCGCGAAGTGGACGACGGCGAACTCAGCCCGGCCCTGCGCCGTTACTGCGAAAACACCATCGCCCGCATCCGCGTCAGCGCCGAAGGCCAGGAGGGCCTGCGCGCTTTCCTGGAAAAACGCCGCCCTGCCTGGCAAACCGTTGACAAGAAGGAGCCGCGCCCATGAGCCGCCCCGCTTTGACCACCCTGCTGGTCGCCAACCGCGGCGAAATCGCCTGCCGGGTGATGCGCACCGCCAAGGCCATGGGCCTGACCACTGTTGCCGTGCACAGCGCCACCGACCGTGACGCCCGGCATAGCCGCGAAGCTGACATCCGCGTCGACCTGGGCGGCACAAAGGCTGCCGAAAGCTACCTGCTGGTCGACAAGCTGCTGGCAGCAGCCAAGGCCAGCGGCGCCCAGGCTATCCACCCAGGTTATGGCTTTCTGTCCGAGAACGCAGGTTTCGCCCGCGCCATCGAGCAGGCCGGGCTGATATTCCTCGGCCCACCGGCCAGCGCCATCGACGCCATGGGCAGCAAATCGGCAGCCAAGGCACTGATGGAAGCGGCCGGCGTGCCGTTGGTGCCGGGCTACCACGGCGAGGCCCAGGACCTGGACACCTTCCGCGCTGCGGCCGAACGCATCGGCTACCCGGTGCTGCTCAAGGCCAGCGCTGGTGGCGGTGGCAAGGGCATGAAAGTGGTCGAGGAAGAAAGCCAACTGGCCGACGCCCTGGCCTCGGCCCAGCGTGAGGCACAGTCGTCGTTCGGCGATGCGCGCATGCTGGTGGAAAAGTACGTGCTCAAGCCACGCCACGTGGAGATTCAGGTGTTCGCCGACCAGCACGGCAACTGCCTGTACCTCAACGAACGCGACTGTTCCATTCAGCGCCGCCACCAGAAGGTGGTGGAAGAGGCCCCTGCCCCCGGCCTGTCGCCCGAACTGCGCCGGGCCATGGGCGAAGCGGCGGTGCGTGCCGCTCAGGCTATCGGTTACGTGGGTGCCGGCACCGTGGAGTTTCTGCTTGATGCACGTGGCGAATTCTTCTTCATGGAGATGAACACTCGCCTGCAGGTGGAACACCCGGTCACCGAGGCCATAACCGGCCTGGACCTTGTTGCCTGGCAAATTCGCGTGGCCTGCGGCGAAGCCCTGCCGATCACACAGGAACAGGTGCCGCTGATCGGCCATGCCATCGAAGTACGCCTGTATGCCGAAGACCCGGCCAACGATTTCTTACCCGCGACCGGCAAATTGGCGCTGTACCGTGAATCGGCGCCTGGCGAAGGCCGGCGGGTGGACAGCGGGGTCAGCGAAGGCGATGTGGTGTCGCCGTTCTACGACCCGATGCTGGGTAAGCTGATCGCCTGGGGTGAAAACCGCGAACAGGCACGCCTGCGCTTGCTGGCCATGCTCGACGAGTTTGCCATTGGCGGGCTGAAGACCAACATTGCCTTCCTGCGGCGCATTCTCGCCCACCCGGCATTTGCTGCGGCGGAGCTGGATACCGGCTTCATTCCGCGTCATCAGGCGGTTCTGCTGCCTGCGCCGCAAGCACTGCCGGCAGCCTTCTGGGAAGCGGCGGCAGAGGCGTGGCTGCAGGGCCAGGGGGTCCATCAGCGCGAAGACGACCGCCATTCACCTTGGGGCGGGCGTAACGGCCTGCGCGTGGGCCTACCGGCACGCAGCAGCTTGCATCTGGTGAGCGCTGGGCAAGATCAGGCAGTGGCCCTGGAACGCAGCGCTGCTTCTACCTGGCAGCTGCAAGGTGAGCAGTTGGTGCATGACCAGAACGGCGTGCGTCGCCAGCATCTGGCAATCCGTCGGGGTGGCACGCTGTACCTGCACTGGGATGGTGAAATGCATGCCATCGAAGCTTTCGACCCGATTGCCGAGGCTGAAGCCAGCCACAGCCATCAGGGTGGGATGGGTGCGCCCATGAACGGCAGTATCGTGCGGGTGCTGGTCGAACCTGGCCAGGTGGTGGAAGCCGGTACTGCGCTGGTGGTACTGGAGGCCATGAAGATGGAGCACAGCATTCGTGCGCCGCATGCCGGCACGGTGAAGGCGCTGTTCTGCCTGGAGGGGGATATGGTCAGCGAAGGGACTGTGCTGGTCGAACTGGTGGAATAACGGTGCCGGAGGGCCGCTTTGCGGCCCTAACGCAACACAAGGCCGCCCCTGCAACAGCCCGTAGGAGCGGGTTTACCCGCGAAAGGGCCGGGCCTGCCGGCCAATCTTCACCCGCTGTTCACCGTTGCCGCCGCTACCGTATTCGCGGGTAAACCCGCTCCTACACCTGATTGGGGGTGGACACACATCGGTGATTGGGCGCAGGCCGCGTGTAGGAGCGGGTTCACCCGCGAAAGGGCCGGTCCTGCCGGCCAATTTCCACCCGCCGTTCACCGTTGCTGCCGCCACCGTATTCGCGGGTAAACCCGCACCTATCGGGGGTGGACACACATCGGTGATTGGGCGCAGGCCGCGTGTAGGAGCGGGTTTACCCGCGAAAGGGCCGGTCCTGCCGGCCAATCTCCACCAGCCGTTCACTGTTGCCGGCGCCACCGTATTCGCGGGTAAACCCGCTCCTACACCCGATCGGGGGTGGACACACATCGGTGATTGGGCGCAGGCCGCGTGTAGGAGCGGGTTCACCCGCGAAAGGGCCGGCCCTGCTGGCCAACTTCCACCCGCCGTTCCCCGTTGCCGCCGCTACTCAAACCCTTTCAAAAGGCCCCATGCACCCGCACGACCACCCCAAGAAATTCGCAACCGTCTTCGCACAACAGCGCCGGGTAGTTACTGTTCAATGCCTTCAGATAACGCTGCCCACCTTCCTCGGCCAGCTCGCGGAAAATCGCCGGCTTGCCCGGCTGACGAGCGATAACCAAACGCCCCGCCTCAGCCTCTACACCTGGGTCCACCAGCATCCGCATGCCCTGCGGCACACTGCGGCCACTGACAGCGCTCATGGCATCGTTTTCCACGGTTAGCCAGAACGCCTTGCCCTGTGCCAGGTAGTCAGTCTGCTCGAAAACAGCAGGCTCTACAGCCGTCGCAGCCTCTAACTCACTCCAACCCAGCACCGGGTAACGGAAGCAAACGATGTACCGCATGAGGTCGAGTTCATCATCGTCTGCTATCTCGTAAACACTACGCTCCTCGCCAACCTGCCCCTGGATACGCAGCTGCAGGCTGACGTTGTAATGAGGCATGCCAATCTCGACGAACGTGCGGTTCATCGATTCGATTTTCGGCTGACGCCGCTTGTTCACCCAATGACCGACACTGCCTTGAGACACACCAACGCGCTCGGCAAGCTGCTCTTGAGTGAGCCCTAGCTCCTCCATCCGGTCACGGACGAGGGCAATCCATTTATCCATATTCATCGCTGGCACGATACGGACTGCCTTCAAGCGCTCAATAAACATTCAGTATTATTTATCGGGAAGAATAAAAATACTGTAGGTATTACCATCGACCTGACCCCTTCCCTACTGGCTCCGGCAGGTATCAGGATGAAACTACCGAAAAACGACGAAACAGATCTCGACAGCGAAGCAGCCCGCCGCGCGCTCGACTATTACCTCAACCCCAACCCACCGCGGCCCACCCTGGACAACAGGATCTGGACCCTGCACGAAGGCGTAACCGGCGAACAGGCCAAGGAACACGCCATCGCCCTGCTGCGCTGCGCTGCGGCCACCGCCCAGGAAACCGCCACCCACCAGCACGGCAGCCAGCGCGAACTGACGTTCGCGTTGATGCACATGATGGACATGGCTCGCGCACTGCTGGAGCACAAACACACCGAGTGACCGGGTTTATAGACAAGAAAGGAGGGAGAGAACGTGATGGCCGCGTAACGGCAAAAGCCCCGATTGCCGGGACAAGGAAGCGCGCCGGTAAAACTTTTTTACCGGATTAGCGAAAATTCATTTGACTGCCAAATGATAACGATTATTATTGCACTCAGCTGATCGCGAGATCCGCTGGATAACCTGAAAGCTTAGGTCGCTCTCAGATTATCTCCTCATCAGGCTAATCACGGTTTTTGACCCGGCTTTTTTGCCGGGTCTTTTTTTTGGCTCTTCAGGCTAATGAAGATCGTGATGGCGCGCATGATAGCAAAGGTGTTTCAGGGCGTGAACGCTCGTTACAAAACTTTGCGGAATCAGCACTTGAGAATCAATCTCGTTTCTACTACGCTGTTTCCGCATCAAGGAAGATGCCCCCTCCTCCCCTTTATAGAGCAAGGAGCTGTCCATGACCCGTCTGCTGCTGCCCCTTGAGCACCCCACTCCTGCTGCCGAGCATGATGCCGACGATGCCCTGCTGCATGCACTGAAGCGGCTACCACGGCGCGTACAGCAAGTATTCCTGCTTAACCGCCTCGATCAGCTGGACTTCGCCAGCATTGCTGTGCGCCTTGACCTGCCACTGGCGAGTATCGAGCGCAACATGGGCCAGGCGCTGCAAGCTGGCCGCTCGCGCCGGGATGTGCTGGCGAGCGTGGCCGGGCAATGGTATGTGCGCTTGCAGAGCCCGCAGGTGACGGCGTGCGAGCGTATCGACTTCCGCCGCTGGCTGGATGCCGATACAGCGAACTTGCAGGCGTTTCACGATACGGAACTGCGGTGGCGCAGCCTGCTGGCGCCGGCACGGCAATTGGGCCATGACGGCTGGTATCGGCAAGGCCGGGCGGCGCTGTCGCTGGGTGGCTGCTCGGTTGCGGTCGGGCTGGGTGTGGCGGCGTTGGTGCTGGTTGGGTTCTGGGCTTGATCAGCGCTTCAACATGCCTGTAAGTCCCTGCCCGAGCGCATGCCCGACTTCAGTTGCTCAATACCCTGGGTACAGTAATGCCGCGCCTGGACTCGCGCTTCGTTTTGCACCACCTCCTGCTTATATGACAGGCACATCCGCCTGTTCGACCAACACCACCCTGGCTGGCTGTTGCAACAACCCTCGGGGCAACCGAAAACCTTTGAACGGTTGTTGAGTAATTGGGTTGAAAGCCTTTTCCGCGTTCAGCCGGTAGCGCATCACACCATCACCCGTCCTGAAGCTCAGGTCCACGCTGGTTGCCGTACGTCCATTGAGCGAACCGCGGCTCAGCAGGCGGAACATCGACCAAGGCCCTCGATACTCCAGGCTGCTGCTATTGCCGTTCTGCCTGAGCAGGGTCAGGTTGCTGCGCACGTGTTGCCCCAAGGTATTGGGCCAGACAATGCCGGTGATCTGGCTTGGGCCGTGGGTGTAGGAAATCAGCTGCCCATCCAGATCCAGCAGGCTGGTGCGTTGATTTGCACTGAGCCCCAATGGCTCGATGCTGAACTGCACGCTGAGGTTACCGCGCTGATCAAAGAACGTTTCGCGGATGCGATCAGCCAGTTTCAGCTGCTCGATCACATCAGTACGGATCAGGGAACGCCCCTGCAGACCAGCCTGCAAGGCCTCCAGATTGTCCTTGAGAAAGAGCTTCAGGTATTGATCCTGGAACTGCTGCAGTCGCCCATTCGGTCCAAAGAACGCTTCAAAGTCTTCCAGCGAAGCGTCGGGTGCCCTGACGACGAATGGGTAGCGCTCGGCCAGGCGCTGCTGGAAGAAGCTGTAGACTTCAGCATCCCACCGTCGCTCCAGCTCGCGCAGCGCTTCAACGTTCAGCACTTGCGCCGTTTGCTCTGCCACCTTTCTGACGTGATGATTGATTGGCTCCGGCAAGCCAGTGGCGACGCGTTGCAAGGTGCCGATGGGGTCGTGCCCGGTCATTGAAAAGCGCTGATGCACCGCGTGCAGCGCGGCCTTGCCTCGGTCTGGGCTACCCTGTACCGCCTTGGCATAGTCGTGGACGGCGGCTATGGCTGCGTGGGTTTCATCGTAGTAGCTCGGCTTTTCGCCTGCAGCGTGCAACATGGCGTTCAAGCCTGCAAACGCCCGCTGGATGGCCAGCGCCTGTTGTTGCTCGGGCTTGCCGTTGACCGAAACAAGCGAGGGGGCCTCATCCGCCACGCCAACATTCATTGGTGATAACAGCGAACTGTTGTCGCGAACCGTCTCCAGCAATCGGTGCAACGGCGCCGCTGGCCCGGCCAACTGTTCAAGGATCGTGATGCCATGATCCAGGTCTCGAAAATCCGCCACGGAGAATGCGTTCAAGGCGCGGCGCCAACTGGCGATGTAGTCGGCGCTGTACAGGTTGCGCAGGCGCTCGTTCAGCGCAGCCTGGTCGGCATCGGAGTAGTCCAGTTGAGCACGTTCCCCCAGTGCCCACTGGTCGATCATTGCCATTTCCGTAAAGCGCTGACTACGCGGTTCAAAATACTCCTTGAAGCCTTTGGCGGTGAGCATGGGCGCCAGCAAAACACCATTGTCGCCCTGGCTCGACCCGGAAGACAGCTGGTAAACGACATCGAACGCAGGCCCCACCTGATGACGCAGGTCCAGACCGGTATGCAACTGTTCCTGGGCCTGCTGCTTCAGGCCCGCATACACGCGTTGTGGCAACGGCACCTTACGCAATGTCTGCTGCACGTGGCTGACACGCTGGCGATACTGCGGCAGGTCGGTATCCGCGTAGGCCAGGGCATACTTCAGGTGCCGCATGAGGTCACGTTGCAGCTGCCCCTGGCCGGGGAAGGCCTGTTGCCACTGTCGCGCCATCCAGTCTTCGACCCATTCCGCTCGGCGGTTCCGGCGATCCTCGATCATCCGGTAAACCCGGAGCGCGGCCATTTGCTGCTCGCTGCCGGGGGGCGCCGCATCCATGGCATCGATCACGCCGCTGGCCAACGCAGGCAAGAAACGCCTGGACAACAAACTGAGGTACGCCTCATCAACGGTCGGCCCGATGGCACGGCCCTGGTACAGCCCCAGATCCGCAACACCCGGCCACGCAGCGCGGTAGTCGCCAAACACTGCTACCGCATCGCGGATCTGGTCCAGCGGCTCCAGCAAGTTGCGCCCGGTCGGGTCCAGACGCTGATCCACTTCGTGATGGCTGTACTCCCGGCTCTTGGCCAGCACGCTGGCGGCCTTGATGCCATTGATGTCGAAGTAACGATGCCAGCTGGCAATAGCGACACAGAAGGCCAGAACGCCTACAGAAGCACCCACCCACAGCAATTGGCGCTTGCGCCGTGCCACCCTGACGTTGTCGCCGGCAAGGCCGGCCTCCTTGTAGATGACCCGCCCAAAGGCCTGTTGAATGAAGTAGGCCAACGCCTTGCCCTGCGCCTTGCCCTCCAGCAAGGGGAGGCTGGTCTTGTAAGGCTGCGCCGCCTCACGGACAAAGGCGTTGCGCACGTCACCGTGCTGTACGACTGACGACCAATACACACCGCGCACCAGCGCCGGGGTGGTGAAACGGTCACTTGCCAAGGTCTCGCGCAGAAAACTCAACAGCATTGGACGCAACCCGAGCAACTGCCTATGCAGTGAGTAGAGACGTGAACGCAACGCAGGGCTACCCTGCACGTCCAGATGATCGATCACCTGCTCGAACAGCTGCTCCAGCAACCGATCGTAGTGTTCGCCATACTCGCCCAGCCAAGCGTCGAAGGTGTCGACAGCATCCAGCTTGAACGTGAATCCAAACAGGCTGTTGCGCTTGGCGGCCGAAAGCTTGCTGTAGAATTGGTCGAAGCCGTCCAGCAGATCGAATTTGCTCAACACGACATACAGCGGCAAGCGCGAGCCCAACTGGCTGCTCGCCTCGTAAAGACGTGTGCGCAGCAGGTGGGCAAGTGCCGTGCGTTGCTCGACGGTACCGTGCAGCAGCGCGGGCAGGTCGACAACCAGCACCAGGCCGTTTAGGGCTCTCTGGCTTCGATTGCGCTGCAGCCAATCCAACAGATGCTGCCACAGTTTGGCTTGGGTTCCAGACGGTACCGAAGACTCAACGTCAGTGGAGTCACTGCCCAGCGAATCTGCGGGGCCGTTCTGGCTGATAAAGGCACCGGGCGGGTCGATGATCACCGCGTCATTGCTGATCCACCACCCCACGGGGTAGGCGAGCGCCTGCGCTGGCCGTCCCCGTGCCTGCGCCTTGTCGATGCGGGTCAACGAGAAACTTTGATCGGTGCAGTCAATAAAGCTGCTCTTGCCGGCCTGCCTGGCGCCCAGCACGAGGTACCACGGCAATCGGTACAGCGCGCGACGCCCACCGGCATTGTCCAGGTAGCGTGCGAGCCCTTGGCTCAACGCCTTCTCTTGTGCATGAACGAACGGTTGCGCCGGATCCACCTCGGCAGCCATCGCCTGCTGACGTTCTGCTTGCAAGCGGCGAAAGCGCGTTCTCAAGACAACCAGCCAGCACAACAGCGCCACCAACACGAACACCAGGCTGGCCATACTACGATGCGCCACACTGGCCAACGGCTGCTGATCGCGCCACGTCCATTGCGGGCCGAGCCACCAGATGGCGACCAGCATCAGCACAGCGCCAAGCCCAAGTAGCAGCGGCATTGCCAGACCGATACGGGTCATCAGCGGCCAGCCCCAACGTTTGAGGTACTTCCAGAGTTGACTCATCGAGGCTCCTGCTCCTTGTTCCGATCGGCCAGCACGTGGGAGGACGCGTATTGTTGAAGCCGCTGGAATACCTCGGGCTCCCAGTCGCTGGCGGTGGTTTGCTGCATCGTGCGCGCTACCCCGGCGCACAGGTCCTGGGCTAACCAGGACACGCCTCGTGCGGCCAACAGGTCAGCTGCAATAACGGTGGTATGGCAGCGCTCGCGAGGGGCTCGAAAATCTGCCTGCATCCCCTGCAGCCTTAGCAACACCGGTTCTACGCCGCCGCTTTCCAGCTGGCTGACCAGTTCTTCGCGAAGGCTGGTGAACTCTTGGGAAGCTCCGGCTTGCTCGGATTGCCCGTCTGCCCCTTTGAGCCAGGCCAGGCATTGGTCGTCGACAAAAACCCGACCGTCGCTGAAGCACAGCTGCTGCAGCGCTGGCATGCGCAGCACGAAACGAGCGGTCGCCGCACGGATGGCCTCAGCCACTTCGCCCATCGCCAGCCGCGACGCGGCGGTTGCGGCAAGAAAGCTGCCGCGAATCCAGAAGGGCGAAGCCGACACACTTTTTTCAACCCGCTGGAGCAACGCCGCGTCGATTACGGTACCGGCTATGGCCTCCTCGTAGTCGCTGGCAATATCCCGCGGCACTGCCATCAACTCTGTACGGTTGCCCTGCCGGGTTTGCGGTGCGGCCTGAATGTGGGCCCACAGACCGAAGCGACGCAGTTGGTAGCCGGTCGGGTCGTAAGGGTCCTGCTGGTTGATCAGCTCGGCCATGCTCAGGATGGCTCGGCGCGTCTCGCGCTCGTTACCGATCGACATGCAGGGTTTCGGCGTGGCGATGACATCCACCAGCGGCGCAGGTTGGGGGCTCTCCACCGGGTTCTTGGGCGCATCGCACTCGCCAATACCGTTGGCAAGCGCCGTGTGTTTGCGCAACAGGCGCTCCAGCTCACCCAGAACAGCCGGGTCAAGCTGGGCGGCTTCCTGCTGACGTAGCAAACGGGCCAATGCACCCTTCGCCGCTGCGGCGTGAGCCGGGGTGTAAGTGAAACGATCAAGGCGCGGCAGCGCATCGATCAAGCGATTGAGCACCAGGCCAACGACCTTGCGCTTGGTCAGGAAGCCCTTCGGGCCAGGCGCTGGATGAGCGGTTTCCCAATAGCCTTCGATCATTCCGCCCAGCAACGCCAAGGTGAACCCCCAGCGCTCCCAACAACCACTGCGCAGCCACGCAACGCTCAAGTGCGCGACGATCCGCAGATGCTTGCACTGTCGCTCCAGGTACTGACCGGAGGCCTCCTCGATGTAGTCCCAGTCGATAGACGCTTCCTGCAGCCCACCCAGCTTGACCATCTCCTGGTCAATGGCCTGGTAGGTTTCGTCTTCCCCATCGAACAGCCCCGCCGGCACCTGGGCATCGATGGGTGCGAGCAACCGTGTGATTTCTTGCGCCTCGACATCAGCTACCAGCGACATGCCTTGCGAGCCTCGTCGATAAGCGGGTCCAGCCCCTGAGCGTCAAAAACGAGTCCATCAACGGCAGGGTTGTCGCTCTCTACGTGAATGCGATGGGCCCCGATCAATTGCTTGATCTGCTCGATACCCGGCAGGCCTCTGCCGGCGTCGAGCACTTGGCCGTTTTCCATCACTTGCCACGGTGTGGGTACAGTAGCGCCCCGCTCCCCTCTCAACCGCACCTGCACTCGGCTGGCATCGACGGGTTGGGCGGTGACCAGTTGCAACCTCGAGATGTTCTGCACGCAGCTGATGATCAGGTAGGGGTGCGGTGCAACTGAAGCAATCGCAGGTGCAGAGATCAGGAGCCCGCCTTCTTCAGACCTGAGGCGAAACATCAAGTCCTCGGGCGCCCGCCCCGTCTCATGGATCAATACGCGACGCAACGTGGGCGCTTCCAGTTCCTGCGCTGACCACTGTCGGTGCGGCGTGAATCCCGGCGTACCCGCCGCCTGATCGAAACACGCCAGGCGTTCGATATTGGACACGATCCGTGGGCAGTCCTGCGATGCACGGGTCAAGGCAGGCATTAACAAGAACAGGAATGAAAGTCCGACGCCACCTGCATAACGAATAATCATCTCACCTTAACTCTCCCACTCAATCGTACACATACCCGGGAATTAACCCAGCCATCCCAACAGCGGAAAAGAGGCTAGTACATAAACTCAATTCTATTCAAGAATTTATTTTGTTACATATTTGAACTCGACGCTCGACGATTATCCAGCGCATGGTTTTTACGCAACGAACAACTCAAATCTCAGAAATCATGTTTATTAAACGTTTAACGCGCAAGCTTACTTGTAGGAAGCGTCCTACATATAAAAACCACACTAAAAAGATATATAACCATGACTAAATCCTCCGGCTCCGTTGCACCCAAAGAACGCATCAACATCAAATATGTGCCCGCCACCGGTGACGAGCAGGCCGAGGTAGAGCTGCCGCACAAGATGATGGTGCTGGGTGACTTCGGCCTCGACGACAGCCGCTCCCTCGAAGACCGTCAGGTCATGCGCATCGATAAACACACCTTCAACAACGTGTTGAACGACGCCAATGTGAGCCTGGCCATGTCGGTGCCCTCCGCGCTTGGCGCTACTCCGGATGCAGAGCTGGCAGTCAACCTGCAATTCAAGTCCATCCAGGACTTCGGGCCAGACCGCATCGCACGCCAGGTGCCCGAGCTGAACAAGCTGCTGCAGCTGCGTGAAGCGCTGGTCGCCCTGAAAGGCCCGCTGGGCAACGTGCCCACCTTCCGCAAACAGTTGCAGCTTCTTCTGAACGACGCGCATGCCCGCAAGCAACTCGCGCAAGAACTGGACCTGGTACTTGAAGCGCCAAAAGCCGACTGAGACAACGGAGCGTCCCCATGCCAAAGCCAAGCACAACTGTCACTGTTGAAACACAGGCCGAAACACTGAGCAATGCCACCTTGCTCGACCAGATCATGGCAGAGACCAAGTTGGTTCCCACACAAGAGGGTTACCAAGTGGCCAGGCAGGGTGTATCCGCCTTCATTGCCGAAATTCTGAAAAGTCATGACCCAGATCAATTGATCAACAAACACCGCGTCGACCAGATGATTGCCGAGCTGGATCGGGTCCTCAGCAAGCAGATGGATGCCATTCTGCATGAACCCGCGTTCCAGCAACTTGAATCCGCGTGGCGAAGCCTCAAACTTCTGGTCGACCGTACGGACTTTCGCGAGAACATCAAGCTCGAAGTCTTGCACGTCAGCAAGGAAGACCTGCTCGATGACTTCGAGAACGCCGCCGACATTACCTGCAGTGGTATTTATAAACACGTCTATACCGCCGGCTACGGCCAGTTCGGTGGCGAGCCGGTCGCGGCAATGGTTGGCAACTACAACTTCGGCCCCTCTTCGCCTGATATCAAACTGTTGAGCTACATGGCGTCCGTCGGTGCCATGTCGCATGCGCCCTTCATTGCGGCACCCTCCCCGGAGTTCTTCAACCTGAGCAGCTTCGAAGCGCTACCCAATCTGAAAGAAATCAAAGACATCTTCGCCGGCCCACGGCATGCCAAGTGGCGCGCGTTCCGCGAGAGCGAAGATGCCCGCCACATCGCGCTGACCGGGCCGCGCTTCATGCTGCGCTCCGCCTACCATCACCAAGACCAGCCGATCAGCAGCTTCAATTACGATGAGAACATCAACGGCCGGCACGACAATTACCTGTGGGGCAGCTCAGCCTTCCTGTTGGCCAGCTGCATCAACGACAGCTTTGCCCGCTACCGCTGGTGCCCCAACATCATCGGCCCGCAATCGGGTGGTGCCGTCGAAGGCCTGCCGGTACATCTGTACGAATCGCTGGGCCAACTGCAGGCCAAGATTCCTACCGAGGTACTGATTTCCGACCGCAAGGAATTCGAGCTGGCCGAAGAGGGCTTTATCGCCCTGACCATGCGCAAGGACAGCGACAACGCCGCGTTCTTCTCAGCCAACTCGGTGCAAAAGCCGAAAAACTTCCCCAAGACACCCGAAGGCCTGCAGGCACAGACCAACTACAAGCTCGGCACCCAACTGCCCTACCTGTTCATCGTCAATCGCCTGGCCCACTACATCAAGGTGTTGCAGCGCGAGCAGATCGGCAGCTGGAAGGAGCGACGGGACCTTGAGTCCGAACTCAACAAATGGATCAAGCAATACGTCGCCGACCAGGAAAACCCTTCGGCCGATGTGCGCAGCCGTCGGCCGTTGCGTGCTGCCAGGGTCGAGGTCTCGGACGTGGCGGGTGATCCGGGCTGGTACCAGGTCTCGCTCGCCGTGCGCCCGCACTTCAAGTACATGGGCGCGAACTTCGAAATTTCCCTGGTAGGCCGGCTCGACACGCAATGAGTGGTTTCTTCGATCGCTTGATGGCGGACCCGTCCGCCATCCGGGAGCCGTCTCGCCAGGAAAGCGCTTCGCACAAGTTCGCGGCCATCAAGCGCCACCTCGAAACGTTGCTGAACGCTCGCCAAGGCTGCTCCCAGAGCAGCCCCGAGCTTGGCCTGCGCGACTTCAACGGGCATGACGTCAGCAGTGGCGACCTGCTGCAGCAAGTGAGCGCCGATATCCGCCGCACCCTCCAGCGCTTTGAACCGCGCATCCACGTGCGCGCGCTCAAAGCGGTACCGGATTGTCACGCCCCGTTGGAACTGCATTTCAGGCTCGACTGCCAGGTGCAGGTCAACAACCAGGCAGAGCAGTTGCAGCTGGAGCTGCTGGTAAACGGACACAACCGCTACACCCGAGTGAGGTGACCCATGTCACTGAAGGACAGATTCAGCGAAGAACTGCGTTACCTGCACGAGTTGGGAAACGACTTCGCCAAGGACAACCCTCAGCTTGCCCGGCTGCTAGGCAAGGCGGGCAGCGACCCTGATGTCGAGCGGTTGATGGAAGCCTTTGCATTCCTAACGGCCAAGCTTCGGCTGAAGCTGGAAGATGACCTGCCAGAACTCACCCACCCCATGCTGCAGATACTGTGGCCCAACTACCTGCGCCCGTTGCCCAGCGCCACGATCATCCAGTTCTCGCCACGCAAACAATCGCTCAGCCAGTCACAGCACATTCCCAAAGGTGCAAGGTTGTTCTCGAAACCCGTGGACGCCGTGCCCTGCGAGTTTCGTACCTGCACGGGAGTGAGCCTTCATCCGTTTGAAATCAGCGCCGTCAGCGCAACCCAGACACTCGACAGTTCTGTGGTTCGCATCGGCCTGCAAACCTTGGTCGAACGGCCCCTGAATACGTTGGGCTGCGCCCGTCTGGATTTCCACCTGAGCGGTGACAACCGCACCGCTCTGACGCTTTATCTATGGATTTCTCAATACCTCAAACACGTCAGCGTGATCATGGACGGCGAGGTGCGCCGGCTACCGGCCAACAGCATCGCGTTCCCGGGTTTCAGCCCTGAGGAGGCCTTGCTGCCCTACCCGCAAAACGTGTTCGATGGCTACCGGATCCTGCAGGAATACTTCGTGTTCCCGAAGCGCTTCCACTTCTTCAGCATTACCGGCCTGGAAAAGCTGTGGCCGGCGCAAGCCTGCCAGCAGGTGGGCATCGAGTTCCACTTCACGCGTCAACTGCCAGAACCCCTTCGCGTTGGCACAGAAGATTTCAGCCTGTTCTGCACCCCGGCTGTCAACCTGTTCAAGCACAGTGCCGAGCCCATCGACCTGGCCAGCGAGGCTGCCCAGGTCGAGCTCAAGCCCAGAAGCGAGGAGCAGTCCGCTTACGAAATCTTCAGTGTCGATGAAGTCATCAGCACCCGAACGACCACTGACGGAAGCACCGGCGAGCACCTGCGGACTTTTCGCCCTTTCGAGTCGTTCGCCCACGAAATCGAGCATGTCCAAGGCCGCACGGCGCTGTACTACCGCTACCAACTCGAAGAGTCCCTGCGCGGCGATGGCGTGACCCACCGCATCGCCTTCGTGCGCGCCGATGCCAACAGCTATATAGGCGAGCTTGAAACTGCATCCATCGACCTGACCTGCACCAACAGGGACTTGCCGCTGGCGCTGGGCGTGGATGACATCAACGTCCTCACCGAAGTCACGCCGCCCCTGGCGACCTATACCAACATCTGCGCCCCCACCCGCCCCTACCGGCCCGTGCTGGATGGCCAGTTGCAGTGGGCGTTGATCTCCAACATGTCGCTCAACTACCTGTCGCTGCTGTCGGTCGAGCCGCTCAAGGCGGTGATTCGCACCTACGACTTCGCGGCGTTGCACGACATCCAGCAAGCGCGCACCACCGGCAAACGCCTCGACGGTATCCGCGAACTCCACACGCAGCCCATGGACTGGCTGATCAAGGGGCAACCCATACGAGGCCTGCACACCCAACTGAAGCTGGACCAGGCGGCCTTCCTCTGCGAAGGCGACCTCTACCTGTTCGGCTGCGTGCTCGCGCACTTCTTCGCCCTGTACGCCAGCATCAATTCCTTCCATCAACTGGAAGTGATCAACACCACCAACAACGAGCACTACACATGGCCCATCCAGACCGGCAAGCAACCGCTGATCTAGCCGACAAGCTGCTCGCCAACGCGCACCAGTACAACTTCTTCCAGTTGCTGGAGCGGTTGCATGGCCTGCACGGGGACGACCTGGAACCGCGTTGGGCGGATGAGGCCACCCGGCTGCGCGTGCGGCTGGCCAGCGACCCGCGCCTGACCTTTCCCGTCTCTGATGTGTACAAGGCCGAGCGGATGCCCGGGGAGGATGAGCGCTATCGCGTGTGCACCACGTTCATGGGGCTGCACGGTACCGACTCGCCCTTGCCCACCTATTACCTGGAGCAAGTGGCTTATGAACATGCCCAGGGTGTAGGCGTGCGGCCTGCCTTCTTCGACTTCTTCAACCATTACCTGCTTAGCCTGCTGCACCGGATCTGGCGCAAGTACCGCTATTACATCCGTTTTCAACCCGGTGCGCAGGACGGGTTCTCCCAGTACATGTTCGCCCTGCTCGGGCTGAACGACAAACAGCTGCGCGGCGACACGACACTGCCCTGGAGCCGCCTGCTCAGCTTTGCCGGTGTTATCGCCAGCCGCAGCCGCGCACCGGGGACCGTCGCCGGCATCATCGCCCACTGCTTCGATCTGACGCACGTGCAGATCCGCGAATTCGAGACGCGCACGGTCACCACCAACAGCAAACAGCTTGTAAGCCTCGGGCGCAGCAACGGCGAGCTTGGCAGCACGTTCATGGTCGGCAGCCGCACCCGCACCCGCAGCAGCAAATTCACCATCCTCATCAGCGAACTCGACCAGGCGCAGCTGCATGACTTGCTGCCCAGCGGCATCAACTTCGGTCGCTTGCGCGCCTTGATTGATTTTCTGCTGCGCGATGGCCTGGCGTATGACCTGGAGCTGCGCCTGAAACAAAACGCACTGTCACCGTTCTGCCTGCACCGCAGCAAAGGCGCCTACCTGGGCTGGACCAGCTTCGTCGATGACCACGATGGCCAGATCAGTCCCGTTGTCCGCTTCCGGGGGCGGTCATGAGCCGCCTGGCCGTCTTGATTGCGCCTCTGCTGGTCGTGCTGGTCGGGCTGCCAGGTTGCACGTCCTTGAGCAGAGCCACCAAGGTGGTGCTGGATCACTCGTTACCGATCGGGCCGCCCAAGGACGACCCCACCCAAGTCGCGTTCAGCATCAACGTCAGCCCAACGCTCAACAGCAACCCGAACAGTGTCGACGTGGCGACCATCCCTGAGAGCATCCTGGAACCCAGCCCCTACGCAGTCACCTTGAGCGCCGGCGATCCGCACGCACTGACCGACAAAGTCGGGACCTTGCTCGCATACCTGCAAGCGCAATTCCCCGCGATGTCCCGCATGGAAACAGGCGAAGAGGACCAAAGCGAATGGGCTCGCTCCCCGATGGAAGAAAGCTCGCCCGGCAGCTATGACGACCCCACGGTGGTGCTCACACTGCCGGGCAGCAAGGCCGAAGCCAGCGGGCCTGTCGCCACACCGATTGCCATCAAGATCCTGCAACTGCGCGATGACTCGCTGCTGCGCAACAGCGTGTACCAACTGCTGGACGATGACCCCGCCAAGGCACTGCGCAGTACCTACATCCGCGATGACGATTACCTACTGAACCCAGGCCAGTTCAAGTTCATACCGTTTCAGCCCATCGAGCCCGAGACCCGCTTCGTCGCGGTGATCGGCGACTACAGAAACCAGGAGAACGCGACCTGGCAGCACGTGTTGCGGATTCCGCCACGCGGCCACCAGATCATTCTCTCAGTGCTGGTCAATGACGCGCAGATCCTGCTCAAGGAGGAGGAATGACAGCGCCTCTGCACCCTATCCCCCTTACTCACGCTGACACGGAGCGCTCATGAGTTCACGTAACCCCGTTCTGTGGCCCGAAGGCCTGTTCGTCAAACCGCAACATTTCCAACAAGCTGCGCGGGCCAGTGAAGCGGCCTTGCATCAACGCCTTGGCAGCCTCAACGCGGCCTTCTACGGCTTCAGCGAACTGCAGCTGAGCACCGAATACCTGAGCCTGGGCAAGGTCGCCATCACCAAGGCGCGCGGCATCATGCCCGATGGCACGGTGTTCGATATTCCCGCCGATCTGCCTCCGCCGCCACCCCTGGAAATCGAGGACGACGGTTCGAAAGACAGCGAGATTTTCCTGTGCTTGCCGCTGCGGACCGAGGGCGGCCGTGAAGTGAGCTGGCCCGACAATGCCGCCAACTTCCGCTACAACGCTCAGGCAGAGGAGATCAAGGATACCCACAGCGCCGACGGTGACCTGGTGCAGGTCGACCTGGCCGTGCCCAACCTGCAGCTCAAACGTAAAGCCGATGACAGCAGTGCCTACACCCGCCTGGCCGTGGCTCGTATCCTGGAACGGCGCCCCGACGGTAGCCTGCAGTTGGATGAAACGTTCTACCCCACCAGCGTTTCGGTGCGGGCAGTGCCGGCCCTTCAGCGTTTCCTTGAAGAAATCACCAACACCCTGCGCGAGCGTGCGCGCAATCTTGCCGCCCGCATTGGCGCTTCGGGCCAGTCGGGTATCGCCGACATCCGTGACTTCAACCTGCTGCAGGCCATGAACCGCTGGTGGCCGTGCTTCAACCACCTGGCCAGGCAAGGACAAACACACCCCGAGCAGTTGTACCTGTCCATGAGCCAGGCGTGTGGTGAATTCGTCACCTTCACCGACGAGAACCGGCTGCCGCAGGAATACCCGGCCTACCACCACACCGCACTGCGTACCTCGTTCAAGCCCCTGGAGGACACGCTCCGTCGAGCCCTGAGCACGGTCCTGCAACCCCGCGCCGTGTCACTGCCGCTGGAAACCCTGGACTTTGGCGTGATGACAACCACGCTGGAAGACCGGCGCCTGATCGACGAAGCCGATTTCATCGTCGCCGTGCGCGCCGACCTGCCGCCGCAGACGTTGCGCCAGATGTTCATACAGAAAGCCAAGGTCACCTCACTCGAATCCTTGAATGACCTGGTGCCGTTGCAACTGCCGGGCATCCCGCTGCTGCCCCTGCCGGTTGCACCACGCGACCTGCCCTTCCATGCGGGCTTCAGCTACTTCGAACTGGACCGCCGTGACCCCGCCTGGGCCTGCATGAAGACGGCCAACGGCTTCGGCTTCCACGTTGCAGGTGAGTTCCCAGGGCTTGAACTGCAGTTCTGGGCGATCAGGGGTGAATGATATGGAAAACAGTAACCCTACCCTCAACGACGCGAAGCACGTTGCGGATACGGATTTGCACTCGATGCTTGAGAAGTCGCTGCCCAACGACGCACCCGCACCCGCACCTGCAGCTTCCACTGCATCTGCACAGGAGCAGAAGCCGGAACCTGCATATCAGGGCTACCCCGCGGATCCGGAGTTTCAGCTCAGGGGTGGCTGCGCCAATCTCATGCTGGATGCCGCAGCGCCCTTGTTCGGGCTGGTCATGCGCCTGCGCACGCTTGATGAACTGCCCAACATCAAAGATGTGCATCAGCAAGTACGTATTCAGATCGACAGCATCCGGGAAGAAATACGCCAGCACGGCTATGAGCCCGCTCAGTTGCTGGCGTACTCCTACGGCCTGTGCCTGTACATCGATGAAGCGGTGATGGATCGGCCCTGGGGCAAAAGCAGTTGCTGGAGCCACGAGCCGCTGCTCAGCATCTTCCACGACGAGACCTGGGGCGGGGAAAAATTCTTCACCGTGCTTTCCCGCCTGATGCAGGAGCCCAAGCGCTATCAGGACGTGCTGGAGTTCATGTACTTCGCCCTGTGCCTGGGCTTGAAGGGCAAGTACGCCATCGCCCCCAAGGGCGAAGAGTCACTTAACGCCCTGATCCACCAGCTCCACGGGATCATCCGTGAGCTGCGCGGCCCTACGCCAGAAGAGGTCTGCGACCCCTACACCAACGTCGCCCCAAAGAACTTCCGCATGAGCCGGATATGGCCGTGGTGGAGCCCGTTGGTCATCTCCGCCATCGCCATGGCGGTGGCCTACGGGATCTACAGCTACCGCCTGCACCTGATCACAACCGAGGTGCTGGAGTCGCTGAACGGCATTTTGCAGCAATAGCCAACCGTGACACAGCACCACTGAGTTCAACGAATTCGCGAGGTTTTTGCCTCGCTGACAAGCCCATCGTTTCCGATGGCCACGCCACCTGTGGTGCGCGTGCTTTACCCACATGGACGCAGGAGTAACTGCCATGCCAACACCCGCTTACATCAAGATCGTAGGCCAGACCCAAGGCAACATCACCGCTGGCGCCTTCACCGCTGACTCCGTCGGCAACGTGTTCCAACAAGGCCATGAAGATCAGATTCTGGTTCAGGAAATCAAGCATGAGGTGACTACGCCCACTGACCCCCAGAGCGGTCAACCGAGTGGCCAGCGCGTGCATAAGCCTTTCATATTCACCAGTTCACTGAACAAAGCTACCCCCCTGATGTATCAGGCACTTGCCACCGGCGAAATGCTGCCAACGGTCGAGGTCAGCTGGTATCGCACCTCGTCGGAAGGTAAACAAGAGCACTTTTTCACCACCACGCTCGAAGACGCCACCATCGTCAGCATCAATACCGTGCTTCCCCACGCACTCGACAAAGACAATGAGAACTACACCCAACTGGTTGAAGTATCGCTGGCGTATCGAAAGATCACGTGGGCTCACGATGTAGCCAATACCGAAGGCTCTGACGACTGGCGCGCACCTGCCGCCTGACCTGTGCAAATGCCCCGGGCAGGCCATGCCCGCCCGGGCTTTGTGTTGATTCAGACGGCGGACAAGGATCTTTTATGCCTAGCCAATCTGATTTGCGCTACAGCTTTGAGGCACTCGTTGGCAAA
Source organism: Pseudomonas sp. GD03862 (assembly GCF_029840855.1). Classification (NCBI taxonomy): domain Bacteria; kingdom Pseudomonadati; phylum Pseudomonadota; class Gammaproteobacteria; order Pseudomonadales; family Pseudomonadaceae; genus Pseudomonas; species Pseudomonas sp. GD03862. The sequence continues at coordinate 196,220 of NZ_JAOCDI010000004.1, forward strand.
GCTGAATTCGAGGTGGTGTCGTTCGAACTCCGCGAGGGCATCAGCGCACCCTTTGAACTGGAGCTGAAACTGATCAGCTTCGAAAACGACATCGACTTCGGCCATTTGCTCGACAAACCCGTGCTCTTCACCATCCTGGAGGGAGAACGCCCGGTACGGTACGTGCACGGCCTTGTCAGTAGCTTCAGCCAGGGCGAGAGCGGCTTCTACCGCACTTACTATCACGCCTTGGTCGAACCGCAACTGGCCCGCGCAAGGCTGCGTTCGAACTGGCGCATCTTCCAGCACAAGACCGTTCCGCAAATTCTCGAGCTGATGCTCAAGCGCCAGGGCATCGACCAGTACGAACTACGCGCCAGCATGGACCATCAGGTGCGCGAATTCTGCGTTCAGGCCGGTGAGACGGACTTGGCGTTCATCGCCCGCCTGGCGGCCGAAGAAGGCTTCGTCTACCGCTTCGCGCACAGTGAAAAGCTGCACAAGCTGATCATCACCGATCGGCTGCAGTCCCTCGGCCTGATCAGCCATGGCGCCGTCAAGGCCGACGATGAAGACGAGGGCTTATTCGATGACGATGAGCCTATAGACCCTGACAGCGTGCTGTACCAAGCCAACAGCGGTGGCGATCAAGCCATGCCCTGCCTTCGCCGCTTGCGCTACAGCGAGCAGGTGCGCACCGCTCGACAGGTTCAGCGCGACCACACCTTCACCAACCCGGCCTACCGCCAGGAGCACAGAGCCGCCGGGCCCTTCCTGGAGCACCAGAGCAAAGAGTACGAATACTTCGATTACCCCGGCCGCTATAAACGCGATGCCGTGGGCAAGCCCTTCACTGAAAACCGTATCACAGCGCTGCGCCATGATGTGCGTATTGCCGAGGTCCAGGGCGATGACGTGCGCCTGCAACCGGGGCTCAGTTTCACCCTGACCGGTCACCCACGTGACGACCTCAATGTGCATTGGCGGGTGAACACGGTTACCCATAAAGGCCACCAGTTCACCAGCCTGCAGGAAGAAGCCGCCGACGTCGATGTAAGCACGCGCTACGAGCAGACCGCAGTGCTGGTCCCCGGTCGGACCGAATGGCGCCCTGCGCCATTGAAAAAACCGCGAATCGACGGGCCGCACATGGCCACCGTCGTCGGCCCGCCTGGCGAGGAAATCTACTGCGATGAATGGGGCCGGGTAAAAGTCAGTTTCCCCTGGGACCGCGAAAGCCAGAACAACGAGTTCAGTTCGTGCTGGCTGCGGGTGTCTCAAGGCTGGGCGGGGGGCAGCTGGGGCTCGATGGCTATTCCCCGGATCGGCCAGGACGTGATCATCCATTACGTCAACGGCGACCCCGACCAGCCGATGATCACCGGGCGCACTTACTGCGGTGACCAACTGCCGCCTTACGACCTGCCCGACCACAAAACACGCATGACCATCAAGAGCCAGACCCACAAGGGGGAAGGTTTCAACGAGCTGCGTTTCGAGGATGAGCTGGGCAAGGAGGAAGTGTTCATCCATGCCCAGAGAGATCAGAACACTTTGGTCAATCACAACCAGTCCCTCTCTGTGGGCGTCGATCGCACCCAACAGATTGGCCAGGACGAATCGATCGCCATTGGCCGCAATCGTCTGCGCGTCGTCAAGGCCAACGACACCTTGAAAGTGGGGGGTGGCAAAAACGACCTCATCGCAGGCGACTACGAGGTCGAAGCGGGCAACACGCTACGCCTCAAGTGCGGCAAGACCCTTATCGAAATGCATGCCAATGGCACGCTGAACATCACCTGCGAGACCTTCAACTTCACCGCACAGCAGACCGGGCAGATCAACACCCTGGCGGCAAAGCTCGACCTCAACCCAACGGGTAGTTCGGCGGGCGCGGGCGCGAACGGGCGCGACAGTGACTCACTCAAGGCTGACGTGGATGGGCATTTCGACTAGCGCTCGCCCAGCCACCCTGCACTGAACTCAAAAAGGACTTACCCAAGATGACCCGATACCTGACGCACGATGTAATCCTCAATCTGGGTGATGAAGCCCACGAGGACTCGACGCTGAACATGCTGCGCTTTCCCGACAGGCAAACCACGTTGGTGATCGCTCGCAGCCCTGTTGCAAACACCAAGACCCTGGATGAGGCCTTGGACGACCAACTGAACCTATTACGGAAGAAGTCAAAGGCGCTGACCATTACGCCCGCGAAAGTGACCCGCCTTGGAAGCAATGAGCATCCGGTCGACAGTCGGGAAATGGCAATCCAGTTCATGGTCGGCGACAAGCCCCACTACCAGCTTCAGGCGGCCTGCCTGATACCGGGGCAGCAACGGATGCTGGTGCTCAACTACAGCAAGCCAGGGCCTTTGAGTGACGACGATATCAGCCACTGGCGCGCCCTCAAAGACGAGCTCCGATTTGCCTGAGCCTCTCCACGCACCAGGACAAGGACTTTCGGATTGCTAGGAGCTTACCGCCAATGGCGCAGACCGTTCACGCCGCCCGAATGGGCGACGCAATTCTTCATCCATCGCTTGCCGCTGAAATGATCAGCGCAGTTGCCGAAGCCGTTATCTATGCAGCGGCCACCGCGGCCGTCGCCGCAGCCATCAGCTTGGCCGTGGTTGGCACCGTAGCCACTGGCGGTGCGGCTGGAGTCGCCATCGCCGCAGTCGCGGGTGTGGCAGTCGGCGCAATGAGCACCCTTTCCGTCGGCGAAGACCAGACTGTCGGCGATGCCATCTCCAGCTTTTGCGACAGCCTTGGCAACAGCGTGGTCTCGCCCGATCCCTACGGAAAAATCGAGAGCGGGTCAACCAATGTGCTCATTAACAGTGAGCCCGCTGCGCGCGCGGCCGGCATCAGTGGCCCACCTGGAGGCGGCGCAGCCGATACTGAACAAGAGGAACCGTCCATCCTGGAGAACGTCGGCTCCATGGCCATGGCTGCGGTGCCTTATCTCGTCCCGTTCGTGGGGCTGGGGATGGCCATACGTGACATCTTCAACCCGCCCGTGACCACACCGGCCGACCCAGGCTCGGAGCCCGCTGAAGGAGACAAGATCAGCTGTTCGCGCCACCCGCCCCTGCCCGACACCTTCATTGCGCAAGGCTCGGACAAGGTATTCATCAATGGCCAACCCGCAGCGCGTTCAGGTGACAAGACCACCTGCGATGCCACGATTGATGTGAATGAAAACGTATCGCCCAATGTGCGCATTGGTGGCGGTACGGCGACGGTCCGGGACATTCGCAACGGCAAGAGCAAGATTGCGATGTTTACCGGGATTATTGCGGGGATGCTTATCTCCCGAAGGTTTGGCCGCATCAAAGGGTGCACATTAGGCAACCCGGTTGCCGTTGCCACCGGGAGCAAGCTGCAGGAGGGTCCGGAGGACATCGATTTCAATCTCCCAGGCTTGCTGGGCATCCAATGGGCACGGCGCTACGACAGCAGGGACATGCGCAGCGACGGTCTACTGGGGATGGGTTGGAGCGTCCCCTATGAAGTGGAGCTGGCCCGCGTCCCACATCCTCAAGGCGGTACGCTGTGGATCTACATCGACAACGACGGTAACCGACTGGAACTGGGCCGGCTCAGTGCCGGTGATGCCTTCGTCAGTGCCGTGGACGGCTTGGCCTTCTTCCAGCTGGAGGACGGCCAGACCGTTGTCGAAGATATCAATGAAGGGCTTTATCGGGTCTTCAATACCGACCCGTTGAATCCGAAACGCTCACGGCTGATCAGGCTCGGCGACCGCAATCTCAATTGCCTCGACCTGCTGTACGACGAACAAGGGCGCCTGAAAGCCCTCTATGACAAGTACGGCCAAACGGTCGTGCAGCTTCACTATGCCGCCAGGCATCCCCAGCGTGTCAGTGAGGTATCACGGGTGTTCCTGAAAAATGGTGGAACACCGACGGTAGAACGCAGCGAACTGCTGGTCAGCTATCGCTACACCGACAACGGGCAACTGCATGAGGTATTGGATGCGACGGGTCAACGAGTCCGCCGCTTCACTTACACCCCCGAGGGCTATCTCAATAGCCATCAACTGGCTAGCGGTGCTGTCCGCGAATACGAATGGGCGCGCTTCGCCATTCCTGAAAAGCGCCCTGCCCCCAAGCGCCTAGACGGTACGCCCTACCGCTTGCCTCCACTGCTGGAGCCCCAACCCGATCACGAGTGGCGGGTGATTCGCCACTGGGGCAGCGATGGTGAAGAGTACCGGTTCGAGTACAACCTGGAAGTCGGTGAAACCCTCGTCACGGACAACCTCGGCCGCCGTGATCACTACTACTGGGGGCCACTGTACGAGGTCTATAAGCACATCGACCCTCAGGGCAACTGCTGGCTGGCGGAAGTTATCGCCGGACAGCTGATCAAGCGCATCGACCCGCAAGGGGGTGAATGGCGCTACAGCTACGACGACATCGGCCGCCTGATCGAAACCCGCGATCCCCTCGGCCGCCGCGAACACATCAAATATTTGCGACATTGGGCACTGCCCGTCCAGGTCACCGATACAGCCGGACGGACTCGGCAATACGGCTACGACAGCCACGGCAATCTGCTCTGGCAGCAGGACCCGCTGGGGCGCGAGACACAGTACCAATACGACCCGGAAGGCCGTGTTATCCAGGTCACCGATGCCCTCGAAAAGAGCAAATACCTGAGCTGGAACACGTGCGGTCAGTTGCTCAGCTACCGCGACTGCAGCAATGCCCAGACGCTGTATCACTACGACGCCCATGGCCGCTTGCGCGAAAGCATCAATGCCCGGGGTGAACACACCCACTTCCGCTACGACGCACGTGGTTATCTGGTCGAAAGCGAACGCCCGGACGGTCGCATTGACCGCTATGAGGTCGATGTTGCCGGTCAGCTGACGCGCTACGTCGACCCTGCCCAGAAAACCCTGCAATTTCGCTACGACCCCAGCGGCCGGCTGGTCGAACGCACGGACGCCATGGGCTACAGCGTGAAATTCCGCTACGACGCCTATGGTCGGCTACTGCAACTTACCAACGAGAATGACGAGTCATACCGCTTCGGCTGGGACGAACTGGACCGGCTGGTGGCACAAAAAGACCTGGATGGCAGTGGCCGCCTCTATGCCTACAACGTGCTGGATGAGGTCATTCGTCTTACCCATGTGCCCTCGCCTGACGAGCAGCCGCCCCTGTCCGACAACGCCCCACCGACACGGACGACTGCCATCCGCCATGACTTCGAGCGGGACGCCATCGGCCGGCTTCTCAGCAAGCGCACTGAAGATGGCACTACCGACTACTGCTACGACGCGGCCGACAATCTGCTGTCCATCACCTTCACAGACAACCAAGGCAAGAAGCAGCAACTCGACTACACCTACGACGCCAACGGGCAACTGCTAAGCGAAACCAACAGCGCTGGCTTGCTGCAGTACCGCTACGACGAACTGGGCAACCTGCAGACGCTAGTCCTGCCCGACCAGCGCGAACTCAACCACCTGTACTACGGCAGCGGGCACCTGCACCAGATCAACCTGAACGGCCGGGTGATCAGCGATTTCGAGCGTGATGCGGTGCACGACGAGGTCCTGCGCACCCAAGGCAAACTGGTCACCTGCACGCGCTACGACACCAGCGGTCGCCTGGCCGGCAAGGCTATTCACTACCGCGATGCCCCTGCTGAAGTGCTGCCACTGCTGGACAAGGCCTATCGCTACGATGCCAGCGACAACCTGGTTGCCGAGGTACTGACCCAAACCCAGCGCCGAGGGATGACCAACGCGGCCAATGACGAAAACGCGCATCTCGAACAGATCATCGGTCGCTTCCTTGACCGACCCCACACGGGCAAGACCTATTCGGGACACAACCGCTACGGCTACGACCTCAACGAGCAACTGCAGACCGTTCACCAGTCACGCCCCAACTGGCAGGCCACGCAGGTCGAGGATTTCAAGTACGACAAGGCCGGTAACCTGTTCGACGGCCCCAAGCTCAATGGCCTGATCAAGCACAACCGGGTGTTGGTGTATCAGGACAAGCGCTATCGCTACGACCGCTTTGGGCGGCTGTGCGAGAAGCGGATCGGTAGCAATTGGGTGCAGTATTTCGAGTATGACGCCGAGCAGCGGCTGGTTTGCGTGGAGCAGTACCGCAGTGGCGAGCGTGAGCGGGTGGTGTTTGCCTATGACCCGCTGGGGAGGCGGATCAGCAAGGAGGTTTATCAGAGGGAGTATCCAGAGCCGCGTCGGCGGGTGTTGTTTCACTGGCAAGGGTTGCGCTTGCTTCAAGAAGTGCAGAGTGGGTTGGCTAGCTTGTATGTGTATGCCACTCCGGACAGCTATGAGCCGCTAGCACGCATTGACGGAAAATTGGGTAGTGAAACGACACATTACTTTCACACCAACCTGGCCGGTCTACCAGAGCAGCTAACTGACTCTAGTGGCCTGACTATCTGGCAGAGCAATTATAAAGGTTGGGGAAAAGCACCTGCAGAGTGGCTCAGCCCGAAGCAGGCGCGAGAGCAGAATTTGCGGTTTCAGGGTCAGTACCTTGACCGGGAAACGGGGCTGCATTACAACTTGTTCAGATTCTATGATTCACATGTAGGAAGGTTTACGCAACCAGATCCAATAAGCTTAAACGGCGGAATCAATCTATATCAATACGGGCCTAATACAATTGGCTGGATAGATCCATTAGGTTTAATACACGAATTTGGAATTGCAGGATACGGAAACCCTTTACACGCAAGGGATGGATTGACCGCTCATGAGCTACTACAAAATGCCTGGTTAAAAAATCACCAATTCATAACAAACAGAAAGTCAGGTATTGCAAATACAAATCCAGCAATAGCATTACAAGAAAACGCAATGCACAAAAACATATCTAAGCTACAAGCAAAGTACAGCCTACACAACCCGGAGACCTTGAAAAAACAGAGCGCAATACAAAACATAAATAGAAACACTGCAATAACACGCAGAGGCATATACGAGGATCTAGTAAAAAACAGAGGCTGGGACCCTCAAAACGCTAAAATATTTGCCACCGAAAAAGCAATGGAACTCAGACAAAAATCAATAAAATTCACCAGCAAACATGGATTAACAAAATGCCCATAAACAACCTAATCGCCAAAATTAATAAAAATTCACTCAACAAAAAAACTGGCAGGATCGGAGGAAACATTCCGACCATCCTCACAGGCATGGAGCAAAGTTTCGAAAACTATAATTTCTACGCATCATTCCAAAATCCTGACAACAAAAATAATTATATATCAGTTTTAATCCCGAAAGATTACTCAAACATGATTGACAAAAATATATATCCCGACTGCTCAATAAAAGTATTCTCCCACGACTTTTCAGAAGAAAGCGAAAACGAAAACCATACGATAAAGCACCTTAACAAATCATACATTACAGACTATTGCGAAGTAGCCTCGGATGAGTTTAACTTTATAACTCGAGCGGAGACCCCCTTGCTAATACAAGACGAACCATTCTACTATAACGACCTGAGAAGAGATAATTACAGCTTTTTCATACAAATTGATGAAGACTATTATCCAGACAACTTAATTAGCGGAAACTACATATTCGGATATGGCTCACTTTACTTGTATAGAAATAACGATACCGGAATCATAATCGCAGGGTTTTGGCAGTTCTCATAGCCACATGAACTACGTAAGTTCGCGAGTCGCTAGAAATATTCCCAAAGAAACGTATGCGACTCATGAACCCCACCTACTACAAAATGGAGCAGTACCAGGTTACAACTTCCGAACCTATTTCGTCGCTACCCCGCGTAAAAAATCGTAAGGCACCACGACTCGCCAGCCCATCTCGGGGCATGTATAAAATGCCCCAAACGAACGACCGCCATCCGCCATGACTTCGAGCGGGACGCAATCGGCCGGCTTGTCAGCAAGTGCACTGAAGATGGCACTACCGCCTACTGCTACGACGCTGCCGACAATCTGCTGTCCAACTAAAAAATCACGCAGCCATCAAGGCGATGTATCGCGAGTGGCTAAGAGAAAAAAATGGAAAACCTATGGAAGGCAAAGTAGATTGGTCGCAAATCAGCAATCGAGAGGTCATGCAACTTTCGGAGCGAATGTTTGACGCCGCAGGAGTCCCAGCCACCAGCAGAAGCATCTGAGGCAAGCTAAACATGCACACCATAAAACACATACTTGAGAAATTCAGCAATGACCCGAGAATTGACGTTTTCCCTTCAGACTCACCACTACCCATACTACCCAACTGCCTTAGCTATCCTCCAGACCTCGCTGAATTCTACAAACTTTGCGGCGGCGCCCAGTTGTTTTCCCCAAAAAACGAAAGCATCTCTTTTACCATACTACCGCCGCAACAGATCAAGCAATCCAATACAGAGATAGTTGGCACTCCATGCGATGATGATATCTCCTCATCATGGTACCTAATTTGCAAAACGTACAACAACGACTACATCTCCATCGACCTATCAATAGAGCGTTCTGGCCGCTGCTATGACAGCAATTTTGAAATTCATGGCGTCGCTGGAAGTTGCCCCATTATCGCATTGAGCTTCAAAGAGCTATTAATGAGCATCTACACATCTGATGGCAATGATATTTTTTGGAGAAATAGAAATTATGGAGATGCTTACGACTAAGAGCAAACATTACTAAAAATATCAATCAACCAAACCAACCACCACTACATCATGAGCAAAATAAACATTTAAGCCTCGACGACAGATCAAAAAAATGGTCAGACATATATATCACCTGTAACTTTTCGCGGGTTTACCACAACCAGAAAAACTTGCGAACAAGCCTTTTTAACGAAACAGCAATCAAAGCTTTGAGGGCATTTAAAACACCCTACCATTTTCCACCCACAATATTATTAGTGCTTGTCAAATTTTACATACTTCGAGCGTGAAGACGATATCAGCCACTGACGCGCTATCAAAAGCCAGCTCCGATTTGCCTGAGATTCTCTACTGCCTAGGACAAGGATTTTCGGATTGCTAGGAGCTTATAGCCAATGGCACAGACCGTTCACGCCGCCCGGATGGGTAACCCAATATAGCAATCTGGCCGGGCTACAGGAATAGCCAAGGATTTTAAATGACACTTTCCGAACTCATACAATCAAATACCTACATAAACCTCCTTGACAACTTAGACAAATACATTCCCGAGAAAGTAGATAGACAATCAAAAATTCACGAAACCGTCACCACTCTTATGGAGAAATGGATTCAACATTCCTCGTTTTCTTGCGACGACTTACATCACACCATATTAAATAACCAACAGCATTTAATTTCTTATATCATAAAAAAACAAGCAGCCTACACAGAACCCAATGGCGGCAGGGACAACATAATAAACCTAGCCCCAAAGGCAAATTTTCCAATCAGCCATATTATTGAGTACTGCATATTATCAAGGAAAAAAAGTAAATTATCAGAGTACATAACAAAAATTCGAATACCAGCCCCCCGACAATACACGAGAGAGATTGAAAAAATATTCTCTGAAACCAAGCCCTCGTGAGCAAAATGGTCATTCGGCGATGGAGGAAGCGCTGTACGAGCCCACCATCCTGCGCCAGTTCGCCCCGTCATCGCCTGGAAAATCCGTTGATTCATGCGTCAATCCAGATACGCAAGACAAGGCAACAGGACCAGAGAGTAACGCTTCAGCCGCTTGCCCGATTCGCCTTGGCCTACCTGAGGAATCAAACCGCGAATCCCCTCGCGAGCAAAACCGAAGCTCAGAAAAGCTGGCTGATTGAGCAGGGCTTCCAGGTTCAGGCATGCACCTGCGCTGACGCATGCTGCCTGCAGGCCATGCGTTTAAGGGGCAGCGGGGCATCGTGTGAATTTACTTCCAAACCGCCGCGGCGCCACTTCTATCGAAAGCGTTTAACCCCGCAGCGTCCATCGTTGAAACAAAGAAGGAGCCGTTGTTCCGCACCGTGCCACCCGTTCGTATCTGGCACTGGCGATGACGGAACCTGAAGAGCAAGCCTGCGTCATAGCCTCATGCAGCAACTCGGCATCAGTGGACTCGATGCCGCCATCCGCATGACTCAGGATGGAGACGGCGCACCGGTTTCGAGCCGTTCGATCTGGAATTGCCAGGAGCAACAACATGCGCAAACGGATGAGTGCAACCAACCTAAAGTGGGCCTGCGGCTGGCTCGCAGCCGCGGTTTTGGCACTGTGCTGGTGGCTGCCGCTACCTTTTCGTTCTACCGCCGATGATGGCCCGCAGCGGATCTACGGCAACCCCGAAGCGCGCTTCACCATCACCCTCTACGCCGACCTCGAATGCCCGCGCTGCCAGGCCTACCTACCGCAACTGCAACGCTGGATCGTCACCAACGATCACGTCAACCTGGTCTGGCGTCACCTGCCCCTCCCCCAGCATGAACCGGCCGCAAGTCGGGAAGCGCGGCGGGTCGAATGCCTGGGCCAGGGTGAGGGTCGCGAAGGCGTTTGGGGGGCCGTGCTCCGGGTCTACTTGCATAGCCAAGGCAACGGCCGTGAGTTGGCTGCTGGACACGACTATCCGGACATCGGCCCGTCCCTGCAACGCTGCCTGGCCGGCGAACGGGCTGCCCAAGTCGTGGACACGCAAAAAGCGGAAACCTTGGAGATTGGATTTAACGCTACCCCCACGCTGCGCCTGACCGACAACCACACCCAGCACACGCTGATCCTTGAAGACCCAATCGATCCCGATGCCTTGCTGTCCGCAGTGGACCTGTTGAGCGCACCCGAGATTTTTGAAATGCCCGCTGACGTGATCAGCGATATGTCCAGGTAGCACACGACGTCACGGCCAGGGCGCCGCGTTGTGGTGTTTGTACTTGAATTTCGTGGAGGGCGGGGTATTGAGGCAGAATGCATTCGAACGAAAAAAGGCCCCGAAGGGCCTTTTTTCAACGACTTACAGACTTCGACTGAAACCTGTAGATCTTTATTTGGAGCGGGAAACGAGACTCGAACTCGCGACCCCGACCTTGGCAAGGTCGTGCTCTACCAACTGAGCTATTCCCGCGTCGTGATGGGTGCCATTCTAGCGATTTCTAAAACAGCGTCAACCCCTTGATTCAAAAAACTTTTATTTTTTTTCCGAGCCTTCGCGCAGGTGCGGCCAGGCGGCCAGCAGGTAGTGCACCATCGACCACAGCGTCAGCCCCGCTGCCACCAGGAGCAGCCCGTAGCCCAGAATCACCCAGAAGGTCACCACCGGCGGGTTGCCCAGCAGGATCACCAGCGCCAGCATCTGCGCCGCAGTCTTCCACTTACCGAGGTTGGACACCGCCACATGCGCCCGCGCCCCTAGCTCAGCCATCCACTCGCGCAGCGCAGACACCACGATCTCGCGGCCGATGATCACCGCGGCGGGCAGGGTCAGCCAGAAGTTGGCGTGGGTCTGCACCAGCAGCACCAGGGCCACTGCCACCATCAGCTTGTCGGCCACCGGGTCGAGGAAGGCGCCGAACGGCGTGCTCTGCTGCAGTCGACGCGCCAGGTAGCCGTCCAGCCAATCGGTGGCGGCGGCAACGGCGAATACGCTGCTGGCGGCCATGTAACTCCACTGATAGGGCATGTAGAACAGCAGAATGAAGCACGGAATGAGCAGGACGCGTAGAACGGTGAGCAGGTTTGGAATATTCATCGGTACGACTGGCTGCAAGTTGAGCCCGGCATTCTACTCGCTATGCAGGCTGGCATAAATCGACTCGGCAAGCTTTTTACTGATGCCGGGGGCTTTGGCGATTTCATCGATACTGGCGCGGTTGAGCTCCTGCAGGCCGCCGAAATGTTTCAGCAGGTCGCGGCGGCGCTTGGGCCCTACCCCGGCCACATCTTCAAGGCTGGAGACTCGACGGGCCTTGCCACGGCGGGCGCGGTGGCCGGTGATAGCGAAGCGGTGGGCTTCGTCGCGGATCTGTTGGATCAGGTGCAACGCCGATGAATCGCCCTTGAGGGTGAATTCGTGATGCACATCGTTCAGGTACAGGGTTTCGAAACCCGCCTTGCGTGTGACGCCCTTGGCCACACCCAACAGGGTGAGGTCGGTGAAGCCCAGCTCCTGCATCACATCGCGGGCCATGTTCAGCTGGCCCTTGCCGCCGTCCACCAGCAGCACATCGGGCAGCTTGCCCTCGCCGTCCTTGATGCGCCCATAGCGGCGGGTCAGGGCCTGATGCATGGCCGCGTAATCGTCACCTGCGGTGACGCCTTCGATGTTGAAGCGGCGGTAGTCGGACTTGATCGGCCCTTCGGGGCCGAACACCACGCAACTGGCCACGGTAGCTTCACCACTGGAGTGGCTGATGTCGTAGCATTCCAGGCGTTGCGGCACTTCATCCAGGCCCAGCACTTCGGCCAGGGCTTCGAAGCGCGCAGCCATGTGCTGGCGGTTGGCCAGGCGGGCATTCAGCGCCTGCTCGGCATTGGTCACGGCCAGTTGCTGCCAGCGGGCGCGGGTGCCACGCACCCGGTGGCTGATGGTCAGTTCGCGGCCACGCAGCGTGTGCAGCGCTTCGGTGATGGCGTTGAAATCTTCGTGAACAACATTGACGATCAACTCGCCGGGCAGTTCGCGCTCTGCGTTGCCCAGATAGTACTGGGACAGGAATGCGGCCATGACCTCGGCCACCTCCTCCTCGATGCCCACCTGCGGGAAGAAGTTCTTGCTGCCCAGTACCCGCCCGCCGCGCACGCTGATCAGGTGCACACAGGCACCACCCGGGTTGACGAAGGCGGCGATGACGTCGACATCGCCGCTGCCGCCCTCGATGTACTGTTGGTCCTGCACGCGGCGCAACAAGGCGATCTGGTCACGCAGCTCGGCGGCTTTTTCGAAATCAAGCGCCATGGCGGCCTTTTCCATCTCGGCGTTCAACTCATTGCCCAGTTGCTGGCTACGCCCTTCCAGAAACATCACCGAATGGCGCACGTCTTCTGCGTATTCCTCGGCAGTCACCAGGTCGGTGCAGGGCCCTTTGCAGCGTTTTATCTGGTACTGCAGGCATGGCCGGGTGCGGTTGGCGTAGTAGCTGTCTTCGCACTGACGCACAGAAAAAGCCTTTTGCAGCAGGCTGAGGCTTTCGCGAATGGCCCCGGCGCTGGGGTACGGGCCAAAGTAACGGCCCTTGGCCTTTTTCGCCCCACGGTGAATGCCCAGGCGCGGGAACTCGCCATCGGACAGAAACACGTAGGGGTAGGACTTATCGTCGCGCAGCAGGATGTTGTAAGGCGGCCGCCACTCCTTGATCAGGTTCTGCTCCAGCAGCAACGCCTCGGTTTCGTTGGCGGTGATGGTGGTTTCAACCTGGGCGATGCGCGCAACCAGTGCGGCGGTCTTGGGCGCAAGGCCAGTCTTGCGGAAATAGCTGGCCAAGCGCTTCTTCAGGTTCTTGGCCTTGCCCACGTAAAGCAGCCGGGCTTCGCCGTCGAACATCCGGTAAACGCCCGGGCGACCGCTGCAGGTCGCCAGGAATGCGCTGGCATCAAAGACTTGGGACATGAGGTTTTACAGGCTTGCGTCAACCATACCGTGGCGAACGGCCAGCAAGGTCAATTCGACGTCGCTGGTGACCGAGAGTTTTTCAAAGATCCGATAACGGTAAGTATTGACGGTCTTGGGCGAGAGGCACAACTTGTCGGAGATGATCTGCACTTTCTGGCAGCCGACGATCATCAGGGCAATCTGGATTTCCCGTTCGGACAACGCGTCGAACGGAGACCCCTGCGGCTGGAACGGTTTCAGCGCCAACTGCTGGGCGATCTGCGGGCTGATATAGCGCTGGCCGGCAAAGGCCAGACGAATGGCCTGGACCATTTCGTCAAGGCCTGCACCCTTGGTCAGGTAGCCGGCAGCGCCGGCCTGCAACAAGCGTGTGGGGAACGGGTCTTCCTCGCACACCGTCACCGCCACTACCTTGATGTCAGGGTGGCTGCGCAGCAGTTTGCGGGTGGCCTCCAGGCCGCCGATGCCGGGCATTTTCACATCCATCAGCACAACGTCCGGTTTCAGCTCCCGGGCCAGCTTCAGTGCCGACTCGCCCGAGTCTCCCTCACCCACCACCTGCAGGCCGTCGATGTCGGCCAACATCCGTGTAATACCGGTTCGTACCAGATCGTGATCATCGACCACTAAGACCCTAATCAAGCACACACCTCGTCAGCAGGGCGATTGGATCCCGCCACCTTAACAAAATTTTTCACGGTGGGCCTAACGCATTGCTTCCGTCAGAAACGACTGACGTTCGACAGTAAGCGGCCGCACTATTTGCCGGGGCTTGGCGTCGTTGGCCAACCGCCCCAAAAGGTGCAAGAGCGCCGCCTGATCATCCGACCGCAATTTCCGAAAAGCCCCCAGCAAACCGGACTCATCCGTGTTCAAACCTTCGAGCGCTGCCGGGGTACGCAGGCCGCTGAGGACATACAGCGCATCCACGCCCCGGGTCGCCAATGCCGCCAGGTAATCTAGCCGCGGCGTGCGTTCACCGCTTTCGTACTTGCCCTGAGCGTTGGGCTCGACCCCACCGATATCGCCAAATACACGCTGGGTCATACCCAGCCGCTCACGCTCTTCCCGCAGCCGCATACCGATTCCGTTCATAGGGGCTTCTCCTTTTCCCTTATCTCCTCAAGTACGGCCTGCCCGCCTGCAGACAGCCGTAAAGGTGTGAATCCACTATGCCCATGCTCTGCGGTCGCGACAAGCCATCATTTAGCTACTATGTTGATATCTCGCTGCATCCGTACAAAGCATTCGTCTTCACCCATTTCGACGAAGCCATGACGCTGGTACAGCAGGCGGGCCGGGTTGCTGCGAAACACCATCAGCCGCAACAGGGGAAGGCGCCGCTGCCTGGCCCACAGCGCCAGTTCTTCCAGCACCCAGCTACCGACCCCTCGCCCACGGTGCTCAGGCAACAGGTGCAACTCGCGGATGAACAGCGCCTGGCGGTCCTGGCTGAGGCTGCAAAAACCCAACAGCGTGTCGCCTTCTATCACCAGCCACTGCTCGCGCCAGCCCCAGGCCGCGTCGAAGGCGTCCTCGATCCACAGCAGGTCGAATTCACGGTAGTAGGGCAACATGGCGCGGCGCGTAAGGTCGCGGGCGAAGGTGCAGTGGATGTCTTGGGCGGGAATCAACTGTAAGGGCATCGCATCGCGCTCATTGGGCATAACAAACTGGCGAACTGCCAGGGCCACACCGGTCCAGTTCGTTTTCCAACCAGTCGGCCAGCACCCGGGCATTGTTGTGCTCGCTGTCCTTGCCGGCATACAGCAATGTCAGCGTCCCCTTCCTGGCCATGTCCAGCAGCGGATACCAGTGTTCGGGGTGGGCCGCCAGCGCTTGCTGGTAACGCTGGGTAAAACCGGCGAAATCCACGTCCCCCTGGTGGAACGCCTTACGCAATTCATTCGAAGGTGCCACTTCGCGCAACCACTGACCATGGAGGTCTTCCTTGCGTTTGTTGCGCGGCCACAGGCGGTCGACCAGTACACGCTGGCCATCTTCATCTCCAACCGCATCATAGACACGCTTGCAGCGAATCATGGGCGTCTCCTGCCATTACCGTCTGTCTTGAGCCTAGATAATTCATTGACCGAGGTCACGGCCGGGTTACGAATTGTTTCTATGCTCAAGGCCTTCGGCATCATCGCCCAACGCCAACCGGAGCCCCCATGGCAACCCCGTCAGTGGCCAGCAGCCCACTACTGGCCCAACACGACGCCCGCCCGCAGCTCTCCCACAAGCCTGGGCGTGCCACCTTAACGTTGTTCTTCAGCCTGCTGCTGGCTGGTATCGCCTACACCGCCTGGAGCCTCAAGCAGGATGTGACCGCAAGCGGTACGGTCATCACCACGGCCACACCGTTCCTTCTGCTGGGCCTGGCGCTGCTGATTGCCCTGGGCTTCGAGTTCGTCAACGGCTTCCACGACACCGCCAACGCGGTAGCCACCGTGATATACACCCATTCGTTGCCGGCGCCGGTCGCAGTGGTGTGGTCTGGGCTGTGCAACTTCCTGGGCGTGCTTTTTTCCAGTGGCGCGGTGGCCTTCGGCATCATCGCATTACTACCGGTAGAACTGATTCTACAGGTGGGTTCTTCGGCCGGCTTCGCCATGGTCTTCGCCCTGCTGCTGGCGGCGATCATCTGGAACCTTGGCACTTGGTGGCTGGGCCTGCCGGCATCGTCCTCGCACACCCTGATCGGCTCGATCATAGGCGTGGGCGTGGCCAATGCGCTGATGCATGGGCGTGACGGCACCAGCGGCGTGGACTGGGCCCAGGCCAGCAAGGTGGGTTATGCCCTGCTGTTCTCACCGCTGATTGGTTTTGCTTGCGCAGCCCTATTGCTGCTGGCCCTGCGCGCGCTGGTCAAACGCAAGGCGCTGTACCAGGCACCGGAAGGCCAGACACCTCCACCGTGGTGGATCCGCAGCCTACTGATTCTGACCTGCACCGGGGTCTCTTTTGCCCACGGCTCCAACGATGGCCAGAAAGGCATGGGCCTGATCATGCTGATTCTGGTCGGCACCCTGCCGATGGCTTATGCGCTGAACAAGACCATGCCCAACGGGCAGGCCCTGCAGTTTTCCGCTGTCGCCGAGGTGACCCGCCAGGCACTGGTACGCAGCGACCCGCAAGCGGCCCCGGCTGACCCGCGCCAGGTACTGACCCTGTTCATTGCCGAGCCCAAGGCCAGCCCGCACCTGGTACCGGCATTGGCGGCGCTGACCGGGATGATCGGCGAAGAGGTCAAAGGCTATGGCTCGCTCAAGCGCATACCGGCTGAAGCCATGGCCAACGTGCGCAATGACATGTACCTGACCAGTGAAGCCATCCGCCTCATGGAGAAAAACCACCTGGTGACATTCGATGCCGACACACGCAGCCAAGTGCAGTTGTTCAAGGCCCAGCTGGACGACGCCACCCGCTATATTCCGTTGTGGGTGAAGGTGGCTGTAGCCATCGCGCTGGGGCTGGGGACCATGGTTGGCTGGCGACGTATTGTAGTCACCGTTGGCGAGAAGATCGGCAAGACCCACCTCAGCTATGCCCAAGGCGCATCGGCCGAAGTGGTGGCGATGTGCACCATTGGCGCGGCGGATATGTTCGGGCTGCCGGTGTCGACCACGCATGTGCTGAGTTCGGGGGTGGCCGGCGCCATGGTGGCCAATGGGTCGGGGATTCAGAAACGCACTTTGTTCAATCTGCTGATGGCCTGGGTGCTGACCCTGCCAGCGGCAATGCTATTGGCTGGCGGCCTGTACTGGCTGCTGAACCACATCTTCTGAACCCGTACGCCGTCGGGTGTAATCGATGGACTCGCCCAATCTCCGGCATGTGTCCACCACCTTGGTAGGAGCGGGTTTACCCGCGAATACGGTAGCCGCGGCAACCGTGAACGGCGGGTGGAGATTGGCCAGCAGGCCCGGCCCTTTCGCGGGTAAACCCGC
>NZ_JAOCDI010000040.1:0-52625 GCF_029840855.1 Pseudomonas sp. GD03862
GCGGTGCGGGGCACGATGGCGTAGCGCACCGGCAGGATGGGCACGCGTGCGCTGCAGGCAGGGCCGGAGGTGGCGCTGCTGACGGAGGCGTTAGTCATGGGCAGGCTCCTTGCTTTCGACCAGTGCCTGGAGCTCGCGAAGGCGGGCCTGGGGCGACTCTTCGAGGTTGGTATAGATTTTTCCCGCCTTGTCATTGCTCATCAGCCACATGTGCCCGGCTATCAGCCGAATGAATTGGCCCGCAACTTCCTCGCTCCGGAAATTGAGGGCTGTCAGTTGCGGCAGGAGTGTTTCTATCCATAGGCGTATGTCCGCCAAGGTATGGTTGGCATGGGGCGGCATGGCCAAGACCTCATGCGCCAATGAGAGGACAAAGTGCTCGTGCATGCCTGCTTGCAGCCGATCAAGTTCAAGCTGCTGGAGGGTCAAAGGCAGTTCTGATTTTGAGCGGGCAGCAATCGGCTTGTTTTCGTGTGTTTTCCACTCATGAGCCGGCCCCCAGTTGACTCGCCATGCCAACCGAGACACCGGGCCAAGCCAGGCCTTGCGATGGTCGTCGTCCAGCGCATTCAGCCAGGCTGCAAGATGGTCCGGTGTGACATGGTGAGTGGCAACGCTGTGGTCAGGGAGCACGACCTGCACCAGGCTGGTGAAGTGGTCTGCCAGCGCTGCCAGGCCAACCTCGGCATCCAGCGCGATGGCGCCACCGATAGGCATCCAGGTCGTGATTGCATGGGCAAGCAGCTCGTGAGCGTCTGCAACGTCCACCAGCAAAGGCCCAAACTCATGACGGTCATCCAGGGCGCTGTTCTTCCATAACCATGCCTTTTGAGTATTCCGGCTGACAGCGTTTATAAGGTCGAGTACCGATGGGGCATAAGCAGGAACCAGTTCACCCTCCTGCGGGATGGGCCGATAGGCCCAGTACTCGATTGCCCTGGTCATGAGCAGCAGAAAGCGGCAGTTATGAGCGAAGTCTTCGCTGCGCGGAGCAACTGATGACGGTGTAGTCATTGGACTGGCCCTCGGATACAGCGGCAATCGGGCAGGGGGCAGGAACCATCAGGGCGGCGCCCACACAAGCGCTCCAGAGGCTTGCCGGTGTTCGGTGCACTGCTGATGGAAAAGGGGCTTGTCGTCCCATTTGCCGACTTGAGCATCTGGCCGGTGATGCGAATCGTCGGGCTGTCCAGGGTGATGCCTGTTTCGTCGATTCGAATGGAGCCACCAGGGCCTTGGATGACCACGGCTTCCGATGCTCGAAGTTCATAACGGCGTGTACGTCTGCGGATATCCCCACGGGCTTCCAGATCGGCATGCCCTTCGACCCGTTGCTCGAAGTTGCCACCGATACGGGTGTGGTGATTGGCGGCGATCTGGTCGTGACGGTGATTGCCGATGTTTTCGACACGGTCCTTGGCGATCCTGATCGTGTGGTTTCTACCGATGTCGAGCGCGGCGTCCTGCCCAATGGTGACGCGCTCGTCATTGCCAACCGTTTCCGTACGGTCGTGGCCGATCAGGATCGATTCGTCGTGATCGACCTGCTCTTTGCGGTCATTGCCGACCTGCGTAGTCTCATCGTGCTTGACCACATTGTTCTGGTCCCTCTGGGCATGAATGAACACTTCCTCCTGGCCCAGTTCGTCTTCGAAGCGCAGCTCGTTGAAGCCATCGCCCTTGTGGGTCTGGCTCTTGATGGTCATGCGGGTCTTGTGGCGGGGAAGGTCGTAGGGTGGCAACTGGTTACCGCAGTAAGTACGGCCGGTGATCATCGGCTGATCGGGGTCGCCGTTGACGTAGTGGATGATCACGTCCTGGCCAATCCGTGGGATGGCCATCGAGCCCCAGCTGCCGCCGGCCCAGCCTTGGGATACGCGTACCCAGCAGGAGCTGAACGCGTTGTCCTGGCTTTCTCTGTCCCAGGGAAAGCTGACCTTGACCCGGCCCCATTCGTCGCAGTAGATCTCTTCACCGGGCGGCCCCACCACGGTGGCCATATGCGGGCCGTCAACGCGTGGTTTGGGCAATGGGGCTGGGCGCCACTCGGTTCTGCCTGGCACCAGTACCGCCTTTTGCTCGTAACGTGTGCCCTGGTCGGCCCCGGCAGTTTCTTCCTGCAGGCTGGTGAACTGGCTGCCTTCGTGGCGAACCGTGCTGACCCGCCAATGCACATTCAGGTCTTCGCGCGGGTGGCCGGTCAGGGTGAAGCTCAGGCCTGGTTGCAGGCGCACATCGTCGCCTTGGACTTGGGCAATACGCACGTCATGGCGCAAGCCGGTGATGCGGTTTTCGGTGAACGGCTTGCCAACGGCATCGCGTTTGTAACGGCCGGGGTAGTCGAAGCACTCATAGTCCGTGGACTGGTGCTCAAGATAGGGGCCCGAGGCCCTGTGTTCCTGACGATAGGCCGGGTGGGTGAAGGTGTAGTCGCGTTGAACCTGCCGTGCAGTACGCACTTGTTCGCTGTAGCGCAAGCGCCGTAGGCACGGTTGAGGCTGGTCGCCGCCGTGGTTGGAATGGTACAGCACGGTGTCCGGGGCTGACGGTTCACGCTCACGGTAGAAGCCTTCGGCGTCGTCCTCGTGTTTGATGACACCGTGACTTATCAGACCGAGTGACTGCAGTCTGTCGGTGATGATCAGCTTATGGCGTTTTTCGTTGTGCTCGAAGCGGTAGACAAAGCCTTCTTCGGCCGCGAGGCGGGCGATGAAGTCGAGGTCGGTTTCGCCGGCTTGTACGCAGAATTCGCGCACCTGGTGGTCCATGCTGGCGCGCAGTTCGTACTGGTCAATGCCCTGGCGCTTGAGCATCAGCTCGAGAATTTGCGGTACGGTCTTGTGCTGGAAGATGCGCCAGTTCGAGCGCAGGTTGGCCCGTGCCAGTTGGGGCTCGACCAGCGCGTGGTAGTAGGTGCGGTAGAAGCCGCTTTCAGCCTGGCTGAAACGGCTGACAAGGCCGTGCACGTACCGTACCGGGCGTTCGCCCTCCAGGATGGTGAAGAGCACGGGCTTGTCGAGCAAATGGCCGAAGTCGATGTCGTTTTCGAAGCTGATCAGTTTCAGCTCCAGTTCAAAGGGTGCGCTGATGCCCTCTCGGAGTTCGAACGACACCACCTCGAATTCAGCTTTGCCAACGAGTGCCTCAAAGCTGTAGCGCAAATCAGATTGGCTAGGCATAAAAGATCCTTGTCCGCCGTCTGAATCAACACAAAGCCTGGGCGGGCATGGCCTGCCCAGGGCATTTGCACAGGTCAGGCGGCAGGTGCGCGCCAGTCGTCAGAGCCTTCGGTATTGGCTACATCGTGAGCCCACGTGATCTTTCGATACGCCAGCGATACTTCAACCAGTTGGGTGTAGTTTTCATTGTCTTTGTCGAGTGCGTGGGGAAGCACGGTATTGATGCTGACGATGGTGGCGTCTTCGAGCGTGGTGGTGAAAAAATGCTCTTGTTTGCCTTCCGACGAGGTGCGATACCAGCTGACCTCGACCGTTGGCAGCATTTCGCCGTTGGCAAGTGCCTGATACATCAGGGGTGTAGCTTTATTCAGCGAGCTGGTGAATATGAAAGGCTTATGCACGCGCTGGCCACTCGGTTGACCGCTCTGGGGGTCAGTGGGCGTAGTCACCTCATGCTTGATTTCCTGAACCAGAATTTGATCTTCATGGCCTTGTTGGAACACGTTGCCGACGGATTCAGCGGTAAATGCATTTTCGGTGATGTTGCCTTGGGTCTGGCCTATGATCTTGATATAAGCAGGTGTTGGCATGGCAGTTTCTCCTACATCCATATGGATAAATCACGCCACCACGGGCGGCGTGGCCATCAGGAACGATGGGCTTGTCAACGAGGCAGGTACCTCGTCAATTCAATGAATCAGCTGCGCCGTGGATCGACGCGCTACTGCTGCAAAATGCCGTTGAGCGACTCCAGCACCTCGGTGGTAATCAGGTGCAGGCGATAGCTGTAGATGCTGTAAGCCACCGCCATGGCGATGGCGGAAATCACCAAGGGGCTCCACCAGGGCCATTGCCGGCTCATGCGGAAGTTGCGTGGGGCCACATTGGTGTAGGGGTCGCAGACTTCTTCGGGGGTGGGGCCGCGCAGTTCGCGGATGATCCCGTGCAGTTGGTGAATCAGTGCGTTGAGTGTTTCTTCGCCTTTCGGCGCGAGCGCGTACTTGCCCTTCAGCCCAAGGCACAGGGCGTAGTACATGAACTCAAGTACGTCCTGATAACGCTTGGGCTCCTGCATCAGGCGGGTGATCACCGTGAAGATTTTTTCCCCACCCCAGGTCTCGTCGTGGAAGATGCTGAGCAGCGGCTCCTGACTCCAGCAGCTGCTCTTGCCCCAGGGCCGCTCCATTACGGCCTCGTCTATGAACAGGCACAGACCGTAGGAGTACGCCAGCAACTGAGCGGGTTCGTAACCGTGCTGGCGCATTTCTTCCTGAATGTTGTCGATCTGGCTGCGTACTTGCTGGTGCACGTCCTGGATGTTCGGCAGCTCGTCCAGCGTACGCAGGCGTATGACCAAGCCGAACAACGGTGATGCGGCATCCAGCATCAGGTTGGCGAAGCCGCCCCGCAGCTGAAATTCCGGGTCAGCGGGGTAGCCTTCGGGAACGGGCTCTGGCTCAGGTTTGTCCGTGGATATTTGCGCATTGGTTGCCGCAGCCCGGGGGGCGGGTACTGGCTGTTCAAGGGTTGAATCAAGCGCGTTGACTGCAGCGTTGTTTTCATCGGTGGGCGTATTGTTGTCTTTTCCCATGTCACTCACTCCTGATCGCCCAGAACTGCAGTTCAAGCCCTGGGAAGTCGCCCGCAATGTGGATGCCGAAGCCATTCGCCTTGCTCATGCACGCCCAGGCCGGATCACGTCGGTCCAGCTCGAAGTAGCTGAAGCCCGCATGGAAGGGCAGGTCGCGGGGCGCCACGGGTAATGGCAACAAAGGGATGCCCGGCAATTGCAGCGGCACCAGGTCATTCAATGACTCAAGTGAGGTGATCTTGGCTTTCTGGATGAACATCTGGCGCAACGCCTGTGGTGGCAGGTCGGCGCGCACGGCGAGGATGAAGTCGGCTTCGTCGATCAGCCGCCGGTCTTCCAGCGTGGTCGTCATCACGCCGAATTGTTCGCTCTCCAGCGGCAGTGAAACAGCGCGCGGCCGCAAGACGGTGCTCAGAGACCGGCGCAAGGTGTCTTCCAGCGGTTTGAAGGAGGTGCGCAGTGCGGTGTGGTGATAGGCGGGGTACTCCTGCGGCAGCCTGTTCTGGTCGGTGAAGGTGACGAATTCGCCACAGGCCTGGCTCATGCACAGGTACAGCTGCTCGGGGTGCGTTTGCGCTTGCCTGGCCAGATGCTGGAAGCATGGCCACCAACGGTTCATGGCCTGCAGCAGGTTGAAGTCGCGAATGTCGGCGATCCCGGACTGGCCCGAGGCACCAATCCGCGTGGCGAGGCCGCGCGCCCGCTCGCGCAAGGTATGGGTGATTTCTTCAAGAAACCGCTGCAGCGCTGGCACCGCCCGCACCGAAACGCTGGTGGGGTAGAACGCTTCGTCCAGTTGCAGGCTGCCGTCGGGGCGCCGTTCCAGAATACGTGCCAGGGCCAGGCGGGTGTAGGCGCTGCTGTCTTCGGTCTTGCGTTTGAGCTGCAGGTTGGGCACCGCAAGGTCTACCTGCACCAGGTCACCGTCAGCGGTGTGGGTATCCTTGATTTCCTGTGCCTGGGCGGTATAGCGGAAATTGGCTGCATTGTCGGGCCAGCTCACTTCGCGGCCGCCATCGGTACGCAGCGGCAGGCACAGATACACCTCACTGTCTTGGCACGCGTCGTCGCCGATTTCCAGCGGCGGCGGTGGCGGAAGGTCGGCGGGAATGTCGAACACCGTGCCGTCCGGCATCACACCTCGCGCCCGGGTGATGGCGACTTTGCCCAGGCTCAGGTATTCGTCGTTCAACTGAAGTTCGCTGAAGCCGTAGAAGGCTGCATTGAGGCTGGCGAGGCGCTGGTGCAGGGCTGCTTCGCTGGCCCTGGCCGCCTGTTGGAAATGCTGTGGTTTGACGAACAGGCCTTCGGGCCAGAGAACGGGATTGCGTGAACTCATGGGCGCTCCGTGTCAGCGTGAGTAAGCAGGAAGGGCAAAGGGTGTTGAGGCGCCATCAGTCTTCTTCCTTGAGCACGATGTGCGTGTCGTTGACCAACACCGACAGCATGATCTGGCGGCCACGCGGCGGAATGCGCAGTACTTGTCGCCAACTGGCGTTTTCATGGCCTCGGTAGTCGGCAATCACCGCGACGAAGCGGGTTTCGGCGTGGATGGGTTCGAACGGGATGTACTTGAACTGGCCAGGGCGCAGCAGGTAGTCGTCACTACGGATATAGGTACTGCGCAGCGCCTTGGCCGGGTCCTGCTCCAGTAGCTGGTACACGGTGTTGCGCAGCAGTGAGTCGTCGCGCAGTTGCAGGATCGTGATGGCAATGGGCGTGGCGACCAGCGCTGAGGCAACGCTTGTGGTGCGCGGCAAGGTCAACGCCACTTGAGGGTCGTCGTAGCTGCCGGGGCCGCTTTCTTCCAGGGGCGAGCGAGCCGGGTCGCTTTCGTCTCCTTCGTCCAGCTCGACGGGGGACATGGCCGGGAATTGCGCTTGCAGGTATTCGAACAGAACCCCGATTTTTTCGGTCAACGCATAGGGGTCGCCAGCACTCAGGGTCACAGCGTAGGGGCTGGGCTCCAGGGCGCGATCCTGATCGGCTGCTACGCCAAGGCTGTCCGGATTGCCGTTGAGGGTAGGGCTGGCATTGATGCTGAATGCGACCTCGGTCGGGTGATCCTTGGGCGGCCCGATGGGCAACGAGTGGTCCATGGCCACCTGGCTCATTCTGCTCAAAGAGGTGCAGCCGGCGGGGCCGACCAGCGCAAGCAGCAGGGGGGCGAGCAGAAGTGGATGAGGCTTCATGGGTATGCTCCGGCAATCAGGCGCTGCAGCGGGTTTTCTCGGAGTGCCCCTTCACCGTCTGCTGCGTCCAGCGCTGCCAGAGGGTCGTTCCCCATGGCTGCTTTGAAGACCGAGCAGATCTCGACGGCTGGTTGGGGGGCAGAAGGCTGTGCCGGCCAAGCGGGTGCAGGCGCTTCGGCTATCAGGCGGTCGAGCACCCTCGGGTCCGGGTTGAACAGGTCCTCCAGCGAGCGTGTGCAGGCCTGATCCTGGGAGTACTGAACCTGTAGGCGATAGGCACCAATGAGAAGCTGGTCACCCTCAACCAGGCGCCTGGGTGGAAGCGGCCCCAGGCTGTTGGCACTGCCATTGACGTAGGTGCGGTGGCAGTGGTCGATCACACAGAAGCTGCCCTCGATCCAGCGGATTTCGCAGTGGATGGGCGCAACGGCCTGATCGCGGTCATTGATTCGCCAGTTTGCTCGCCCGCTGCCGATGGTGCCGCCCTTGCAGTCGAACAGGTGCCGAGCAGTAACGCCGTGCTGCAGTTGGTCGAGGTTGGTGATGCTCAAGGTGACTGTGCTCATGAGCGCCCCCGGAAGCGTACAACCGGGCTGATCTGGCCATGCCGGTCGTCGACGAAGCTGGTCCAGCCCAGATAGGCACCCTGGCTGCGGTGCAAGCAGAAGGGTGACAACGCGCTCTGCTTGAGGCGCAGCTCCAGGTCATAGGCCAGCCCGTCACGCAGCAGAAAGTCGATCAGTGCGCGCAAACGGCCGAAGTTGATGCCGCTGGGCAGCAAGTCCCGCAGCTGCTTCTGGTCGAGTTCGCTGATCACGATGGTGAACTTGCTGCTGCGGGTGCGCGTGCGGCTGCCAATCATGAACGTGCTGCCCAGCTGGCCGTTGGTCCGCCCCAGGCTTGCAAGCTGCCTGGACGGCGTGACGACTGATCGCGTCTCGAACTCGCGGATGTGCACCTGCTTGAGGTCGAAGCAGTGCGCAATGATGCCGGCCACAGTGCCCGGCGCACGGCTGCGGCTGGCGATTACGCCGGCAAAACTGAGCAGGCGGCTCCAGGGCAGCGCCGTGTCCCCTCGCAACTGCTTGTCGTTAAGCCCCAGCAGGGCAAACATGTACTGCGAGAACCCGTCACTGGCACCTGGCTGGAAGCGGATGTAATAGCGGTACTTGCGCCAGATACGGTGCAACAGGCTGAGCAGGTAGTGGTTGAAGAAGTCGAAGAAGGCCGGCCGTACACCGATGCCATGCGCATGTTCATACGCCACCTGTTCCAGATAATAGGTGGGCAATGGCGAATCGGTGCCGTGCAACCCCAGGAACGTGGCAACGACGCGGTAGCGCTCGTCCTCAGCGGGCATTCGCTGGGCTTTGTACACGTCCGATACAGGGAAGGTCAGCCGTGTGTCGCAGGCCAGGCGCACGCGCAGCCGGGTGGCCTTGTCCGGCCAACGCGGTTCCAGGTTATCGCCATGCAGCCCGTGCAACCGCTCCAGCAACTGGAAGAAGTTGTACTGGTGCGCTTTGCAGAGCAGCTTGTCGGCTAGATCAGCGGTTGCTTGCCGGTCTGTATTGGCCATGTGTAGTGCTCGTTATTGGTGGTGTTGATCACTTCCAGCTGGTGGAAGGAATTGATGCTGGCGTACAGGGCGAAGAAATGAGCGAGCACACAGCTGAACAGGTACAAGTCGCCTTCGCAGAGGAAGGCGGACTGGTCCAGTTTCAGCAGGGTGTGCAGGCCGCGAATGGGTTGCCCCTTGATCAGCCAATCCATGGGCTGCGTATGAATGTCGCGCATACCCTCCAGGCGTTTACGGGTGGTGCGAGCCTGCTGGATGTCGTGCAGGGCCATGAAGTCATAGGCGCGGATCACCGCTTTCAGCGGCTCTACCGAGAGCATGGACAGGTAGTTGAGCGACATGTTGGAGATCAACGCCCACTGCAACTGGCCGTCCAGCACCGGGCGACAGGGGCGGGTGGGGGTACAGAGATTGGTGTAGGTGGCCAGCGGCGGCGTAAGTTCGCTCAGGACGTTGATGTCATCCACGCCTAGCGCCAGCGGTAGGTCCCGATTGGTGCAGGTGAGGTCGATGGACGCGGTTTCCAGCTCGCCTATGTAGCTGTTGGCGTCGGCGCGGACGAAGGCGATTCGATGCATGACGCCATTGCCGTGCAGGCACTCTTCCAGCTGGCAGCGGTAATACAGCGCCGTGCGCCCCTGGACGTGCTCGATTTCATGGGCGAAGGACTCGAAGGGACGGAAGGTCCGAAGGTGCTCACCGGTGTTACCGTCAGTCGTCGTTCGGGTGCTGATCACCTGGTCGACACTGAAGATTTCGTAGCCGTGCGGCGCTGTGCCCTTGGGCTTCAGTGGAACCATGGCGTCCTTGCCGGACAGGTCGATGGGCTCGGCGCTGTGCTGGAACAGGTTGACCGCAGGTGCGCAGAACAGGTTGAAATCTGCTTTGCCGACACGCAGCGAGTCGGGTAGCTGGCGCGTGAAGTGAAATTCAAGGTTTACCTGCTGGCTGTCATGAGCTGGCCAGATCTTTTCCAGGCCGGTAACGCTGAAAAAGTGGAAGCGTTGAGGGAACGCGAAGTACTCCTGCAGGATGCGATAGCCATCAAAGACGTTCTGTGGGTAAGGCAGCAAGGCGTCGTTGGGGCTGAACCCTGGGAATGTGATGCTGTTTGCCGGCAGCCGACGAACCTCGCCATTGATGGTCACGCTGACATCCTTGAGGTATTGAGAAACCCACAGATAAAGCGTGCGCGCGGTTCGAGCATCGCCGCTGAGGTAAAAGTCGAGGCTGGTACAGCCCAGGCTGTTCAACGGCCGCTCGACCAGTGATTGCAGGCTGATGCAGATCACAGAACTATCGGATGTCTGGGTGGCTGCGACCGTGTCGATCTCGAACGGATGAATGTTGACCGCTGTACAGGTGCGGAACTCGCAGGCCACGCCGTCTACCGGTTTCGAGAACAGCCGCGACCCCTTTGGGATGCGCTGTGACTGGCTGAGGGATTGCCTCACCGGGCTGAACTTGATGATCGTCGCGCTGGGCAGCGGCCGCAGGTAGTTCGGCCACAGCAACTGCAGCATGGGATGGGTCAGCTCTGGCAAGTCGTCTTCCAGCTTCAGCCGTAGCTTGGCGGTCAGGAACGCAAAGGCTTCCATCAGGCGTTCGACATCGGGGTCGCTGGCACCTTTGCCAAGCAACCGCGCGAGTTGTGGGTTTTCCTTGGCAAAGTCGTTCCCCAGTTCGTGCAGGTAACGCAGTTCTTCGCTGAAACTGTCTCTCAGTGACATCGGTCACCTCACTCGCGTGTAGCGATTGTGGCCATCGACCAGCAGCTCGAGTTGCAGCTGCTCTGCGTGGTTGTTGACCTGTACCAGGCAGTCCAGCCTGAAATGCAGCTCCAGCGGGGCATGGGTATCGGGCACTGCGTTGAGCGTGCGTACCTGTATGCGCGGCTCGAAGCGCTGGAGGGTGCGACGGATATCCGCGCTCACCTGCACAAGCAAGTCGCCGTTGCTCACGTCATGCCCATTGAAGTCGCGCAGGCCCAGCTCAGGGCTGCTCTGGGAGCACCCCTGGCGGGCATTCAGCAGCGTTTCGAGGTGGCGCTTGATGGCGGCGAACTTGTGGGAAGCGCTCTCGCGTCGGGAGGCCTCCCGGCGGGTGCACTGGTCCACCATCAGGCGATCAAAAAGACCACTCATTGCGTATCGAGCCGCCCGACCAGAGAAATCTCGAAGTTCGCGCCCATGTACTTGAAGTGCGGGCGTACGGCGAGCGAAACCTGGTACCAGCCCGGGTCACCCGCAACATCCGAGACCTCAATACGGGCGGCACGCAGCGGCCGGCGGCTGCGAACGTCGGCAGACGGGTTCTCCTGGTCGGCGACGTACTGCTTGATCCATTTGTTCAGCTCGGACTCAAGGTCACGGCGCTCTTTCCAACTGCCGATCTGCTCGCGCTGCAGCACCTTGATGTAGTGGGCGAGCCGGTTGACGATGAACAGGTAGGGCAACTGGGTACCCAGCTTGTAGTTGGTCTGTGCCTGAAGCCCCTCAGGGGTTTTCGGGAAGTGCTTGGGCTTTTGTACCGAGTTGGCGGAGAAGAACGCGGCGTTGTCGCTGTCTTTGCGCATGGTCAGGGCGATGAAGCCCTCTTCGGCCAGTTCGAATTCCTTGCGGTCGGATATCAGCACCTCGGTAGGGATCTTGGCCTGCAACTGGCCCAGGGATTCGTACAGGTGGACCGGCAAGTCTTCGACGGCACCGCCCGATTGGGGGCCGATGATGTTCGGGCACCAGCGGTAGCGGGCGAAGCTGTCGTTGATGCAACTGGCTAACAGAAAAGCAGAATTGCCCCACAGGTAGTTGTCGTGCTGCCCGGCGATGTCTTCGTTGTAGTTGAAGCTCTCGATCGGTTGTTCCTGCGGGTGGTAAGCGGAGCGAAGCATGAAGCGTGGCCCGGTCAGGGCGACGTGGCGGGCGTCTTCGCTTTCACGAAAAGCGCGCCACTTGGCATGCCGAGGGCCGGCGAAGAGGTCTTTTATTTCCTTGAGGTTAGGCAGCTCCTCGAAGCTGTTCAAATTGAAGAATTCGGGGGCAGGTGCAGCAAGAAAAGGGGCATGGGACATGGCGCCAACGGAGGCCATGTAACTTAGCAACTTGATGTCAGGGGAAGAGGGGCCGAAGTTGTAGTTGCCTACCATGGCCGCAACCGGCTCTCCCCCGAATTGGCCATAACCCGCGGTGTAAACATGCTTGTAGATACCGCTGCAGGTAATGTCAGCAGCATTTTCGAAGTCGTCGAGCAGGTCCTCTTTAGTGACATGCAAGACTTCAAGCTTGATGTTCTCCCTGAAGTCCGTGCGGTCGACCAGAAGTTTCAGGCTGCGCCATGATGATTCAAGCTGCTGGAACTCAGGCTGATGCAGAATGGCATCCATCTGTTTGCCGAGCATTCGGTCGATCTCGGCAATCATCTGGTCGGCTCGGTGTTTGTTGATCAGTTGATCCGGGTCATTGCTCTTGAGGATTTCGGCGATGAAGGCAGATACGCCCTGCCTGGCAATCTGGTAGCCCTCCTGAGCAGGCACCAGCTTGGTTTCTGCCATGATCTGGTCGAGCAAGGTGGCATTGCTCAATGTGTCGGCCGTTGCGTCTGTGGTGATGGCGGTGCTGCTTGGCTTGGGCATGGGGACGCTCCGTTGTCTCAATTTTTTTCTGGCGCCTCGAGCACCAGGTCCAATTCTTGGGCGAGCTGCTTACGCGCCTGCTCGTTGTTAAGCAGGTGCTGCAATTGCTTGCGGAAGGCCGGGACGTTACCCAGCGGGCCTTTCAGGGCGACCAGTGCTTCGCGCAGCGCCAGCAGCTTGTTCAGCTCGGGCACCTGGCGCGCGATCCGGTCCGGCCCGAAATCGTTGATGGACCTGAACTGCAGGTGGACGGCCAGCTCGGTATCCGGGGCGGTGCCAAGCCTGGACGGTACCGTTACGTCCAGGCTCACGTTGGCGTCGTTCAACACGCTGTTGAATGTATGTTTATCGATGCGCATGACCTGACGGTCCTCAAGCGCACGGTTGTCATCCAGGCCGAAGTCGCCCAGCACCAGCATCTTGTGCGGCAGCTCCACCTCAGCCTGCTCATCGCTGGTAGCGGGGACATACTTGATATTGACGCGTTCTTTCGGCGCAACGGATCCCGTATTGTTAGACATCGGTACGCAACTCCCTGTTGGGCTGTAGGATGTTCAGGTGCTAGTTGTGTTTATTGTTGTCTCGGTCTTGTAGGAAGATTCCCACATATGATTAATGGGTTGGGTTATTTGTCCGTTCCCTATGAAAACGATGCGCGGAAGAGTGGTCTTTGGTCGAGCATTAAGATGTAAATAAATATTTGTTTGTGTGCATTCGGTACTGTGTAATAGGCTTCTGCTGGATTTGTTTTAATTGGTCGCGCGGACGCATAGGCATTGCTATCTATTTGTAGGAAAGTTCTTTGCGCCATATAGGCCATTTGTACTATTCAGAGAGTAAATTCAGGATGATTAACCGCTGTGCATATGGCGCCGGTCTCTCGTTGCTGTTTTGTCTGCAGCCGGTGCTGGCAGGCTCCACGCGGGACTGTCCCCGGATCGTGTCCAACGTCGAGCGACTGGCCTGTTTCGATCAGGCTGCTGGCACCCCGGCGTACACGCCAAAGCGGCAGTGGTCTGCACCGGAGCAGCAGGCCCCCACTGTGTTACGGGTGATGGCAAATGAAGCTGAACGGGCACCGGATGACCTGACGTTTCGCATCGGGAGCCAGCCCCAGGACGGGGCAGGCGCACCAGCGCTTGTGATTTCGGCGCCCGCCATCGCATCGGGTGATGAACGTGCCTACATGGCAATCAGTTGCATCCAGGCCATCTCCCGGCTACAGCTGATTGCCAGGCGTCCGATCGAAGCAAGCTGGGTCAAGGTACGCCTGAGCGGGGAGGGCTGGTCTACCCGTGAGACCCCCTGGCAGGTGATGGAGAACGGTCAAGTGCTCGATGCCGGGCGGGGCCTGCCCGCCATAGAGCAGATCAGGAAGCTGATCGGTGCCCAGCGTATCGAGGTTGTGAGTGATCACGGCGAGGTCGACGGGCTGACCTTCGATGCGCAAGGCCTGGACCCCTTGATCAGCCGAGCGCGAAGCACATGCCGGTGGTAGCGCAGGTATCCAGGGAAGAGGTCACTCGGTTGCTCGCGCCGATTGATCCGGCAGTTCCGGCTGGCCTGTTCGATGTCGAGGACGAAACCTATCAGGCCATTGATCAGGAGATGGTCAAGCTGGGTGGGCTGCAGGAAGCCTCGATCGACTGGGTGTACATCGAAGACGCGTCCCGTCAGTACCTGAGCCAGCAATGCAAGCACTTGCGAATCGTTGCGCACCTGAGTGCCGCATGGTTGCGTAGCGGCTGCTGGGAGCAGTGGGGATGCACCTTGGCGTTGCTGGCCGGCATGCTCGAGTGCTATTGGGAAGCCGCTCATCCCAAGCCGGGACCGAAAGGCTTCCTGGGCAAACGCAAGCTGGTTGCCCTGGTGATCGATCGCTTGGCCGAGGCGCTACCGCGTCTTGATCGTTTTACCTACACCCCGACCCACGCAGCGGCAGCGCAGGCTGCCTTGAAACGCCTGCAACAACAGGAAACGGTGCAGCTGGACACGGCAGCACTGGGCGAACTTGAGCGCCTGCTAGGCAAGTACTCGGAACTTGCCAACGGTGTTGGTGAGGCTGCTGTGCCCAAAGCGGCGGCTGCAACCGAGAAGCCTGCGCCGTTGGCCGATGTCATCGTCACACCCGTGTCACGCATGTCGATGGGCAATGAGCGTGAGACACGGCGGGCTGTGCTGTCCATGGCCGAGCTCATCAACCAGCAGGACCCTTACGACGCTACCGGCTACCAGTTACGGCGTTTCGGTTTGTGGGCGCACATTCAGGTTGCTCCCCAAGTCAGGCAGGGCAACCGTACGGAATTGATGGCGGTTCCGCTGGATATCACGCGGGTCTATGAAGAGGCCATAGCCAGTCAGGTGGTTGACCCCGCCTTGCTGCAGCGCATTGAAAAGAGCCTGACGGCTTGCCCCTTCTGGATTCGCGGCAGCTTTCTGGCTGCGACCGTCGCCACACAGCTGGCGATGTGCGAGGTGGCCGAGGCCATCCGTTGTGCCACCGCCCGGTTTGTACAGCGTATGCCTTCGCTGCAGCAGTTGTGCTTCAGCGACGGGCTGGTATTTGTCGACGACCAGTGCCTGGCCTGGCTCAAGGGCACGCAAGGGCCGTCAGGCCAAGGTGCAACCCCCCAGGAGTTCAGCGGCCTGCGCGAGGAGCTGGTCAGCCAGCTGGAAACGGGTGGCGTAGAACCGCTGCTCCTTCGGCTGCAAGGGCTGCAAGCGGGCTTTCGTGCTCCCCGTGAGCGTTGCCACACCACGGTGATTGCAGCCGATCTGCTGGCCGCGCGGGGCGTGTCCTGGCTGGCCCAGGACCTGTGCGCCAGCGTTGCCCGAACCATGCAGCAAACCACCGCCAGTGCGTGGGAGCCCGAGGTATTTCAGCGGCTTCAGCAGTACGCCTCATCCCCAGCGCTGGCAGTTCAAGACAAGGATCAAGAGCCTCGATGAATCAAATATGGACGCAACTCAAACGTTGGGGCTGGCCGTGGGTAACGCGCATTGGCCTGGCGCTGCCGCTGCTGCTAGGGCTTGGCGCCTTGCTGATGCTGGTCGCTATCTGGTGGCTTGGCCCGCAATGGACGTGGCGGGAGCAGCAGCCGCTGGCAAGTGTGGCTCATCGCAGCGTGGCAAGCCTGGTGCTCGTGCTGGTGCCGCTTCTGTGCTGGCTTGGGGTGCTGCGCACGCGCTTTCGCCGCCTGCAAGCGGAGCGCCGCCAGGCACTGGCCGCCGAACAGGATGTCGCGATACCGTTCGTGCAGGCGCAAGAGCGGGCCTTGAGCCAGGGGCTTGAGCGGTACCTCGACAATGCAGGTGGGCGACGCGCGTTGTACCGGCTGCCCTGGTACCTGGTGTTGGGCGACGAACAGTCCGGTAAAAGCAGCTTCATCGACCGCACCGATCAGCGCTTTACCCTGACGCGTATCGACCAGGCCCAGGCACGGGGCCGACAGGCTGAAGCACTGGCCTACCCGGTAGGCTGGTGGGTGAGCGATGATGCCGTGATCATCGACCCGCCCGGTGTTTTCATCAGTCAAAAACCGCCGGCGGGCTCGGCGGCCAACGCCCCCTCCGAAGCCTTCGCGCCGCCCGGCATCCAGGCCCGGTTGTGGGAGCACCTGTTGGGCTGGCTGCAGCGTAAGCGAAGCCAGCGGGCGCTCAATGGTGTGTTGCTGGTGGTCGACCTGCCGGCGCTGCTGCATGGCAAGCCCGAGCAGCGCGTCGCACTGGCCCATGGGTTGCGCACACGCCTTTACGAAGTGAGCAGTCAGTTGGGGGCGCGCCTGCCGCTGTACGTGGTACTGACCAAATTCGATCTGCTGGACGGCTTCGACCAGTTCTACAGCCAGCTTCCGGCCGCCAAGCGTGAAAGCCTGTTGGGGTTCACCTTCAAGCTAGATGCGGTTGACGCGTTCGACGCCTGGCTGGATGAGTATGACGAGCACTACGGGCGGCTTCTCACCCAATTGCAGGAGCAGGTCATCGACCGGCTGGATGTACTGGGCAAGACAGCGCCGTGCGGGCGCCTGTTCTCACTGCATGCACAGTTGATCGGGTTGCGCCCCATACTGCAGGCATTCCTGCGCGAAACCTTGGCGAGTGACCGGTTCACCACGCCACCCTTGGTACGTGGTGTGTACTGGTCGTCAGTGGTACAGCAAGGCGACATGCGCAATGCCTTTGTCCGAGAAGCGGCTCAGCCCTACACGACGAAGCTGCCCCTGCGTGAAGGTAAGGCACAGGGGAAGGCGTTGGTCTATTTCATCCAGCAAGCATTCAGGCGGGTTATCTATCAGGAAGCCGGGCTGGCGGGTGACAATGTTCGGGTTGCGCGCAGCAAGCGCCACTTGCTGTGGGTGGGCTCTGGTGTAGGCATCCTGGCGTTCAGTATCGCCGTTGCCAGCTGGCAGCGTTACGCCGACATCAATGGCGCCAAGGCTGCCAGTGTGCTCGCCAAAAGCCAGGAGTACAGCGGTCACGAAGTCGATATGCGTCTTGATCCGACCGGGCGCAACCTGCTGGCGCCACTGGACCAGATTCGCGATGCGGTGGCGGTGTTTGGCGACTATCGTGCGGCCTGGCCGGTGGTTGCCGATTTTGGCTTGTATCAAGGGCGCAACATTGGTCCCTTGGTTGATGAGGCGTACCTCAGCTTGTTGTCTAAACGTTTCTTGCCGGCCTTGGCCAGTGGTGTGATCGATGCCATGAATGCAGCACCACCTGGCAGCGAGCAACAAATGGCCGCGCTCAGGGTTTACCGGATGATCGAGGACCGTAACAGCCGCCGGCCCGAATGGGTCGAGGACTGGATGGCCCGTCAGTGGCAGCGGGCCTTTCCTGGCCAGGGGCAGTTGCAGCGTGACCTCATGCAGCACCTGAAATACGCCTTGGCCTATGCCGATACCGATTTGCCGCAGTACCGCCAGCGGGTCAGCGAAGTGCAGCAGGCGCTGCGCAAATTGCCGTTGCCACAGCGGGTCTATGCAGGGCTGAAACAACAATCGTACCAGCAGTTGCACGCCGGGCTGGACCTGCGCCACCAGGTAGGGCCTGCGTTCGATGTGGTGTACCAGCCGTCTTCCGGGGCCAGGCAAGGGGATGAGGATGTACGGCTGGCCGCCATGCTCACCGCCAAAGGCTTCAGGGAATACTTCGAGCCGCACAGCCAACGCTTCGCTGAAATGGCGATGGTTGATCAATGGGCATTGGGGGAGCGCAGTCAACTCGACTATTCGGACGTTGACCGCGATGCGCTGACCGAGCGGCTGTATAACCTCTACAGCGCCGATTACATTGACAGCTGGCGGCGCGCCCTGAACGCTTTTACGGTGGCTGACTTCCGTGATCTGGACCATGGTGTCGCGATCCTGGAGCAGTTGACCGGCCCCGCAGCACCGTTGCAGCGGCTGCTGGACACGGTCAGGGATAACACCTCGCTTGCGTCTTCAGCAGCTGTTGAATCCCCAGGTGAGCTGAGTACGCTGCGGGTAGCAACCGGAAAACCCGAGCAACAGCAAGCGTTGGCCATCCAGCGGGCGTTTGCAGGCTTGGGCGCCATGCTGCAGGCGACAGGAGAAAAGCCGAGCTACTACGATGAAACCCTTGGCGCTGTTGCGGCCGTGCTGGACTACGCCAAGGCCGTACAAGACAGCCCGGACCGCGGCAAGGCCGCGTTGCAAGCCGTGCATCAGCGCTTTGCGATGACAGGGCAGGACCCGATCGGCACCCTGCAACGTATTGCCACAGGTTTACCGGAGCCTATCAGCCACCAGGTCAGAAAGCTCGCCGACCAGACTGCCCAGGTGCTGAACGTTGAAGCACTGCGCGAACTGGAGCGACGTTGGGATGCTGACGTGTACAGTTTTTTCCAGCAACGCCTGGCAGGCCGCTACCCCTTTGTGGTGAAGGCACCCGATGCTTCTTTGGATGACTTCGAGGCGTTCTTCGGGCCGAAAGGACGCCTGCAGCAGTTTAATGATCGGTATCTCAAGGTTTTCCTGAAGGACAACCTTGAGGCCTTGCAGTCCGCTCAGCACGGGCAATCCCTGATTCGTGCCGACGTGATCGAGCAGCTCGAGCTGGCGGATCGCATCCGCGAAACCTTCTTCGATCAGCGTGGCAAGCTGAGTGTGCAGTTCAGCATCGAGCCCTTGGGGCTCAGTGCGAACCAGCGTACCAGCCTGCTGGACCTGGATGGCCAGTTGATTGCCTACACCCATGGGCCAAGCCATATCACGGGTATTGTCTGGCCCAATACCTTGGGGCAGCAGGTCCGCAGCAATCTCACCTTGCTAAGGCAAAATGGCAACAGCAGCAGCCTGGAGTACCGTGGCCCGTGGTCGATGTTTCGCTTGCTCAGCCGCGGCGCGCTCAATGGCCGGACGGCGACCAGCGTGGACCTGAGCTTCAGGACCGGAGATGGCGTGATGCGCTATCGGCTTAACGCTGAAAAAGCCTTCAATCCCATTACCCAGCAACCTTTCAAAGGCTTCCGCTTGCCCCGAGGCTTGTTGCAACAGCCAGCCAGTGTGGTGCAGGCGGTGCTACCGGATGGGCAGCGACCATGAGCATCGTCAGGGGCGCAGTTCATTGACTGGGTAGGCTTTCGAAGCCTGGGTATGCCCTGGCTGCCCCCGGCCTCTGCTTACTCCACAGCCTCGGCCACGCCCTGATCCTCACCCAGGAACCCGCCACTCTGATGCTGCCACAACCGTGCATAGGTACCCTTTTTCGCCAACAGTTCGGCATGGGTGCCTTGCTCGATGATGCGCCCTTCATCCATCACGATCAGCCGGTCCATGGCGGCGATCGTCGACAACCGGTGGGCGATGGCAATAACGGTCTTGCCTTGCATCATTTCATCCAGGCTCTCCTGAATGGCCACCTCCACCTCCGAGTCCAGCGCGCTGGTGGCTTCGTCAAGCAGGAGGATCGGTGCGTTCTTCAGCATCACCCGGGCAATTGCAATGCGCTGGCGTTGGCCGCCAGACAGCTTGATGCCGCGTTCACCCACCAGGGTGTCGTAACCGCTGTTGCCCTGGCGGTCGCTGAGCTGGCTGATGAAACCATCGGCCTGGGCACTGGCCGCAGCGGCACGGATCTGTGCTTCGGTAGCATCGGGGCGGCCATAGGCAATGTTGTCGCGAATCGAACGGTGCAACAGCGAGGTGTCCTGAGTGACCATGCCGATGGCGCTGCGCAGGCTATCCTGCGTGACCTTGGCGACGTTCTGGCCGTCGATGCGTATTTCCCCCTTGTCCACGTCGTAGAAGCGCAGCAGCAGGTTGATCAAGGTGGACTTGCCGGCGCCGGAGCGGCCGACAAGGCCGACTTTTTCGCCCGGACGGATGTGCAGCGTCAGCTCATTGAGCACCTGGCGCTCGCCGTTGTAGTTGAAGCTGACCTTGTCGAAACTCACCGCGCCACCCGTGGTTACCAGCTCTGCAGCACCCGGCACATCCTGCACCTTGGGGCCGCGGGTGAGGGTGGCCATACCGTCCTGCACGGTGCCGATGTTTTCGAACAGCGAGGTAATTTCCCACATGATCCAGTGCGACATACCGTTGACGCGCAAGGCCATGGCGGTGATTGCCGCCACGGCCCCGGTGCCAACCTGGCCCTGGTGCCACAGCCACAGTGCGTAGCCACCGGCACCAAAGATCAAGCCCACCACCAACGCCTGGTTGACGATTTCGAACTGGCTCACCAGGCGCATCTGGCGAAAACCGGTCTGCTTGAAATCTTCCATGGCTGCGCGCGCAAAGTGCGCTTCGCGGTTGGAGTGCGAAAACAGTTTTACCGTGGTGATGTTGGTGTAAGCGTCAGAAACCCGCCCGGTCATCGACGACCGGGCATTGGCCTGCTCCTGCCCGACCTTGCCCAGCCGGGGGACGAAATACAGCATGGCCAAGCCGAACAGCACGACCCAAGCAATGAAGGGCAGCATCAGTTTCAGGGCAAAGCCGCCGGCCAGGGCAATGATCGCGATGAAATACACGCCAATCCCAGGCAGGATTTCAATGAGTGTAAACAGCACATCGCGTACTGCCAGCGCCGTCTGCATCACCTTGGTAGTGACCCGGCCAGAAAACTCGTCAGAAAAGAACGATAAGCTCTGGCGCAACATCAGGCGGTGAAAATCCCAACGCAGCCGCAGCGGCATGTTGATCGCCAGCACCTGGTGCTGAACCATGGTGCGCAGCGCCACCAGCCCGATGCTGACCACCAGGACGATGCCGATCCCCCACAGCACACGGCTTTCCTCGGGGCCAACAGTACCGCCTGCCTGCCAGGACGCGAGCAGGTCGACCACCTGGCCCAGGAACGCGAATAGCCAGGCTTCGTATATCGACACCCCGGCACTGAGCAGCGCCAGCGCCAGGATGTAGCCACGGGCGCCGCGGGTACAAGCCCACATGAAGCGCAACAGGCCAACGGGCGGCGGTGGTACCTCGTCGGGTGGGAAGGGGTCGAGCCGACGTTCAAAGATACGCAGCATGCTTGTCTCCGGAAAACGGTTTTTGCTTAACCGGTAACCATACAGCACATCACAGCATTCGCCTGTAGGTAGACGCCGCCGAAGCAGGTTCGTGTGGCTGGCGCCTGAAACCCACTGCATTGCTATAGCGGTGAAGCAAGGCCTGATTTGAAGCGTGCGACTGCGGGCTTGCCTGTGGCGACTTTTCCCGCCATTATCCAGCCATACCTACGCAACGGGCTTGCCAGCATGTCCACATCCAACCACGCCATTTCCGCTTCGGGCTTCATCGCTCAGGCAGACGCGTGCGTTGCCGTTGCCAAGAAATCCAAGAAACAGCCGCTCATCTGACCGAGGCGCGCTGTCTCGTCAGGTGGGCTGACGAGACAGAAGGCGCCAGGTATCCCTGCCACCACTTCCACTCTTCGCCCTGCTGACGCTGACTTTCGGTCAACATCAGGAGTTTTTGCATGTCGAATTTCCGTGGTATCTGGATCGCCCTCGTCACGCCAATGCGCGCCAATGAAATCGACTTCCCAGGCCTGGAAAAGCTGGTGAAGAAGCTGCTCAAAGACGGTGTGGCCGGTTTTGTGGTGTGCGGTACCACGGGTGAGGCAGCGGCGTTGTCCAAGGCCGAGCAACTGGCAGTGCTGGATGCCGTGCTGGCCTGGGTGGAGCCTGGCAGGGTGGTGATGGGCCTGTCAGGTTACAACCTGGGTGAGTTGCTGGCCTTCCAGGCTGAAATCCAGCAACGTGACATTGGCGGGCTGCTGGTGCCCGCACCTTGCTATATCCGCCCTTCGCAGGCTGGCATCGAAGCCTTCTTCGCCACCGTGGCCGATGCGGCCAGCGTGCCAGTGATCGTCTACGATATTCCCTACCGCACTGGCGTACGCATCGAACGTGAAACCCTGCGCCGTATCGTGCGCCATCCACGTATTGCGGCGGTGAAAGACTGTGGCGGTGACAACGAGACGACCATGGCCCTGATCGAGGACGGCCACGCTCAGGTGCTGGCCGGTGAAGACCTGCAGATCTTCAATAACCTGTGCCTGGGTGGGGCTGGCGCCATTTCGGCCTCCGCGCATGTGCGCGCCGACCTGTACGTACGCATGGTGCAGCAGGTCGACAGCGGCGACTGGGCCGCCGCGCGTGGTACGTTCTACCAGTTGCTGCCCTGGATCAAAGTGGCCTTTGCCGAGCCCAACCCGGCCGTGGTCAAGGCGGCATTGCAGCTGCAAAGCCTGATTGCAGACGAGCTGCGCGAGCCCATGCAGGCGTGCACGAACACCACCCGAGACAAGCTGCAAAGCGTGCTGTGTTCACTCGGCGCCTGAAGCGGCAACGGTTGATGGCGGGTTGACAAGCCGCCACACCCTTGGTCGGTTCGGGGTCGGCGGGTGCCTCGCGAGCGGATTTCTGCCAGCTACGCGCTGAGACAGAGTATTGCCAGGGCCGCTTTGCGGCCCTGTCGCGACCCCAGGTTGCTCCTACGCTGGCTGGGTCGGCAGGCGCTTTTCCATCGGCTGATACACCAGCCCGGCAAACTCACCCACGTCGCCTGCCAGGGTGAAGCCGTAGCGTTGGTAAGCGGGTACAGAAGACAATGATGCCTTTACCGTCACCACCTCAGTTCTGGCATGCTCCAGTGCTGCGTTCATCAGGCGCTTGCCTATACCCCGGCGTTGCAGGCTTGGTGCAATGAACAACATCGCAACGTGACGGCCTTCCTTGAGCTCGATCAGCCCCGCGATAGCGCCTTCGAAAAAACAGGCCAGCATGAGGTTGTCACCCTGCATGCGCTCGGCAAACGCCTGGGGTGCTGACACCTGGGTAAAGGTCTCGATACCTTGCGCCGATAGCGTGGGCGCGACTGCCTGCATGAAGGCATCCATGCACAAGGCGCAGGCTTGGGGGAGGTCGTCAGGGGTGAGCGTGCGTACTTGCATGGTAATCGTCCTTGTCGGGTGTCCTTCTGTTGCCCACTTTAACCTGTTACGGGTTCAAGGGCCGATGCGGTATCAAGCAGCCCTGGCAGCGCCCGGCTTGCGCTCGCCAATCAGGATGTCTTCGAAGAATGCCCCGACAGGTTCGGTAGGGTGGCACAGCTGTATCTCCAGCACCCACACCACCTCGCTCGGGACAATCTCCACCTCGGCCAGCTTGTCCTGGCCATACAACACATGCGGGAAGTCGGCGATGCGATGCCCGGCCAGGTTGCGCTCCAGCTGCCAACCTTTGGCCTGGGCACTGCGCTCGGCGAAGTCGTACAGTTCACGCCCGGTCAACCCGCGGCCCCAGGCCTGGCGGGTCTCGTCGAACACTTCATGCAGTGCCTTCACGCAGGCGTGGTGCAGGGCGTGCTGGCCAAACACGAACGTATCGCCATAGTCACCTTCATAGCCATCCCATACCGGGCCAACGTCGACCACGACGATGTCCGTGGCGCGTAGCGCACGTTGAAGGTCAATGCCTTGCCGTGGCGTACGCACGGTATCGTCGCCAAATCGGATGTAGGTGGGGTGCCAAGTGTGTGAGGCGCCCATCGCCTGCAGGGTATGCGCGGCCATCTCCAGGGCCTGGGCAGTGGTCATGCCGACCTGCAGTTGGCTGGCAATGGCAGCCACGGCCCGCACCGACTGTTCGCGGGCCGCGAGCATGCCGTCCAGCGAATAACGTGGGCCGACCTTTTCCAGCTCAGGGTGCAGTGTGCTGGCTGCTGAAGCCTGCGTTGTCAGTGCACCACTGGCGACAAAGGCCTCGGCCACAAAACGATGGGGCTGTACCCCTGCCGCAAGGCATTGCTCGCGAGTCTGGCTGATCATATTGGCATTGCCACAGGCGTAGACCTGGGCTTCGCCCCAGCGATGCGTCTGGCTGAGCGCCACCTGCTGTATACGGGCCTGGGCCGAGAGTACCGGTTGCCAGCGAAAGTGCGGGTGCACACGGCTGGACACATCGAGAAATTCGCGATCATAAAAATCCGCCGGCGAAGAGCCGCCCCAGTACAGCGTGACGTCGGCATCGCCGGCCAAGGCCGTCAGCAGCAGCGGCTTGATGCCGGCGTAACCTGTGCCGGTGGCGAAAAGGATCAGCGGGCGTTGGTCATCGTGCTGCCAGGTACAGGCGCCCAGCGGGCCTTCGAGCTTTACCGTTGCACCTGCTTGCAGGGTGGGCAGCAAACCTTCGGTGAACAGCCCACCGCTGACCTTGCGAATGTGAAACACCAGTTGCCCTTGTTCCTGGGCAGGCAGGTTGGCAATGGAGAAACAGCGGCTGTCGCCGTTGTCCAGCTGGAACCGCATGTACTGGCCCGCCCGCACCTCCAGCGGCTGAGCAGGCTGCAACACCAGCTCGACGATATCTGCGCTCAGCGCGCGCTTGCCAACAACCTGTGCCTGGGTTTCCAGTGCCGGGGCGTCCAGTGACCAGCCGGGTATTTCCAGGCGCATGTCGCTGCAGGCGTGGCTCTGGCACAGCAACATCTCGTCGGCGGCCAAGGGGTAGGAAGGCGGCGGTGTGTCCGCATCCCGCTGCTTGTCCTGATGCTGCCCTGAGACCACCTTGACCTTGCACGAGCCGCAGGCGCCGCGGCGGCATGAAAAGGGTACCGGCAGGCCGCTGGCGAGCATGGCATCGAGCAGCAGCTCCTGGCTGGCTTCGAAGGTTTTGCCCGAGGGCGATAATTCAATGACGTGGCGGCTTTGCATGAGCACCTCGGGGCAAATGGAGGTTCGATTGTTGCTATAGTCCAGGACCAGCAGAACCTCCAGTTTTGGATATTTCATATGGTCCAGCTTCGTAAATGGCAGCCACTGCTCAGGCTCGATGGGGCACAGGCTTCGTACCGGC
The DNA here is from genome assembly GCF_029840855.1 of Pseudomonas sp. GD03862. Classification (NCBI taxonomy): domain Bacteria; kingdom Pseudomonadati; phylum Pseudomonadota; class Gammaproteobacteria; order Pseudomonadales; family Pseudomonadaceae; genus Pseudomonas; species Pseudomonas sp. GD03862. The sequence continues at coordinate 24,501 of NZ_JAOCDI010000040.1, forward strand.
AGATCGTCGAAGGGCTGGTGGCCGCAATCAGCGAGGGTCGCCTGCGCCCTGGCACGCCGTTGCCGGGCACGCGGGAGATGGCGCAATTGCTGAACGTCAATCGCAAGACCGTGATCCTTGCTTATGAGGAAGCCGAAACCAAAGGCTGGCTGCAAAGCGTGCAACGCCGGGGCACCTTCGTCAGCCAGCAGCTGGCGCCTGGCACAGCGGCCGTTTCCGGTGCCGTGCGGCCTTTTGCCCTGGCGCTGCCAGAGGAACCTGCCGTTGCCTACTTCAAGGCGAACGAACAGGCTGTAGCGCAGCAAGGGCGGCCGGGGGCCTTGTTCTTCGACAACGGCGCCTGTGACCATCGCCTGCTGCCACAGGCTGTACTGCATCGCTATTACCGCAATGCCTTGCGCAGCAGCTTCACCAGCAACAGCGTGCGCCACGGCAGTGAGTGCAGCAGCCGCAATCTGCGCAGCGCCCTGGCCGACATGCTGCGACACAACCGCAGCCTGAACGTTGGTGCCGAGCATATCTGCCTGACCCAGGGGGTGCAGATGTCACTATCCCTGGTGGCCAGTGTGTTGCTCAAGCCGGGTGACGTTGTGCTGGTCGAGCGCCTGAGTTACCCCCTGCCTGGGAGATCTTCCGTCAGCTGGGTGCCCGCCTGGTGACCGTGGAGCTGGACCATGAGGGTTGCCGGGTCGACCAGCTCGATGCCCTGTGCCGGCAGCACAAGGTGCGGATGATGTACATAACGCCCCATCACCAGTTCCCGACCACGGTCAGCCTGCCAGCCGGGCGCAGGCAACAGCTGCTGGAGCTGGCGCGCCAGCATGCCTTTTGCGTGGTCGAAGAAGATTACGACTACGAATACCACTTTGCCGGGCGGCCCTATCTGCCGTTGGCCAGCGACCGCCAGCAGCGGCACGTGATTTACATTGGCTCACTGTCCAAGCCTTTGGGCAGCACGTTTCGTTGCAGCTATATCGTGGCACCGGTGGAAGTGACAACCGCGCTGGAACGCAGGGCCATGCTGACCCTGGGGCAGGGCGATGCAGTCATGCAGCAGATGTTGGCGGACCTGATCAATGATGGGGAGCTGAAGAAGCACTTGCGCCGGGTCAACCGCGAGTACCGGCGCCGGCGTGAGACCTTGTTGGGGTGTTTGCGCGATGCGTTCGGTGAGCAGATCAGCGTGCAGGCGCCAGAAGGTGGTCTGGCGTTGTGGGTGAGGTTTGCCGATGAGATCAACGTGGATCAGTTGGTCGACAAAGCGCTGGAACGGGACCTGGTGGTGCGCAGTGGGCGACAGTTTTCACCGTTTGGCCATGCCGAGAACGCCTTGCGCCTGGGGTTTGCTTCGCTGGATGCCGATGAGATCCGGCAGGCGACCCAACGCCTGGCAGACGCAGCGAAAGCGATTGGCAAGGCGCGGTAGCGGATGGCACGGGCTTCGCCCGTGTTCGCGGGCAAGCCCGCTCCCACAGTGATCGCGCTGGCCTCAGGATTTATGCAAAAGGGTTATGCCCTCAAGGGTTTCGAGGCCTCTGGGTCTCAACGCATTCCGTTCGGTTACCGCACATAACCGCATCGCGGCGCCTCAAGCCTGCGCCAGTACCTCCGATAGCAGCACACCCACCCTCGAATCATCGATCAGAAGTGGTGCCAACAAGGAGTACTGCCCGCATGCTTGCAAACCTGAAAATTCGCACCGGAATGTTCTGGGTGTTGTCGCTGTTCAGCCTGACCCTGCTGTTTTCGACCGCCAGTGCCTGGTGGGCTGCCTTGGGTAGCGACCAGCAGATCACTGAACTGGACCAGACTGCGCACCAGTCGGACCGTTTGAACAATGCGTTGCTGATGGCGATTCGTTCCAGCGCCAACGTGTCTTCGGGTTTTATCGAGCAGTTGGGTGGCCATGACGAGAGTGCAGGCAAACGCATGGCGCTGTCGGTGGAGCTGAACAACAAGAGCCAGGCGCTGGTCGACGAATTTGTCGAAAACGCCCGCGAACCCGCCCTTCGCGTGCTGGCAACCGAGCTGCAGGCTACCTTTGCCGAATACGCCAAGGCGGTGGCTGGGCAGCGTGAAGCGACCCGCCAGCGTTCGCTGGAGCAGTATTTCAAGGTCAACAGCGATGCCGGTAATGCCATGGGGCGGTTGCAAACCCTGCGCCAGCAGCTGGTGACCACACTGAGCGAACGTGGCCAGCAAATCATGCTCGAGTCCGACCGGCGTCTGGCCCGGGCACAATTGCTGAGCCTGTGCCTGCTGGGCGTGACCGTGGTGCTGGCGGTGCTGTGCTGGGCGTTCATTGCCCAGCGTGTGTTGCACCCCCTGCGTGAAGCCGGTGGGCATTTCCAGCGCATTGCCAGTGGCGACCTGAGTGTGCCGGTGCAAGGGCAGGGCAACAACGAGATCGGCCAACTGTTCCATGAGCTGCAGCGCATGCAGCAGAGCCAGCGCGACACCCTTGGGCAGATCAACAACTGTGCCCGGCAGCTGGACGCCGCCGCCACGGCGTTGAACGCGGTCACCGAGGAAAGCGCCAACAACCTGCGTCAGCAGGGGCAGGAGCTGGAGCAGGCCGCGACTGCCGTGACCGAAATGACCACGGCAGTGGAGGAGGTTGCGCGCAACGCGATCACCACCTCGCAAACCACCAGTGAATCCAACCAGCTGGCCGCGCAAAGCCGCCGGCAAGTCAGTGAAAATATCGACGGCACCGAAGCCATGACCCGCGAAATCCAGACCAGCAGTGCGCACCTGCAGCAGTTGGTGGGGCAGGTGCGGGACATCGGCAAGGTGCTGGAAGTGATCCGCTCGGTGTCCGAGCAGACCAACCTGCTGGCGCTCAATGCTGCCATCGAGGCGGCCCGTGCCGGTGAGGCCGGGCGCGGCTTTGCGGTGGTGGCGGATGAGGTGCGCACACTGGCCTACCGCACGCAACAGTCGACCCAGGAAATCGAGCAGATGATCGGCAGCGTGCAGGCGGGGACCGAAGCTGCGGTGGCTTCCATGCAGGCCAGCACCAACCGCGCCCAGTCGACACTGGACGTGACCCTGGCCTCGGGGCAAGTGCTGGAGGGCATCTACAGTGCGATCGGCGAAATCAACGAGCGCAATCTGGTCATTGCCAGTGCGGCCGAAGAGCAGGCTCAGGTGGCGCGGGAAGTAGACCGCAACTTGCTGAACATCCGCGAACTGTCCAACCATTCCGCTGCGGGTGCGCAGCAGACCAGCGAGGCGAGCAAGGCGTTGTCGGGGCTGGTGGGGGAGATGACGGCGTTGGTGGGGCGGTTCAAGGTTTGAGGCGCTGCGCCTGCGTGGAACATTAAGATAAGGTTAAACTTATTTAAAGTTTCCCTTGCGGGTTGACTTCGATACTACGCTTGAATAAAGTTCGACCGCCCCGAGCGCGGGGCCTTTTTTCCCTTCACTGAAGAATTCAATGGACACAGTATCTCGTCGCTGCCTGATCTCTGCCGAATGGCCTGGTCAGGCACTTGAACCGGAACACCGGTCCCGACACCCTGGTCGGGCAAGCCGCGCCAGAGCCTGATGCTCCGCCGTGACTTGCCGCCGCCGGTGTTGGCCGGTTGGAGGCAAGCTCATGAACCTCACTTCATTCGTTTCACATCGCCAGCCTGCGTGCCTTGCGCCGCAGCAGGCCGGCGCCTGGCCGCGGCGTCTGCACGGCTACCTTGACCACCACCAGCACCCCCCAAGTAGTTGCGGGGTGCTGGTGCGTGTTCATGCACGCTTGAGCCCCCGCACTGCTCACTGAATAAAAGATATTGAACGGTATCTTTGTGCTCGAACTTTTTACCTTAAAAGTTCGCGGGATGACTATTGCCCTGTGTTTATTAAAAGGAATCAAACCATGGATTGCGCGAGTAGAAAGTTCGCTGCCGAAACAACTTCCGACTCTCGGCAGCGGACAGACAACTGTCGGAAAGAACCAGCATTATTCAGCGACCCGACATGCCTTCGTTCACCGCCTGAGTGAAACGTCTGTGTGTCGTGCCGCCGCAGCGGCAGGAGCACAGCAACATGACTGTCAAACACCGTAACACCTCATCGGCCAAAGCCGAACGCGAAACCCGCCTGTCCACCCGCGCCGCCCGTGAAGCGCGCAATGGCCTGGCGGTCACCCTCGCCAACCTCGATGCCAGCGAACAGGGCTTGACCGAGCACGAAGCCGCCAAGCGCCTGGTGCGCGATGGGGCCAACCAGGTTGCCCACGACCCGCAACCCCACGCCCTGGTGCAGTTGCTCAAGGCCCTGAACAACCCGTTCATCTATGTACTGCTGACCCTGGCCGGGATCAGCTTTGTCACCGACTACTGGCTGCCGGTCAGCGCAGGCGAAGCAGACGATGCCGACCTGACCAAGGTCATCATCATCATGACCATGGTCAGCCTCAGCAGCCTGCTGCGCTTCTGGCAGGAGTACCGCTCGAACAAGGCTGCCGACGCGCTCAAGGCAATGGTGCGCAGTACTGCCACGGTGTTGCGCCGCGAGCAGATCGGGCAAGCCCCGCGCCTGCGCGAAGTGCCCATGGACGAACTGGTGGCCGGCGACATCGTGCAGCTTTCTGCAGGTGACATGATTCCCGCCGATATCCGCCTGCTCGAAGCGCGTGACCTGTTTATCAGCCAGGCCGTGCTCACCGGCGAGGCGTTGCCGGTCGAAAAGTATGACACCTTGGGTAATGTCGCGCAGAAGTCCGCCGCCGAGCATGGCGCACATCAGGACAACCTGCTCGAGTTGCCGAACATCTGCTTCATGGGTACCAATGTGGTCAGTGGCCGCGCCCGCGCCGTGGTGGTCGCCACCGGCCGACGCACCTATTTTGGCTCGCTGGCCAAGGCCATTGCCGGTTCGCGCAGCCAGACCGCTTTTGACCGCGGCGTGAACAGCGTCAGCAGCCTGCTGATCCGCTTCATGCTGGTGATGGTGCCGGTGGTGTTCATGATCAACGGTTTGGTGAAAGGCGACTGGGGTGATGCCTTCCTCTTCGCGCTTGCCGTGGCAGTGGGCCTGACCCCGGAAATGCTGCCGATGATCGTCAGCGCCAACCTGGCCAAGGGCGCCGTGGCCATGGCCCGGCGCAAGGTGGTGGTCAAACGCCTGAACGCCATCCAGAACCTGGGCTCCATGGATGTACTGTGCACCGACAAGACCGGCACGCTCACCCAGGATCGGATCATCCTTGAGCACCATGTGCGCTTCGACGGCCAAACCGACAAGCACATCCTAGAGCTGGCCTGGCTCAACAGCCATCACCAAAGCGGCATCCGCAACCTGATGGACCAGGCCGTGCTGCATTTCGCCGGCCAGGGCCAACAGTTCCAGGCGCCTTACGCCTACGTAAAGGTCGACGAACTGCCGTTCGACTTCATCCGCCGCCGCCTGTCAGTGGTGGTGAAGAATGCCTTGGGCGATCACCTGCTGGTAAGCAAAGGGGCGGTCGAGGAGATGCTCGCCATCGCCACCCATGTGCAGGAAGGCGACAAGGTCGTTGCCCTTGATCCGTGCCGTCGCCAGCAGCTGATGGCCAGGGTCGATGCCTTCAACCAGGACGGCTTCCGCGTGCTGGTGGTTGCCACCCGGCAGATCCCGGCGGCCGAAGGCAAGGCGCAGTATCACACCGAAGATGAACGCGATCTGGTCATCCAGGGCTTGCTGACCTTCCTCGACCCGCCCAAGGAAACGGCCGGCCCGGCCATCGCCGCCTTGCGCGACATGGGCGTGCAGGTAAAGGTACTGACCGGCGACAACCCGGTGGTCACGTCCAAGGTGTGCCGGGAAGTAGGCCTGGCGCCAGGCCAGCCGTTGCTCGGCCAGGACATCGAGGGCATGGACGACACCACCCTGAAGCTTCAGGTGGAGGAGCGCACCGTCTTCGCCAAGCTCACCCCGTTGCAGAAATCGCGCGTGCTCAAGGCCCTGCAAGCCAATGGTCACACCGTGGGCTTTCTTGGCGACGGCATCAACGATGCCGCCGCCCTGCGCGATGCTGACGTCGGTATCTCGGTGGACAGCGGCACCGACATCGCCAAGGAATCGGCCGACATCATTTTGCTGGAAAAGAGCCTGATGGTGCTCGAGGAGGGCGTGCTCAAAGGCCGCGAAACCTTCGGCAACATCATGAAGTACCTGTGCATGACTGCCAGTTCCAATTTCGGCAACGTGTTCTCGGTCCTGGTGGCCAGTGCGTTTATCCCGTTCCTGCCGATGCTGGCGATCCACTTGTTGCTGCAAAACCTGATGTATGACTTTTCCCAGCTGTCGCTGCCCTGGGACCGCATGGACAAGGCGTTCCTCAGCAAGCCACGCAAATGGGATGCCCGCAACATCGGCCGCTTCATGTTGTGGATAGGTCCTACGTCGTCGATCTTCGACATCACCACGTTCGCCCTGATGTGGTACGTGTTCGCCGCCAACAGCGTCGAAATGCAGGCGCTGTTCCAGTCTGGCTGGTTCATCGAGGGCTTGCTGTCACAGACGCTGGTAGTGCACATGCTGCGCACTCGCAAGGTACCGTTCTTCCAGAGCACCGCTGCATTGCCGGTGGTATTGGCAACGGGGCTGGTCATGGCATTGGGTATCTACATCCCGTTCTCCCCGGTGGGCGCGATGGTCGGCCTGGTGCCGCTGCCGTGGGAGTACTTCCCTTGGCTGGCCGCCACCCTGCTGGGCTACTGCGTGGTCGCCCAGGCCATGAAGACCCTCTATATCCGCCGTTTCGGCCAGTGGTTCTGAGCGATGCAAGGAGAGCAGACCATGCGAGTACTGATTTGTGCAGGGCGCAACTACGCCGATACCCGACGCTGCCGCCAGGCCCTGGACGACGTCCAGCGCCAGCGGCCGATCCGGGTGTTGATTCACGGTGGCAGCCAGTTTCTTGGTGGGGAAATCGAAAGCTGGGCGCGCGAGCATGGCGCCGATCTGGTGCGTTACCCGCCAAACTGGCAGCTGCACGGCAAGCAGGCCGAACGCCTGCGCAACCTGTTCATGCTCAATGACAGCCGCCCTGACCTGTTGCTTGCCTTGCCCGGTGGCGATGACACCGAGGAGCTGCTGGCCAGGGCCCGTGGCGCCGAACTTCAGGTGGTGTACGCCAGGCAACCACGCCAGCCCGAGCGGGACGATTGCAGCTAATGCAAGCGCCTGGAGCCGTACGGTACCTGTGGGAGCGGGCGTGCCCGCAAAGCAGGCGCCTCGGTTTCACGGCCTCAAGCTTTGTGCAGCCGTCCTGGGCGGCTGCTCAGCCTGGCTGCACTGCCAGATCGTTGCTGACGTTGCGCCCCAGCACCAGCACGGTGACAAAGCCACAGCCCACCAGCGCCGTGGCCAGGCTCAGCAGTACCGCAGTGCCCATATGGTCCACGACTTGCCCGCCGAAGAACGAGCCCACGGCAATGATCACCTGGAACATGGCCACGAACAGCGGCATGCCACGCTCGACATCCTTGGGCGCCACGACAAACATCCAGATATTGGCGCAAGCCGGGAGCGCACCGAAGGCAAAGCCCCACAGCGCGATCAGCATCGCGGCACCCGTCATGCCGGTGGCGAAGTGCGGGAACAGGGCGGTGCTGACTGCGATCATGAGCGCGACCAGCATCAGGGTATGCCGCACGCTGCGGTTGGCAGCAAAGCCGGCGAAGATGTTGCCCATGAAGCCGGCCACGCCATACAGCAGCAACAATGAACCGATCGTAGGCCCGTCAAAGCCGGCATTCTGTTTGAAGAACGGTGCGACATAGGTGTACGCAGCAAAGTGCGCCAGGCCGATCAGCAACACGGCGATCAGACCGACCCGTGCTTGCGGGTTGATGAACAACGCCGGCAGGTCGCGGATGCGGATGGCCTTTTCCGGCATCAGCCGCGGCAGCAGGAACACCTGTGCCAGCAGCACCGGTACGCCTACCAGTGCAGTGACCAGGAACGTCATGCGCCAGCCCATCAGGCCACTCAGCCAGGTGCCGACAGGCACGCCCACTACCGTCGCCAGGGTTACGCCAGCCATGATGATGGAGTTGGCTTTGGCTACGCCCATTCCGTCAGGTGCCAGGCGGCCGCTGAGGGCGATGGCTGTCGCCCAGAAGCCGCCAATACTGATACCCAGTAGCACACGGCCGACCAACAGCAGGTTGAAGTCACCGGCATAGGCCACGATGGCGTTGGCGATGATCATGATCAGCGTCAGGCCGATCAGCAGGTAGCGCCGGTCCAGTGCGCCGACGCCTACGGAAATCAACGGGGCGGCTAACGCAGCCATGATGCCGGGCAGGGTCACCATCAGGCCGGCAAGGCCTGCACTGATGCCCAGGTCGCTGGCCACATCGTTGAGCACCCCCACCGGGAGGAATTCACTGGTGACCAGGGCGAAAGCGCCCACGGCTACCGAGAGGATTGCCAGCCATTGCTGGGTCACGCTTTGTTGGCTGTGTTCGGGAAGGCCGCGAGGGGCCTGGCTGTTGCTTGGCATGGGTTAGGTTCCATGAGGGATCTCGCCTGTAGCAGGCGCAGGAGCGGGGGGATTTGCAGGGGATTGTAGAGGCGGCCGTGCCCGACCGACAGGCAGGCCGCTCGATAGTAATCATCAGTGCAATCGATGAAACGCCTTGTGTAGAGCGCCCTGGCAGCGATTACGCCCTACCGGTGCCGCACCGGTGCAGGCCATGGCGATTTGCAGCCTGCAGCGTCAGCTTCTCTTTCCTGCGTCGTATACCGGGGGGCCAGCGAGTGATCGAACGCACCGTACGGGCTTCGCCGTCGGCTAGGTATGCTGTTGCTCACCCTCCACCCACTGCTGGTAGGTGATGCGGCTGATGTGCTCAGTACGATAGTCGTCGAGGAAGCGGTTGTGCTTGTTTTCTTCGGTGTGATGATGACGGAAGCCACACTTCGCCTGGGCAGCCTGTGACTGGCTGTTGTCAGTGTAGTAGCCACACCACAGTGCCTGCAGTTTCAGGGTTTCGAAGGCGTGGCGCATGACTTCCCGCACAGCCTCCGGAACCAGGCCTTTGCCCCAGTAGGGAACCCCGATCCAGTAGGAAATTTCACCTTCTTGTTCACTGATCTCGAAGTTGCTGTTACTGCCAGTCAGCAGGCCGACACAGCCTACGGCACGTTGATTCTGCTTGAGCTCAAGGGCGTACACTTCGGGGTGGTTGAACACTTCGCGAATGACCTCGCGGCTTTGCTCCACACTGGTGTGCACAGGCCAGCCCGCAACGGGGCCGACGCGCTCGTCCTTGGCATATTCGTACAAATCAGCAGCGTCGCTCTCCAGCCAAGGGCGAAGCAGCAAACGTTCGGTTTCCAATTTCATGTCCTGTACTCGTGTCTGGTCCGTTGGGCCAGCGTATGGCCGACTGGCCACGCGGTAAACGTCACTACCTTGGCATTATCGGTACTTTTCGAAACTGGACGGGTGCTTGATGCTAGGCTGTTGGCTCTATCTGGCGGTGGTACCGAGTGCGATGCATCACATTCCGAAACTTTACGCGGCTGGTGATCCGATCCAGACAGGTGAAAGCACGCTTGCCGATGGGCAGGGGGCGCCACTGTCGTTCGGTCATGCCTATCTGACACTGCTTGTGTGCCTGTCCGGGGCTGCCCGTTTCACGCTGAACTTCAAAGAACATGCTGTCAGGCGCGCAGATGTGCTGGTGCTGGCCGAAGACACCATAGCCTTGCTCAAATGTCGCTCACGATGCTTCAAGGTGTTTTTCTGCCTGATACCACAAGCACTTGCTGCCGAGGTCGCCTACCCACTGCCCAATTCATTGTTCGTCTTTCTGCACGACCATCCGCACTGTGTACTTGCCGAAAGCGAGAGGCCGCTGCTGGAAGGGTGGCTGATGCAGATGCGCGATATTGTGCGGTGCTGTGCCACTTATCAGCACATCATGCTGCGCAACCAGCTACAGAACCTTTTCCTGAAGATTGCCGAGCAGCTTCCTGTGTTACCGACAGCAGGCAGGGCGTTCAGCCGCAAGGAAGCGCTGAGTTGGCGATTCTGGGAGCTGGTAGGCAAACACAGCACCCGGCAGCGCGAGGTTAAGTTCTATGCCGACGCGCTTAACATCACCCCGTTCTATCTGTCGCAACTGACAAAGGTGTATTTCAATTCCAGCCCGAAAGGTTTGATCGATCGGCAGGTGACCCTGGAAATCAAGGCACTGCTTTCTTACAGTAATCACGCTGTCGGGCAAATTGCCGATGCGCTCAATTTTGCCGACGCGTCTTACCTGTGCCGCTATTTCAAGCGTCAGACCGGTTTTTCGCTTTCCAGCTACCGCAGGCAAGCGCAGAACGTGCAAGGGCAGGGCTGACGCTTGCACAGCGGCGCCTGCCGAGGGCGCTTATCAGCGTGCTCGGCAGGCACGGTACGCTATGGCGAGACCAGCACATCACACTGCGATTCGTTCAGTACATGCTTGGTGACGCTGCCCACCAGCAGTTCCTCCAGCGCGCTTGCCCCTTGCTTGCCGACCACGATCAGGTCGCACTCCAGCTCCTGTTCCTGCTCGGCAATGCGCCAGCCAGGGTCACCGTGCACCAGGATCTGCCGTGCATCGGCCAGGCCGGCAGCCTCACTCAGCGCCGCGAGCTGTACTTGTGCATCCTTGCGGATGACATTGCGGTAGTGGGTGAGGGTGTCGTGGTCGAGATGGGCGAAGCGCACGCTGGCTTCGAACGGGGCTTCGTACGCATGCAGCAGAATGATCTCTGCTTGCGGGGCAATGGCCTTGGCCAATTCGATCGTGCGCAGTGAAACGGACGAAAAATCGACTGGCACCAGCACGGTGCGGTAGGCATCACGAGGTGCCGGCTTGACCACCAGCAAAGGGCAGGGCATGCGGTTGAGCAGTTTCTGCACAGTTGAACCCAGCAGCAGGCGCCGCGCTACGTTCTGGCCCTTGGCCCCACACACCAGCAGGTCGCTGTGCTTGTCCTGCACCACCCGGTTGATCTCCGTGATCACCGAGCCGCTGGCGACCTGCACGCCAGCGGAGATACCGTAACGCTGGAACAGCAGCGCTGCCAGTGCGTGGGTTTTCTCGCCTGCGCTATCCAGTACGCGTTTCAACAGATCGTCATCAGGCGTCACCAACTGTTTGAGGCGCTCGAAGGGTGCCGGGTTGGCAACGTAGAGCAGGTCCAGCGAGGCCTGTTGCGCATCGCTCAAGTAGGCAGCCCGCTCAGCGGCGTTGCGGGCATGTGGGGAAAGGTCGGTGGCAACCAGTATGTGTTTCAGCGGGTTCATGTGGGGCTCCTTGGTCAAGGCGCGCACAGCGATCAAGCGGTAAACCTTGCGCACTGTGCACCTGTCGGTACTTGAGTCATTCCTTGCGTGCAGCCATCGTCGCGCGAACCCGGCGCGAGGGCTTGATTTGGGTCAATGGCGTGCAGGTGTAGCGGCAGGTCATGCCTGCCAACAGCACTGCCGGTGTAGCTGCAAGGCTGATTACCCTGGGCTGGCGGGCTGCCTCATTACTGTCTTGACCCTCAGCCTTTCCGCCCGGATTTCCCAGTGGCCTGCCATGAAACCGCATTAACTGTCGCAGCGCTGTCGGCCCTGCAACAGCAGCAGTTCGGTGAGCGTGTCCATGGCCGGTGTTGCCTGGCTGCCTTTACGGGTCACCAACTCGTAGGGGTCGCTGACCGAGCCCATGCTCAAGGGCAGTATGCTGACCTGCTGATTCATCGCACATTGCCGGGCCACGTCGATCGACACCAGCGCAACGAAGTCAGGACGGTTTTGCAACAGCGACAAGGTCGCCAGGATCGAAGTGGTTTCAACCAGGTGCAGCGGGAAGCGCAGCCCGGCATCGTGAAATTCGCGCTCCAGTTGCACGCGCATGGGCATGTTGGCCCGGTAGACGATCCAGCGGCTCTCGGCCAGGTCGGCAAGGCTCAGGCTTGGCGCATGCTTCAGCGGGTGGTCGATGTTGGCGATGACCGCCAGTGTCTCATCCTGGACAAAGGTGCTGGCGAACAGCTGCGGCGTATTGCTGACACTGGTGCGGCACAGGGCGATGTCCAGGCGGCCGCTCTCGATCTGCGTCAGCAGCGACTGGCTGGTGTCTTCGATGATTTCGAACGACATCTGTGGCTGGATGCTGGCCAGCTCTGACACCGCCTTCATCAGCAACGGTACCGCCCCCATGATCGCCCCCACAGCCAGCCGGCCGCCGACCCCACGCAGGATTGCATCCAGATCGTGCCGCAGGTTGGCGATATCGGTCTGCAACAGGCGTGCGTAGCGGATGGCGCAGTGCCCGGCGGCCGTGGGCTCCAGGCCTCGGTTGGTGCGGTTGAACAGCACGGTGCCGAAGGTGGTTTCGATTTCCTGCAAGGCCTTGCTGGCACCAGGCTGGGTAAGCCCGACGCTGCTTGCTGCACCGAGCAGCGAGCGGTGCTCGTCCAACTCGATCAACAAGCGCAGGTGGCGGGCGTGCAGGCGGGACATGATCGAATTGAGCGATGGGGTCATCTGGTATTCGTCCTGGTTATACCGATATGGATTGTTCTCAATACCATGGCCAGCCGCGCATTCCTATACTGGCGCTGCACAGTGTCGCATCCAGTGCGGCTGAAACGCCCAGAACAATAAAGCCAGGAGCCTGCCAAGCCTTATGTCCCTGATCAACTACATCACCCAGATCCAATTCGATATCGGTGCCATTGCATGCCTGCCTGCCGAATGTGAGCGCATTGGTATAACCAGGCCTTTGATCGTGACCGACCGTGGCGTGCGTGCCGCCGGTATCGTCGATACGGCGTTGAACACCTTCGGCAGCACCACCGCACAACTGCCGATCTACGACGGTACGCCACCCAACCCCAACGAGCATGCCGTGCGTGAGGCCGTGGCCATGTTCAAGGCGTATGGCTGTGATGGCATCATCGCCATTGGCGGTGGCTCGGCGATCGACCTGGCCAAGGGGGTGGCCGTGTGTGCCCGGCACGACGGCCCGTTGAAGGGCTTTGCGGTGATCGAGGGCGGCCTGGCCCGGATCACCCCGGCAACCGCGCCGGTGATTGCGGTGCCGACCACGGCCGGCACGGGAAGCGAGGTCGGGCGCGGAGCCATCCTGATACTCGAGGACGGGCGCAAGGTGGGGGTGATCTCGCCCCATGTGGTGCCCAAGGTGGCCATCTGTGACCCGGCACTGACGCTCGGGCTGCCAGCACAACTCACGGCTGCCACCGGCATGGATGCGATTGCCCACTGCCTGGAAACCTTCATGGCACCTGCGTTCAACCCGCCTGCCGACGGCATTGCCCTGGACGGCCTGTGGCGGGCCTGGCGCTTCATCGAACGAGCCACCCGCGAGCCGGGCAACCTGGACGGGCGCATCAACATGATGAGCGCATCGCTGCAAGGTGCGCTGGCCTTCCAGAAAGGCCTGGGCTGCGTGCACAGCCTTAGCCATGCGTTGGGCGGGATCAACCCGCGCCTGCACCACGGCACCCTCAATGCGATCTTCCTGCCTGCCGTCATCAGCTTCAACCGCACGGCCGAAACGGTGGTGAGTGAACACAAGATGCAACGCATCGCCCAGGCGATGGGGCTGGCCGATGACAGCCAGATCGAAGATGCCATTCGCCACATGACCCGTACGCTGGGCTTGCCGACTGGCCTTGGCGAACTGGATGTCAACCCGGACCTGTTCCCGCGCATCGTCCAGGGCGCGTTGGCCGATCACAGCCACCGCACCAACCCACGTGAGGCATCTGCCGAGGACTACCAGTGGCTGCTTGAAGCGTCCATGTAAGCCGTTACCTGCTGTTCAACCAATAACAACAAAAGTGAACGCCCATGAATACCAAATATGCGCAACCCGGGCTTGCCCGCGAACCTGAAGCGGTCGCCAGCTCGAACCCGTTCAGAAAGTACCAGGTCATCACCGTCAGCCTGTTGCTGGTGATCGGCATCATCAACTACGTCGACCGCAGTGCGCTGTCGATTGCCAATACCTCCATCCAGCGCGACATGGGCATCACGCCGTCACAGATGGGCATTCTGCTGTCGGCGTTTTCCCTGGCGTATGCCTTTTCGCAACTGCCCTTGGGCATGATCATCGACCGCCTGGGCAGCAAGATTTCGCTGGGGGCGGCCCTGTTGGGCTGGTCGGTGGCACAGACGGCTTCGGGCCTGATCAACAGTTTTTCTGCATTCATCGGGCTCAGGGTGGTGCTGGGAATTGGCGAGGCGCCGATGTTCCCGTCGGCGGCCAAGGCGCTGGCAGAGTGGTTCGAGGCCGAGAAGCGGGGGACGCCGACCGGCATCGTGCTGTCATCGACCTGCATCGGGCCGTGTCTGGCGCCGCCGTTGCTGACGCTGCTGATGGTCACCTGGGGCTGGCGCGGCATGTTCATCGTCACCGGAGTGTTCGGCATTCTGCTTGCCGCCTGCTGGTTCGCCTTCTACAAAAGCAAGGCGCGGTACCTGGCCGAACTGCCTGCCGAGGAGCGTGAGCAACTGCTGGCGGCCCAGGCGCATAAACAGGCGGTGCCAAGCGCCAGGCCCAGTGTGCAGGCACAACTGGCGGCGTGGGCCGAGCTGTTCCGCCACAAGAGCACCTGGGGCGCAGTGTTGGGCTTCATGGGGGTGATCTACATGCTGTGGCTGCACCTGACCTGGCTGCCGGGCTACTTCGAGCGCGAGCATGGCTTGAGCCTGTACCAGACCGCCTGGGTGGTTTCACTGGCCTATGTGTTCGGCGCGTTGGGCACCATTGTCGCGGGCCGTATCTGCGACCGCCTGGTGAAGAACGGTGCCAGTGTGCTGGGTAGCCGCAAGCGGGTTGTCGTGACTGCGTTGCTCGCGGCGGCCGCATTCACCGTTCCCCTGTCGTTCGGTAGCGGCTTTCTGCTCAGTGTGGCGCTGCTGTGTTGCGCACTGTTCAGCGTGAACATGGCCAGCTCTACCGCATGGATGATCGCCAACACCGTGGTCGATAGCCAGCGCGTGGCCTCGTTTGGCTCGATCCAGAACTTCGGCGGCTACCTGGCAGGCTCTGTGGCGCCCATCGTGACCGGGTTCAGCATTCAGCAGACCGGGTCCTTCGCTTCGGCATTCCTGATCAGTGCCGCCGTGGCCGCGGTTGCTGCGATGGCTTATGTGTTGTTGTTGAAGCAGCCGGTTTCCACTGATCGCTGAGCATGCACCTGCAGGCGGGTTTCATCAGGCAGTTCAATAACAATTTGTGATGATTGGCATCATGACAATATATTTATCATTATCAATTTCAGGTCATAGCATCTGTTGCCTGCCATCGCCTATCTCAATGAGGTCTTGATGAACCGTTCGCTCTTCGTACACCAACGCACTGCAGCCTTGCTACTGCAACACTGGCGCAGCGGTGACCTGCTGACGGAACTGCCCGCCAGCCTCAAGCCCGAGACATTGAAACAAGGCTATGACAGCCAGGACCAGTTGTTTGCCGCTGCCGCAGGCCAGCGCGCCGGGTGGAAGCTGGGCGTCGGCAGCCCGGCAGGCATGCGTGCCGGTAAGTTGTCGCGGCCCTTGATTGGCCAACTGGAAGCGGGGCGTTGCCATGCCGATGGCGCACATATCCAGCTGCCAGCGGTTACGCCGGTGACCATCGAATGCGAAATTGCCTTCGTGCTGGACCGGGATATTCCTCCGCAAGCCGGGCGCGTACCGGTGAGTGAGGATATTCGCGCCACGTGCGTCACCTTTGAAGTGGTGCGTTCGCGCTTTGTCGACCGAAAGGCTGTCGGCTGGCCAAGTTTTGTGGCTGACAACGTGGGGTTTGAAGCATTGGTGGTCGGCAATAGCCTGGGCGCCGGTATCAATGTGCCGTTGCTCGCCGACCTGGCCGAAACCACCGAGGTGCATGTGGATGGTCAATGGCGCGTCGGTGGCTTGTCTGGCGATGCGGCCACCGACCCGCTGGTGTCGCTGGCTCACCTGTACGCGCACGCTGCCGAGCGTGGCCAGACCCTGAAGGCCGGGGATGTCGTGACCACCGGGGCC
The DNA here is from genome assembly GCF_029840855.1 of Pseudomonas sp. GD03862. Classification (NCBI taxonomy): domain Bacteria; kingdom Pseudomonadati; phylum Pseudomonadota; class Gammaproteobacteria; order Pseudomonadales; family Pseudomonadaceae; genus Pseudomonas; species Pseudomonas sp. GD03862. The sequence goes on from NZ_JAOCDI010000040.1 coordinate 40,519, forward strand.
ATGTGCCAGCCGTTCGACCTGCATGAAACCGGCCACCAGGTCAGCGCCAGGTTCCTTGGCCAGACCCTGACGTTTACGCTGTAACGGCCGACCATTGCTCGAACGCTGCCTGCATTCTTTGCCGGGTCTGAGGGTCGGCGGGGATCAGGTGTTCGATGCGCAGTGACTGCACGGTGACATCCTGCGGCATGCCAAAGGTGGTGAACGTGGACAGGAACCGCAGCTCACCATACGGGGTGTTCACGCGGGTCAGCAGCAGAGGGGTGGCTGTCGTCATCTGGCACGGGCTTGCCGGGGCCGGCAAGTCGCGCAAGCGCGCTGCCAGTGCCGGATTGCCTGCGGCCTCCCTGGAGGCACGTTGCCAGGCAGCAGCGCGGATTTCCGGCGCGTTGGCCAGGTGATCACCCAGACCACCGGGGCACAGCAGTGTCTGCAGCAGGTTGAGGCCGGTTGCCGGCTGTGCGCTGACACCGGCCATCGCCAGCAGCAGCCCGGTACTGGCGTTGGCGGCGATGACGTCCCAGTGGCTGTCGATGACGATCGCCGGAGCGGGGTTGTTCACCTGCAGAATATGCTCGATGGCAGTATTCACCAAGGCCAGTTCAGGCGCATCGAGCGGCGTGGCGGCGTAGCGGGGTGCGTATCCTGCAGCAACGAACACTTCGTTGCACCGCTCCAGCGGCGCATCCAGGGCCGAGAGGAGGGCATGCAACGTGCCTGGGCTGGCTTTGGCGCGTCCTGTTTCCACGCAGCTCAGATGACGCTGCGACAGCCCCGTCAGCAGCGCCAGTTCCAGCTGGCTGAGGTTGGCCTGACGGCGCAGTTCGCGAAGATGCTGGCCCGCTGAGATATGCGGGGCAGGGGTGCTGCGATGGAACAGATGCTGATTCATGCGTTGCCCTGATCGTCCTTGAGTGCAATGTCCATGACCTCACGGGTCATTGAGTGCAAGCAACCCTATCACTACTGTGCCGGCAAACCCTATCAAGGAGAGCTATATGGGCTTGCGTATCTGCGCGCTGGCAATACTGGTGCTGTTTTCGCTGTATACCGGCTGGACCATGCTGATTGCCGAGCAATCGCTGCTGGCATTCGGGCTGGCACTGCTGGCGCAGCCGGACACGGCCCAGGTGGTCATCGACCTGTACCTGATGGCCGGGCTGGCCGGTTGCTGGATGGTGAGAGACAACCGCATGCGCGGCAGCGCCGGGATCGCGGTGCTGCCTTACCTGCTGCTGACCGTCGTGTTCGTTTCGCTGGGGCCGTTGCTGTACCTGGTGATCAGAGGCGTTGCCGAGGGGCACCAGCCATGAGCAGTGCCTTGCAGGCCTATGCGCTGTGTGTGGTGGTGCTGTTCCTCAAGATGTTCCTGGTTTCCTGCTATCAGGGCTATCACCGCTTGCGCTTCGTCGCGTTCACCAACCCGGAGGACGCTGCCGTGTTCAGGCGCATCGCCCAGGCCGCAGAACGCCCGCAGGTGATACGTGCTGCCAAGGTTTGGGCCAACGACCTGGAGAACATTCCCATGTTCTTTGCCCTCGGCGGGCTGGCTGTTGCGCTGGAAGCCGCCACGCTACCGGTGCTGTGGCTGAGTGTGGTGTTCACGGTTGCCAGGGTCCTGCACACGCTGGCCTACCTACGGGGTTTGCAGCCCTGGAGAACGTTGTTCTATGGCATCGGGGTCATTTGCCTGCTGGGATTCTGCTTACTCATCACCGCGAGAATAGGCGGCTGAACCAAAATATTGCATGAGTCATCTTGATGCTTTCACATAGCAGTACTAATACTTAAGCACTGCCGAAGGGGATGATCATGCAGACACGCTTCGTTGTGGTTCCCGCAGTGCCACTCAAGAAAGAGGCTTATCCTCGGCGGCTTGGCTTTCCTGCCGCACTGGGGGAGGGTTACGACCTCTACGACACCCAGGACAAGATGCGTCTGAGCCTGAACTTTTCCACCCGTGCCCAGGCTGAGTTCGAATGTGCATGCCGCAACCGCTGTGGGGATGGCGGTGATACAGGTCTCGCCGGTATCGGTTGATCGCCTGCAGTGGCCAGGTTCCTGATGCTGCGTTGCATGGTCTATCGACACCTTCAAGCGTTTGCGTCGAGGCTGGAGCCGTTTCAGGGTTCCGGCTGGGCGCGTGATGGCACAGTCAATAAGCTCTACCGCGCGGCCTGCCATTCAATAGTCACAAAGTTGTAACACAGCTGATGCAAAGTGTGCCGGCCATCACATGGAGCACATTTTGATGAAACGCCTGATGAAGTCTGCTGCACTCGCCGTTGCCGTTTCCCTTTGCGCCACCTCGGCAGCCTTTGCTGCAGAAAACGTTCGGTTGACCGGTTCGGGCGCCAGCTTCCCTGCACCGATCTACCTGACCTGGTTCAAGGACTTCAGCAAGAACACGGCTGGCGTCACCGTCGATTACCAGTCCAAGGGCAGCGGCGCGGGCGTTCAGGACTTCCTGAACAAGACCGTCGACTTCGCCGCCAGCGACTCGGCCATGAGCGAAGCAGACATTGCCAAGGTTGGCGAAGGCGTGCAGTTGCTGCCAATGACCGCCGGTGAAATCGTCCTGGCTTACAACCTGCCGGGTAACCCTAAAGGGCTGAAGCTGCCGCGCGACGTCTACTCCAATATCTTCCTCGGCAAGATCACCCAGTGGAACGACCCGCAAATCGCGGCGGCCAACCCTGACCTGAAGCTGCCTGCCACCCCGATCACCGTGGTCGTGCGTGCCGACTCCAGCGGCACCACTGCCGTCTTCACCAAGCACCTGTCGGCCATCAACGCTGACTTCAAGCAAGGGCTGGGCGAAGGCAACACCGTCAACTGGCCGGCCACCGACAAGTTCATCAAGTCGCCGAAGAACGACGGCGTAACCGCCACCGTCCGCCAGACCCCGGGCGCCATCGGCTACATCGAATACGGCTTCGCCAAGCTGGCCAAGGTCGACTTCGCCATGTTGCAGAACAAGGCTGGCCAATACGTCGTGCCGAATGCCGAGAGCGGTGCCGAAGCACTGGCTGCGGTGAACATGCCGGAAAACCTGGTGGCCTGGCTGCCTGACCCGGACGGTGCCAAGTCCTACCCGATCACTTCCTATACCTGGATGATTTTCCGCAAGGACAACGGCAACCCGGAAAAAGCCAAGGCCATGCGTGAAATGGTCGAGTACAGCCTGACCAAAGGCCAGACCATCGCCGACTCGATGGGTTACATCCCGCTGCCGCCGTCGGTAGTCGACCAGGTGCGTAAAGCGTCCGCCAACATCCAGTAATACCCAGGCGCTCCCGGTATTGGCATGAAGCCATGCCGGGGGTGTTTGTCCCTTGTCCCGGAACTCGCCAATGAACACTCCTTTTGCCATACCGGATAACCCCGACTCCGCGTGCCAGCCACCGTCTGCGAAAGACTTTCTGGTCGATCGCACCTTTCGTGCGCTTGCGCGCATTGGCGTGGTGCTGGTGCTGGCGCTGGTCTTCGCGCTGGTCTACGAAGTCGGCCGCAAGGCACTGCCTGGGATTGAAAAGCACGGTTTTGACGTGTTGTTCGGCAGCGTCTGGGACGTTAACCAAGGCAAGTACGGTATTCTGCCAGCGATCTGGGGTACGCTTTACAGCGCCTTGATCGCCCTGTTGATCGCCGGTTTCTTCGGCGTCAGCATGGCCATTTTCCTGACCCAGGATTTCCTTCCGGCCAAGCTTGCCGCGGTGTTTCGCACCATCGTCGAGTTGCTCGCCGCCATCCCCAGCGTGGTGTACGGCCTGTGGGGCATCTATGTGGTCATCCCGGCGATTCGCCCGTTGACCGCCTGGCTGAACAGCGAGCTGGGCTGGATCCCGTTTTTCGGCACCTCCCTCAGTGGCCCAGGCCTGCTGCCTGCGGCGCTGGTGCTGGCGATCATGATCCTGCCGACCATCGCGGCGGTTTCCCAGGATGCGCTGACCAGCGTACCGATGAAAACCAAGCAGGCTGCCTACGGCATGGGTACTACCCACTGGGAAGCCATCCTCAAGGTGATGGTGCCCTCGGCGGCTACCGGCATCTTCGGTTCGCTGGTGCTGGGCCTTGGCCGTGCACTCGGTGAAACCATGGCGCTGGCCATGCTGGTCGGCAACGCCAACACCATTTCCCTGTCCTTGTTCGCACCGGCTAACACCCTGGCGGCGCTGCTGGCGCTGAACTTCCCGGAAGCCGGCCCGAACGAGGTCGAAGTGCTGATGTACGCGGCACTGGTACTGATGTTCATCACCCTGCTGGTGAACGTCCTCGGCTCGATGATCATGCTCTACGCCCAGCGTGGTAACAAACAATGACTGACCTGACGACCCCTGTAGCCGCGTTGCCCAGCCTGCAGCGCAAGCTGGAAGGCCGGGCCCTGCGCAGCCTGGTATTGACCACCCTGGCATGGTTCGCGGCACTGGTGGCCAGCGTGCCGCTGATTTCCGTGCTGTACATGCTGATCACTCGCGGCGGGGCACGCCTTAACCTGGAAGTGTTCACCGAGCTGCCGCCGACCGGCTTCGAGATGGGCGGTGGTTTCGGTAACGCCATGGCCGGTACCTTCGTCATGGTCGGCATTGCCGCCGCCATCGCTGTGCCGGTCGGTATCCTGGCAGCGGTGTTCCTGGCCGAGCTAGGACCCGACAGCAAGCTGGCCAACGCTGCGCGCTTTGCCGCCAAGATGCTCACTGGCCTGCCATCGATCCTGGCCGGGGTGTTCGCCTACGCCCTGGTGGTGATGACCACCGGTACCTACTCGGCACCTGCAGGCGGCGTGGCGCTGGCGGTGCTGATGCTGCCGATCGTGGTGCTGACTGCCGAAGAGTCGATGAAGATGGTGCCCAAGATCATGAAGGATGCTGCCTACGGCATGGGCTGCACCCGTGCCCAGGTGATCTGGAAGATCGTCCTGCCCACCGGCCTGCCGGCCATCCTTACCGGGGTGATGCTGGCCGTGGCCCGCGCGGCTGGCGAAACCGCGCCACTGCTGTTCACCGCATTGTTCAGCAACTACTGGATCTACCACGACGGCGACCTGGCGGTGATGAACCCCACAGCCTCGCTTGCGGTACTGATCTACAACTTCTCCGGCATGCCGTTCGACAACCAGCTGGAGCTCGCCTGGGCGGCCTCGCTGGTGCTGGTAATGATCGTGCTGGTCATCAACATTTTGAGCCGAGTCTTCGGCAAGCCCAAGTATTGAGAAAGGGAGCATCCAACTTGAACGTATCCACTGCGCAAAGAGCCGCTCCCATGGTCAGCGAAGCCCCCATCGTCATGGACTGCAAGCTCGACAAGATTTTCTACGGTAACTTCATGGCCGTGCGTGACAGCCATGTGCCGATCAGGAAAAACGAGATCACCGGTTTCATCGGCCCTTCGGGCTGCGGCAAGAGTACCGTGCTGCGTAGCTTGAACCGTATGAATGACCTGGTGAAGGGCTTCCGTTTCGAAGGCCATGTGCACTTTCTTGGGCAGGATGTCTACGGCAAGGGCGTCGACCCTGTTGTAGTGCGCCGCTATATCGGCATGGTGTTCCAGCAGCCCAACCCGTTCTCGATGAGCATCTTCGACAATGTGGCCTTCGGCCTGCGCCTGAACCGCTACAAAGGCGACTTGGGCGATCGCGTGAAGCACGCCTTGCAAGGCGCCGCGCTGTGGGACGAAGTGAAGGACAAGCTCAAGGTCAGCGGGCTGTCGCTGTCCGGTGGCCAGCAGCAGCGCCTGTGCATCGCCCGTGCCATCGCCACCGAGCCGGAAGTGCTGTTGCTGGACGAGCCCTGCTCGGCACTCGACCCGATTGCCACCCGCCGCGTGGAGGAGCTGATGGTCGAGCTGAAAAAGGACTACACCATCGCCCTGGTGACCCATAACATGCAGCAGGCGATTCGTGTGGCCGACACCACCGCTTTCTTCTCGGTGGATATTTCCCAGGGCACCCGCACCGGCTACCTGGTCGAGATGGGCCCGACCGCGCAGATTTTCCAGAACCCGCGCGAGCAGCTGACCAGCGACTACATCAGCGGCAAGTTCAGCTAAACCCTGCAAGCTCAAGGTGGGCGGGTGTTGCAGCCAGGAAGGTTGCAACACCCGGCCGCGTTACCTTCCGTTAAAGTGTTACCCGGGATTACCAATGCGAGCGATGCGTCGTCTTGATCTGTCAGCGGTAGAGCGCGCACTGCGCGAGGTGCAGGGCCGTTTTGCCGAACTCAGCCAGCATTTCACCGAACCGCGGGACCCGTTTACCGACGAGGTGCTGCTGAATGTGGTTGAAGGCTATGCGCTGATTGACGACTATGTCGCTCGCGGTATCGACCTGTTCGACCTGCAACAGCTGAACCTGATGCTGGAAATCAATGCCACCGTGCTATGCGGCAGCGATCCGGCCCGTCGCCTGGAATTCGCCCCGCACCTTGCGGCAACCGAAGCGCACTTTTTCAACAACGTGGAAGGTGGCATCAAGGATTTGTACAACTGGTACTGCGCGTACCGCAGCGATTCCATCTGGAAGCGGGCAGCGGGTGTGTATGTACGGATCCTCAGCAAGCCGCAGCTGTTCATCGAAGGCAACAACCGCACGGGTTCGCTTATTGTCAGCTATTTGTTGATGCGTGCCGGGCTGCCGCCATTCGTGCTGTCGCTGGACAACGCCGAGGGTTACTTCAACCCGTCCTCGGTCATACGCAACTCCGCCAAACACGGTGTCAAGGCTTTGTACGAACTCCCCAAGATCAAGAAAAAGTACGCCGCGTTCCTGGAAGCGACGGCGCCTGAGCCCGGCAAGTTCTTCCTGAACGGCGCGCCTGTGCCTGCCTGCGAGGGGAGCCGCTGATGCAAGGTTCATCCCTGTTCGCACGAGGGCGGCAAGCCATCGAACGCAAGCTCAAGCGTGGCCAGGTACGCATTTCGTTCGATATCGACGACACGCTGGCCTGCCTGCCCGAACACGCCGCCGTCGAGGACAGCAAGCTGCCGGGTTTCGTCCATCGCTGGCTGGGTGAGCCCCTGCGCAGCGGCACCCGCGAACTGATCCGCGACCTGCGCCGCCAGGGCTGCAGCATCTGGATCTACACCTCCTCGGGGCGTACCCCGGCTTACATCCGCCGCTGGCTGATGCTTTACGGCATTCATGTCGATGGTGTGGTCAACAGCGGTCGGCACCAGCACATCCTGGCCCAGCGCGGGCTGGAAAACTCACCCTCCAAGCTGCCTTCGGCTTTTGATATCGACCTGCACGTGGATGATTCCGAAGGTGTGCGCCTGGAAGGTGTCGACCACGGTTTCCGCGTGGTGGTGGTGTGCCCGAAGGATGAGCACTGGGCGCAGAAGGTGAAGGATGCGGTGGTGGATGTGCAGGCACGGCTGGCCTGGCAGCAACCGCACCGCTATGAGATGCCCGCTTGCCAGCGTCCGCAGGCACTGGCTTCCTGAAGCCAGGAGATTCCGCTCAGACAATGTAATGGGGGCTGCTTTGCAGCCCTTCGCGGGCTCGCCCGCTCCCACAGGGGTCGTGGATATCCTGAAATTGGGAGCGGGCGAGCCCGCGAAGGGCCGCAAGGCGGCCCCGGTTCATTCAATCGTATTGATACCCGCCTAGCACTCCTACCTGAGCCATAAGTCTCGAACCAGGACCCAAGCAGGTACCGGGACCAAATCACCGGGCCGCACCCTCCCGCCCCAAAGCACTCGCCACCCCACGCCAAAGCAGCGTTCCTGGCAATTTGCCGCCTTCTGATAATCGCCTCCGACATCCCGTCCCCGTTTGGAGCGCGCCATGCACAACAACAATAAGCACCTGCCGCCTCGTTTTCTCGCAGCCGCCATCGCCAGCTTTTCTGCGCTTGGCCTGAGCAGCGTCGCCGAAGCCGAGATCATGCTGTACGACAAGGACCAGACGACGTTTTCCACCGATGGCTATATCAACGCCTTCTACGTCAACAGCGAGGTCGACCGTGAGGGCGAGCAGTTTGACCGCCGCCAGTCGCGTGTGAAGATGGGCTTCTTGCCCAACTACCTCGGCTTCAACATGGGCAAGCAGGTGGATGACCTGAAGCTCGGCGCCCGTGCCTCGTTCTGGGTAACCATCAACGACAGTGAAACCAACGGCACCGACACCGCCATCGACGTGCGCCAGTTCTATGGCACGGTGGCCAACCCCGAGTGGGGCGAGGTGCTGATCGGCAAGGACTTCGGGCTGTTCGCCCGTTCCAACATCCTGCTCGACGAACTGCTGGCCGGCTATGGCCAGGTCAGCGACACCCTGGGGCTGGTGGACGGCGGCGGGGTGTCGTTCGGCAACATTGGCAGCGGTTACCCATACCCGTTCCCTACCTCGCAGATCACCTACCGTACGCCCGTGATGGAGGGCCTGCGGGTGGCGGTGGGCATCATGGACCCGGTCGACACCAACGACAGCAGCCCGACCGGAAAGGCCTACCAGGAAAACCCACGCACCGAGAGCGAGATCACCTACCAGTTCGACCTGGGTGGGGCGCGGATCTACAGCTGGGTCAACGGCAGTTACCAGACCTCGGACAATACTGACTCCACGGTAGAAACGATCACTTCCAAGGGGGTGGGTTACGGGGTGCAGGCAAAGATGGGCGGCTGGTCGCTGACCGGCTCGGGGTTCCAGGCCAAAGGCATCAACCCGTTCTTCACCAACAATGCCGGCGAACCGGTTTTGCGCAACGTCGACAGTGATGGCTACCTGCTGCAGGGCTCGTACAAGTTCGGCAAGAACCGCGTGGCGCTGTCCTATGGCAAGACCAAGGACGATGGCAACGGTGCGGTTGGCAGCGGCGCGGACTACGAGACCCGGGGTGTGGCGCTGTTCCATGACATCAACGACAACCTGAAACTGGTTGCCGAGTACAACCAGTTTTCCATCGACGGGCATGACACCAGTGCGCAGAACGAAGACACCGATACCTTTGCGGTGGGCGCGGTGTTGACCTGGTAAGCGGCCGGGGCCGCAAGGCGGCCCCGAATGACACGGTCTTTTACGCCCATGGAACCGCCCACCCGCTACCCAAGTAGCATTCGTCACCCACCACCCGCTCCTTAAACTGATCACTCAGCCACCCCGTGCCGGAGACCACGATGCAGCAGGCTCATAACGACGGTGTGGTCAGTGCCATGTCTCAGGCTACCGACGCACGGCTGGCCGCTCAGGACCTGGCGCGGCAGTTGCTGCACCCGCACCTGGGTTTCGTGTTGTTCTTCTGCTCCGCCGAATACGACTTGCAGGCTTTGGGCGAAGCATTGGAACAGGACTTTGGCGGCATACGCCTGGTCGGCTGCACCAGCGCCGGTGAAATCACCCCGCTGGGCTACGGCCGCAATTGCGTGACGGCGGTGGGCTTCGATCACCGGCACTTTTCGATCGCCACCGCGTTGATCGATGAAATGGAGCGCTTCAGCTTGATCGACGCGCAGCAGATGGTCGAGCGGCTGGTCGGCACCTGCCGCAGCAATACCCTGGCGCCAATCAAGGGCCACAGCTTTGCACTCACGCTGCTCGATGGCTTGTCCAGCCGCGAGGAGATGGTGCTTGCCGCACTCAGCGCAGCACTGGGGGATATCCCGCACTTCGGCGGCTCGGCCGGTGACGACAACTACCTGAACCGCACCCATGTGTATTACGGCGGTGCATTCCACAACGGCGCAGCCGTGGTGGTGCTGGTCAACACCTGGCTCGACTTCGAAGTGTTCACCACGCATCACATCCTGCCGCGCCAGGAAAAGCTGGTGGTAACCGGTGCCGACAGCGCCCAGCGCCGGGTTTTCGAACTGAATGCCGAGCCGGCGGCCGAGGAATATGCCCGCCACATCGGTGTGCCCGTGGCTGCGCTCGATCACCGGGTGTTCGCCGCCCACCCGCTGGCCGTGCGCATTCATGATCAGTACTACGTGCGGGCGATTCAGCAAATGCACCCTGACCTCAGCTTGAGCTTCTACTGCGCGGTGGAGAACGGCATCGTGCTCACGGCCATGACCCCGGGCCCGCTGTTGCCGAACCTGCACCAGCTGTTCGATGGCCTGCACCAGCGTCTCGGACCATTGTTGCTGACCATCGGTTGTGATTGTTTCCTGCGGCGGCTGGAACTGGAGGCCCACCACGGCCTGGAGCCGGTCGGCGCGTTCCTGCGCGAGCAACGGGTGATTGGCTTCAACACCTACGGAGAACAGTTCAATGGCATGCACATCAACCAGACCTTCACCGGGGTCGCCATTGCCCGCAACCGGCCTCCTGTCGGTCGCTGAACTGCAGGCCGAGCTGACCCGGCTGCAGCATCAGAACCACAAGCTGCAGCGCATCAATGACGCACTGATCGAGCGCATCGAGTCGGGCGTGACCCGGGGCAACGACCCATACGCCGCGTTCCAGCATTCGGTGGTGCTGGCCGAGCAGGTGCGCGAACGCACCGATGCGTTGAACCAGGCCATGGCCGAGCTCAAGGCCGTCAACCGCCTGCTCAGCGAGGCCCGGCAGCGGGCCGAGACGGCCCACCAGCACCAGATTCGCCTGATTACCGACAACGTACCGGCACTGATCGCCTACCTGAACGCCGATCTGGTCTACGAATTCACCAACAAGGTTTACGAAGAGTGGTATTGCTGGCCGCATGGCGTGATGCTGGGCCAGAGCCTGCGCGAGGCCCACAGCGAGCAGCATTACCAGCGCCTGGAAGGCTACGTGGCGCGGGCGCTGGCGGGGGAGAGCGTGACGTTCGAGTTCGCCGAGACCAATATCAACGGGCAGGAACGCTACATGCTGCGTTCCTACGTGCCGAACCGCCTGGCCAGTGGCGAAGTGGTGGGTATCTTCGTGCTGATCCGCGACATCACCGAGCGCCGCAACACCGCACAGGCGTTGCACCAGGCGTATCAGCACCTGGAGCAACGGGTGCGCGAGCGCACTGCCGAACTGACCAGCCTCAACGACCAGTTGCTGCGCGAAATCGAAGAGCGCAGCCAGGCCGAGTCGCGTCTGCGCGAGGCCAAGCGCGAGGCCGAGCAGGCCAACCTGTCGAAAACCAAGTTCCTTGCTGCGGTCAGCCATGACCTGCTGCAACCGCTGAACGCGGCGCGGCTGTTCACCAGTGCGTTGCTCGAGCGCGACGAGCCGCAAAACGCTGCCCACCTGGTGCGTAATGTCAGCAATTCGCTGGAGGATGTAGAAAACCTGTTAGGCACGCTGGTGGATATTTCCAAGCTGGATGCTGGCGTGATCAAGGCCGATGTCGCCCCGTTCGCCCTCCACGAACTGATGGACAACCTGGCTGCCGAATACGCCCAGGTGGCGCGTAGCGAAGGGTTAGAGCTGCATTTTGTGGGGTGTTCTGCCGTCGTGCGCAGTGACATCCAGCTGCTGGCGCGTATCTTGCGCAACCTGCTCAGCAATGCCATCCGCTACACCCGCAGCGGGCGCGTGGTGCTGGGGTGTCGGCGCCTGCGCGGTGGCGTGCGGATTGAAGTTTGGGACAGCGGCATCGGCATTGCCGAAGAACACCTGGAAGACATGTTCCTGGAGTTCAAGCGGGGTGATGTGCAGCGCCCGGACCAGGACCGTGGCCTGGGCCTGGGCCTGGCAATCGTGGAGAAGATCGCCGGCATCCTCGGCCACCGGATCCGCGTGCGTTCATGGCTGGGCAAAGGCTCGGTGTTCGCTGTCGAGGTGCCGCTGAGCGCCACTGCACCCAAGGCCCAGCCGAGCCAGGCGATCTGCGAGCCAATGCTCGAACGCCTGCGCGGGGCGCGGGTGTGGGTGCTGGATAACGATGCGGCGATTTGCGCGGGCATGCGCACCTTGCTGGAAGGTTGGGGCTGCTGGGTGGTCACTGCGCTGTCGGAGGAAGACCTGGCGCGCCAGGTGGACAACTACCACGCCGAGGCCGACCTGCTGATTGCCGACTACCACCTGGACAATGACTGCAATGGTGTCGACGCCGTAGCGCGGATCAATGCCCGCCGTGCCCAGCCGCTACCGGCGCTGATGATCACTGCCAACTACAGCAACGATCTCAAGCAGCAGATCCGCGAGCTGGGTCACACGCTGATGCACAAGCCCGTACGGCCAATGAAGCTCAAGACGG
>NZ_JAOCDI010000041.1:0-52454 GCF_029840855.1 Pseudomonas sp. GD03862
CCGCTTTGCGGCCCTTCGCGGGCACGCCCGCTCCCACAGGATTGGCGCGACATTTCAAGTGTGCGCTATCCCTGTGGGAGCGGGCGTGCCCGCGAAGGGCTGCAACGCAGCCCCAGTTACTTCAGTCAGCCAGACGCCAGGTAGTCGTGCCCTTGCTGTCTTCCAGCACTACACCCATGGCGGTCAGCTGATCGCGAATGCGGTCAGACTCAGCCCAGTTCTTGTCCGCACGCGCCTTCAGGCGCGCCTGGATCAAGCCCTCGACTTCAGCCGCATCGACCTTGCCTTCGGCACCAGCACGCAGGAAGTCATCGGCCTCCAGTTGCAGCACACCCAGCACATCACCCAGCTCGCGCAGTCGACCGGCCAGGCCAGCAGCGGCCTCCACGTCGCTGTCGCGCAGGCGGTTGATCTCGCGCACCAGGTCGAACAGGACGGCACAGGCTTCGGGGGTGCCGAAGTCGTCGTTCATCGCCACGCTGAAGCGCTCGACAAACGCTTCGCCACCCTTGGCCGCCACCCGTGGCAGGCCGCGCAGGGCGTGGTAGAAGCGCTCCAGCGCGCCCTTGGCGTCACGCAGGCTGTCTTCCGAGTAGTTGATCGCGCTGCGGTAGTGGCTGGCTACCAGCAGGTAGCGCACCACCTCCGGGTGGTACTTCTCGAGCACGTCGCGGATGGTGAAGAAGTTGTTCAACGACTTGGACATCTTCTCGCCGTTGATACGGATCATGCCGCAATGCATCCAGGCGTTGGCGTACTGCTTGCCAGTGGCCGCCTCGCTTTGGGCAATCTCGTTCTCGTGGTGCGGGAACTCCAGGTCGCTGCCGCCACCGTGAATGTCGAAGCTCTCGCCCAGGCAGCAGGTGGACATCACCGAGCATTCGATGTGCCAGCCCGGGCGACCCGGGCCCCATGGCGATTCCCAGCTCGGCTCGCCCGGCTTGACGCCCTTCCACAGGACGAAGTCGAGCGGGTCCTGCTTGGCTTCGTCGACCTCGATGCGTGCACCGATACGCAGGTCTTCGATCTTCTTGCGCGACAGCTTGCCGTAGCCGACGAACTTGCCAACCCGGTAGTACACGTCGCCATTGCCTGGCGCGTAGGCGTACCCCTTGTCGATCAACGTCTGGATCATCGCGTGCATGCCGGCGATATGGTCGGTGGCACGCGGCTCCTGGTCTGGCGGCAGAATGTTCAGGCGGCGCTCGTCTTCGTGCATCGCGTCGATCATGCGGGCAGTCAGGGCGTCGAAACTTTCGCCGTTCTCGTTGGCCCGGTTGATGATCTTGTCATCGATGTCGGTGATGTTGCGCACGTAGGTCAGCTCATAGCCACTCTTGCGCAGCCAGCGGGTGACCAGGTCGAAGGCCACCATGCTGCGGCCATGGCCCAGGTGGCAGTAGTCGTACACGGTCATGCCGCACACGTACATGCGCACCTTGTTGCCATCCAGCGGCTTGAAGGTTTCCTTCGCTTTGCTCAGGGTGTTGTAGATGGTAAGCACGGCGGTTCCTCAGCTGCCCCAGGAGTCACGCAGGGTGACAGTGCGGTTGAACACCGGGCGACCCGGCTGGCTGTCTTTCAGGTCGGCGCAGAAGTAGCCTTCGCGCTCGAACTGGAAACGGTCCTCGGGCTGCGCCTGGGCCAGCGACGGCTCGGCACGGCAACCGCTGAGCACTTGCAGCGAAGCAGGGTTGATGTTGTCCAGGAAGCTGCCGCCCTCCTCGGTCTTTTCCGGGTTCGGCGAGCGGAACAGGCGGTCGTACAGGCGCACTTCGCACTCGACGCTGCCTTCGGCCGGCACCCAGTGGATCACGCCCTTGACCTTGCGGCCTTCAGGGTTCTTGCCCAGGGTGTCGGGGTCGTACGAGCAACGCAGTTCGACGATATTGCCGTCGGCGTCCTTGATCGCTTCGTCAGCACGAATCACGTAGCTGCCGCGCAGGCGCACTTCACCGGCCGGTTCCAGGCGCTTGTAGCCCTTCGGCGGTTCTTCCATGAAGTCGTCGCGGTCGATGTACAGCTCGCGGGAGAACGGCAGCACACGCACGCCCATGTCTTCCTTCGGGTGACGTGGCAGCTCAAGCTGCTCGACCTGGCCTTCCGGGTAGTTGGTGATGACCACTTTCAGCGGGCGCAGCACGCACATCGCGCGTGGCGCGGTGCGGTCCAGGTCGTCACGGATGCTGAACTCGAGCATCGACATGTCGACCACACCGTCGGAACGGTTGGTGCCGATCATTTCGCAGAAGTTGCGGATCGAAGCCGGCGTGTAGCCACGGCGACGGAAGCCGGACAAGGTCGACATGCGTGGGTCGTCCCAGGCATCGACGTGCTTCTCGTCCACAAGCTGCTTGAGCTTGCGCTTGGAGGTAATGGTGTAGTTCAGGTTCAGGCGGCTGAACTCGTACTGGCGCGGGTGTGCCGGCACCGGCAGGTTGTCGAGGAACCAGTCGTACAGCGGACGATGCCCTTCGAACTCCAGGGTGCAGATCGAGTGGGTAATGCCCTCGATGGCATCCGACTGGCCGTGGGTGAAGTCGTAGTTGGGGTAGATGCACCACTTGTCGCCGGTCTGGTGGTGGTGAGCATGGCGAATGCGGTACAGGATAGGGTCGCGCAGGTTCATGTTTGGCGAGGCCATGTCGATCTTGGCCCGCAGCACACGCTCGCCGTCCTTGAACTCGCCGGCCTTCATGCGGGCGAACAGGTCGAGGTTTTCTTCCACGCTGCGCTCGCGGAACGGGCTGTTCTTGCCCGGCTCCTTGAGGTTGCCGCGGTATTCCTTGGCTTGCTCGGGAGTAAGGTCGCAGACGTAGGCCTTGCCGCGCTTGATCAGCTCGACCGCCCAGTCGTGCAGCTGGTCGAAGTAGTCGGAGGCGTAACGCACGTCGCCGCCCCACTCGAAGCCCAGCCATTTGACATCGCTCTGGATGGCGTCGATGTACTCCTGGTCTTCCTTGGCCGGGTTGGTATCGTCGAAACGCAGGTGGCAGACGCCGCCGAATTCCTTGGCCAGGCCGAAGTTGACGCAGATCGACTTGGCGTGGCCGATGTGCAGGTAACCATTGGGCTCCGGCGGGAAACGGGTGACGATGCTGCTGTGCTTGCCCGAGTCCAGGTCGGCCTGGATGATCGGCCGCAGGAAGTTCGCAGGGACAGCGGGGGCGCCTTTGGCAGCGGCGTTGGGCGCGTTGTCGGCAGTGGGCTTGCTCATAGGATCCTTGAATGCGTGTGTCCAGCCTGGGTAGGCCGATTGAATCAAAGGGCCTATCATAGCCGAAGCAGTCAAGCTGCTGACAGCCGCGCCCGGACAAACTGATGTGATTTATCACGGCTTTTTGCCGCAGCCTGGCAAAATGGCCAGTGCGCGCCATGTGTCGCGATCGCCTGATCCTGCGTCTGGTGATAACCCGCGCCCTGCGCACCCTAATTTCTGATTGCCTTGAAAGAGCGAGTTTCAGCATGTCCAAAGTCAAACTGAGCACCAACCACGGCGACATCGTCCTGCAACTGGACGCCGAGAAAGCGCCGCTGACTACCGAAAACTTCGTTCAGTACGTCAAGGACGGCCACTACAATGGCACCGTATTCCACCGTGTGATCAAAGGCTTCATGATCCAGGGCGGCGGCTTCGAGGCCGGCATGAGCCAGAAGAAAACCCGCGCCAGCATCCAGAACGAAGCCGACAACGGCCTGAAGAACAAGAAGTACAGCATTGCCATGGCCCGTACCATGGAGCCGCACTCCGCCTCGGCGCAGTTCTTCATCAACGCCTCCGACAACGACTTCCTCAACCACAGCGGCAAGAACGTGCAAGGCTGGGGTTATGCCGTATTCGGTGAAGTGATCGAAGGCCGTGAAGTGGTCGACGCCATCGAAAAAGTGGCCACCGGTTCCAAAGCTGGCCACCAGGACGTACCGAAGGACGACGTGATCATCGAGAAAGCCGAGATCATTGAGTGATTCTGCTGATCTCTGATCTGCACCTGCAAGAAGAACGCCCGGATATTTCCCGGGCGTTTCTTGATCTGCTCGATGGCCGCGCCCGCCACGCCAAGGCCCTGTACATCCTTGGTGACTTCTTCGAAGCGTGGATTGGCGACGATGCCATGACGCCCTTCCAGCAGTCGATCTGCCAGGCCATGCGCCGGCTGAGCGACAGTGGCACGGCCATCTACCTGATGCATGGCAACCGTGACTTCCTGATTGGCCAGGCCTTCTGCGATGCCGCTGGCTGCACCTTGTTGAGCGACCCCAGCGTGATCGAGCTGGGCGGTGAACAGGTGCTGCTGATGCACGGCGACACCCTGTGCACCCGCGACCTGGGCTACATGAAGATGCGCCGCCTGCTGCGCAATCCGCTGAGCTTGTGGATCCTGCGCCACCTGCCGCTGTCGGCCCGCTACAGGCTGGCGCGCAAGCTGCGCAATGAAAGCCGTACACAAACGCGGATGAAGTCCACCGAGATTGTCGACGTCACGCCGGAAGAGGTACCCAAGGTGATGGCGGCGCATGGCGTGCGCACCCTGGTGCATGGCCATACCCATCGGCCGGCGATTCACAAGCTGGTGGTCGACGGCCAACCGGCACGGCGTATCGTGCTGGGCGACTGGGATCGCCGCGGTTGGGCCTTGCAGGTTGACGAGCAGGGCTTTCAGTTGGCGCCGTTCGAGTTTTCCTGACATTACAGGGCCTCGCGGGCAAGCCCGCAGGCCCCTGTAGGAGCGGGTTTACCCGCGAATGGGCCGGCGCAGGCTGACGCCTCAGGGCTGGCTGACTACCGCCCCCTTGTCCCGCTCACTGATCACCACTTCCCGGTACTCAGGGTCTGCCTTGATCTGCGCCTCGGTAAACGGGATCAGCGCCAGCTGTTTGGCCGCAAAGGCCTTGGTCTGGTCACTGGCATGCGCCGAAGCCTTCTCACTCGACTGGGAAAACGCAAGCAGGCCACGGGCTTCTGGCCCCTTGTCGGTGAAGCTGACTAGTTGCAGGTAGCTGGTCCCGCTCACCACCAGCCGCTTGCCCTGCCCGTGCGGCACGCTGTAGATCGCGTTGTACACCCCTAGCGCCTGCGGGCCGCCCGGTACCGGCGTGCCATCAAGGGCCTGTTGCACCTGCCCCCAGCGTGCCGCCTCGGCAACGCCGCTTTCACTGACCTGCTTGAGCGACGCCAGTGCTGCCTGATGAACCAGCCTGCTTACCGCCGCCTGCTCGACAGCCAGGCCGCGCGGGGTGTGCTGCGGGTCGGCCGGATTGAATGCCACTCGCCAGCTTTCCGGGTGCTCGGCCAGCGCATTGAACAGGTTCTGGAAGTGCACCAGGCCCATACCACTGTCGAGGTCGGCCTTGCCGTTCCAGGCGGCCAGGCTGCTGCACACGGCCTGCACATCTGCGCTGGCGCCCTTGCACCATTGCAGCAGGTCTGGCAACACCAGGCTGGCCAGGTACACCTCGTCATCGGTGACCATGCGCTGCAATTCATCTACACCTAACCGGGCTTTGCCCTGTAGGCGTTGCAAGGCAAAGCGGCCACGCATGCCCAGTGGTTGGTCATTGCGGCTGACCAGTGGCGAGTAGCCGGTCAGCGGCTGCGCCGGGTTGGCCATCCAGGCCGGGTCGTTGGAGTTCTGTACGAAGTCTTCACGCTCCAGGCTTGGCAGCAGCCGCGCCGGGAAGATGCCCGGTTGCGCCGCCTGCGCGTCAACCTTCCACTGGCATGCACTACGCGAGCCATCCAGCACCACCAGGCGCCCTTGCGCCCGCGGGTTGCTGCAGGTATCCAACAGTTGCTGGTCAACATAGGGCACTACCGACTGGTTCAGGTACAAGGCCCGACCTCCCTGATCCACGGCCAGCGTGTTGACCCAAGGGATACCTTGCAACTGCTCGACCGATCCCTTCAATGCCGCCAGGCTGTCGGCTCGGTTGATCTGGTACCACTGCTGCAACACCCGCGAGTTCTCAAGGTTGGCGTCTCGCACGCTGTAGGCTGCCTGCGCGTCCCAGTCCAGGCGGCCTGGCCATTGCACCACCGGGCCGAACTGCGAACTGTAGACCTGCCGCTCAATCTGGCTCAGGCTGCCATCCGTGCCTTTGACCGCGACACGGATGGTTTGCCGGGCCATCGGCAGCGACTTGCCATCGAGCACATAGCGGGTCGGGTCTTTGGGGTCGAGTTGCAGGCGGTAGAGCGTGAAGTGCTTGGAGGTGTCGACGGTGTGCGTCCACGCCAGGTGCTGGTTGAAACCGATGTTGACCACCGGCAGGCCCGGTAGCGCCGCGCCCATCACATCAAGCTGGCCGGGAATGGTCAGTTGCATCTGGTAGAAGCGCATGCCGCCCATCCACGGGAAGTGCGGGTTGGCCAGCAACAGGCCGCGGCCATTGGCTGAGCGCTGCGCGCCTACTGCCACCGCATTGCTGCCACGCTCCGCGGCGAACCGCTCCTGCCGGGCCAGCGCGGTGGCAAAGCCCGCTGACGATTGCTGACGGGCCAGCGTTGGCGGTTGCGCCCCTGCCAACGCCTCGACGAACTGCCCGACACCGCCCTCGGCCAGTAAACGGCGGGTCAGTTTGACCAGATCCTGGCTGCTGATGGGGCGCACCCACTCACCATCACCACACTCGGCGGGCAGCCCTTGACGACGGCGCTCGACCAACGCCCGGTTGTAGCCGCTGGCATAACCCGCCAGCAAAGCCTGCACCGGCGCGGGTTGCGCCTGCAGGAAGGCATCGACCGCCGCTGGGCTATTGAGCCAGGTGAAGAACAGGTCGCTGGCCAGGTTGTCACGCTGCTCCAGGGTCTGGCCCTCGGCGCCGAAATAACGTGAGCGCTCACCGCTCACGGTCAGCACTTCATTGGCGAGCAGGCATAGGTTGTCCTGGGCGTAGGCATAGCCGACGCCATAGCCCAGACCACGCTCATCCTTGGCCACGATATGCGGTACGCCGTAACGGGTGTAACGGATCTGGGCACTGGCGTCGGCTGGCGCGGGCTGCGCCTGCACACCGACGCTGAAGGCCACCAGGGCAGCGGCCAGGCCGGCGCAGGTCATGGGACGGCAAAGTGAAAACACGGGCACTCCTCGGGTTCGGGGGTCATCCCGATCAGACGAATGGCCAGATGAATATTTTACGTATTACAAGGCGATGGAGCGTCTTGATGAGAAACAGGCATTTTTTTCACGAATGGGTTGCAGTTTTTGCGTGCTCATTCGTCCTAGTAAGTGAGCCACCCACATTTCGGGTTCGTCCACGAAAAGGAGCATTCGCATGTACAACCCGCAAACCTCGGTCCAGGCCGGGCGCGTCCCTGGCAAAACGTCCAAGGGACAGGACGTGTTTGCCGAAGAACGAATCGGCAACGAACAGATCCGCGAGCTGTTGCGCACCTTCGGCCTGCGCACCAGCCTGATCCGCCTCAAGGTTATCGACGCCTTGCACGCCGCCGACCGCAATGGCCGCAGTATTGGCGTGCGCGGGGTGCACGCACAACTGGAACAACTGGATATCCCGCTGTCGTTCCTCAGTGTGCGTGAAGTGCTCAAGCGCCTGTGCACCGAAGGCGTCATACAACTGGGTAGCGACAAGTGCTACAGGCTCAACCCCCAGGCGCGCGCCGTACTGGAGCAAACACCCTCGCGCTGAGCGCATGGCCGGCCATACCTGGCCGGCCCGCGCAGATCAGGGCTTGACCTTGCGCCGCAGAATGCCGTTGATCACCACGACCACCACGGCAATGGCGATGGCCAGCATCTGGAAGGTCTGCTCACTGATCGTGCCCTGCTTCTGCAGGTGGGACAGGCCCAGCATCAGGCCCAGTACCACCAGGATGATCAGAAGTGAATATTTGAGGCGCTGCACGTGTGTCATCGAATGTTCCTTGCAACATCAGGGGCAAATGGCTCGCAACGAGCCGCGGCAATGATACAACGGTCACCGCCCCCGGCGCTGGATTTCCTGCTGGGTGGGGTGACGTCAGCCTGAAAGCATGGGGCTTCCTAGCACCCACGCCGGAGGCACCATGTACAAACCCCTGTTGTTCGCATCGCTGTTACTGACCCCGCTCTCCCTTCATGCACTGGACACCCAGCAGACGCCGACCGAGCACCTGCTCGAACTGGGCCGCGAGTTGGCCACCCATGCCGGTGCCAGCCAATGGCAACAACTGTGGCAACGCGTACGCCAGGCCGGCTACCTGCAGACCGACGCCGCACCGGTACATTTCAGCGTGCCCACAGCCCGCTTGCCCGACCTGGCCCGACAAACGCTGGCGCAGGCCGACCAGGCACAGCCACTGAATCAGACCCAGGTACTGTACCGCCGCCATTTTGCCGACCAGGTCATCGGCCAGCGCAACGGCCAGCCGTTGCACGCGCTGTGCCTGCTGGTCGATTGGCGCACGTTGCCGCCGGGCATGCGCGCCACCCCTCAAGCCTATCTGGGTAGCGCCAGTTTGCTGAGCAGCTACCCGTGCGATTGAGGGGTGCTGTACCCACTGCGCATCATCGCGAGCGCCCCGACAGGAAACCAAGAGGCGCAGCCAGATGTCCACGCCATTTCCTACAGCGCCAGATATCGCTGCCTGCAAATCCTGTTCACCGAAGCTACAACCCCCAACCCATATGCCGCCTAGCGACGCGCCTCGGCTGTCGCACAGAATTTGCTCACACCTTCGACACAACGCCGCGGGTGATCGGGTCGCACATCCCATCCACCCCGAAGGAGCGCCATATGCAAATGCCAGATTTGAGCCAGATCGATATCAGCCAACTGCCCCACTCGCTGCAGGCCCTGATCGACTGTATCGGCATCGAAAACGCCTACCAGCTGACCTGCGCCTACGGCGGCAGGCCCAAGTACATCCCCAAGCACCGCGAGCGCACCAAGCTCGCTGACGTGCTGCCGGCCGAAGCGCTTGACGCACTGATCAAGCGCTTTGCCGGGGTCGCCCTGGAGATCCCCAAGGCTGACCACTTTCTGCGTCAGCTGCGCAACCAGCAGATCCAGAAGGAAAGCGCCAACGGTTTGTCCCGCAGCCTGCTGGCCAACAAGTACGGCCTGAGCCTGCGGCAGATCGGCAACATCCGGCGCCAGGAGCTTTGCGAGCGCTGACGCCCGAACACCTTGGCAGCTATTCGCGGCTGCCTTAACCCACTAAATAGAGCGAGCTTCCCGATATGTCGTTAGATAACAGCCTTATAGGCTCCGTGATCAATGCCCTACCGATGGACCGCATGATCGCCGGTCCCTTGCAGGCCATGGTCCAGGCGCAGGTAACCGCCAGCAAATCGTACGCCGACTTCCTGATGCAGGTATGCGTCCAGGATGGCAAGGCAGTGGCCATCCAGTTCGACTACGACGAAACCATCGTCGACGAACAGGGCGAATACAAAGGCGTGGTCAGCAAGACCATGAAAGTGCCGCTGATGGCGGCCATTACCCACCCGAACATTTCCATCGAAGAGGGCAATGTAGAGTTCGAGCTGGTTATCAACCAGATGTCGGAAGATGTTTCCAGCAAGGACATGAATGCAGAAGTTACCGGCTCACTGGGATGGGGGCCGTTCAGGCTGAACGTGAAAGGCAGTGTGAGCCACAAATCCACGCAAACCCGCAAAACAGATACCCGCGCCCGCTATGCCTTCAACACGACCCTGAAGCGTCAGGAACCGCCCGAAGCGATGATGAGGGTAATCGAGTTCCTCACTGATGCCGCGACCAAGCCAACCGTTGTCCGAACCGCCGAGTTGGAAAGCCCGGACGAAATATCCCAGGCGGATACCTTGAAACGGCCCGCGCCTGCGAACCTGGCGACCCCGTAAGACACTGGCACTTGACCCGACAGCCCCTCCTGCCGGTAGTGGGAGGGGCACACCCTGGCCTGAGGAGTCGAATCATTGCAAAAGCCCCCCGCCCCCATGACCTCCATTGACCTGCGTGAAATTACCCGTGGCCTGCAAGAAGCCGCCAGTGCCACCAACAGCCTGATTGCCCAGCAGTACATCAACCTGTTCGACCAGTTTTTCGAGTGCGACACCGAGGCGCTGGGCGCCCCCATGAAAGCCAAGATGGTCGAGGTGGCCATGGATGGGCAGCACATCATGCGCGTCCCCCTGTTTGCGCTGGTGTCACCGAAAGGCCTGGCCCTTGAGCGCATGCAGGTCGACCTGTCGGTAAGGGTCAAAGGCACCGAGGCGCAGCAGGCACTGCTGACCGCAAGCGAGAGCAAGGCCGCGAGCTTCAAGGTCACCATTGGCGGCCAAGGCCGTCAGGGCGAAAACCGCGATCCGGACGAAGTGCAGATCCGCATGCAGTTCCAGGCAAGCGAACCGCCAGAGGCCCTGAACCGGTTGATCGAGGAATACACCAACCTGATCGTCCCGGTACGCGCCACCCCCCCACCGCCCTCACCCGACACCAACGAGTTCATCGAGGCGGCCACCGTCCGTTGATGGCCGCCACGCTGCGGGCCTAGAAGTCGCGCTTGTAGAAGATGTCCAGTGAGCTTGCCAGCCCACTGGCGGCCTCGAGGTAGACCTTCTTGCTCAGCTTGTAACGCAACGCGATCGTGTTGGCCGGTTCGAACACGCCCACCCCGTAACGAAGGCTGAGCTTCTCGGTGATGTTACCGCTGGCGACCACGCTGGTGCTGTTGCCAGAACCTTCGGTATCCAGTTGAAAGTCATCGATCCCCAGGCTCGACGCCAGGCTGCCGGTAATGCCGGCGCTCCCGGCAAGGCCCAGGCCCAGCGCCGCCTCGGCGAGCATGTTGTTATCTTCGCCGGTATTGCCCAATGGCCGGCCCAAGACCAGGTACGAAAGCGCCTGCTCCTGGCTCATGGCCGGCTCCGAGAACACTTTGGTCGTCGGCTGCTCGGCGCTGCCGCTCAGGCGGATACCGGCTATTACATCGTCAACCTTGCGGATCGCTTCGATGTCCAGATACGGCTGGTCGATCGGGCCGGCGAACAGCAGACGCGCCCGGCGGATGGTGAGGCGCTGGCCGTAGGCACGGTAGCGGCCGTCTGCCAGGCTCAGTTCGCCACGGGTATCGAGGTTATCACCGATGTGCACATGACCCAGCAGGTTGGCAGTCAGCCCGAAGCCGCTGAACGACAGCTTGTCGCGGCCGACTTCGACATCGATGTCCATGGCCATGGCCATGGGAGGTTTGCCTTCCTCGGTCTGGTGACCGACGATTACCGTGTCATCCGACACCTTGACCGTGGACGGCGGCAGCTCACGTACAGTGATCTTGCCCTTGGGCACCTGCACCTTGCCGGTCACTGCCAGCTTGTCATCGATCAGGCGCAAGGTCAGGTCCGGGGCAACTTCCAGTGTGGCGTAGGGCTCGACCGCGACCGGCAGTTGCTGGCCTTGCAGACGCACGTCCATGCCCAGTGCCTGCCCCCAGGTGAGGTTGCCGCTCAACTGGCCACGTCCCGCCTCGCCACTGCGCCAGTTACCGTTGAGCTGCACCTGCTCGCCGGCAATCAGCGCCTGCAATGACAGGTCCTGAAGGCTGGCCGGCAGCTCGGCGCCACTGACTTCGCCACCGCTGAGCATCAGGTTGCCGTTGACCTGAGGTGCCAGCAAGGTGCCTGAAAGCCGACCACTGCCATTGAGCTGCCCCGCCAGGCGTTCGACCATGGGCACGAATGGGCGGGCCACCGACAGGTCCAACCCGGCCAGGCGGAAATCACCCGACAACGGTTTGTTCTTGCCCAGCGGATCGAGCCGGGCGTTGACGTTCAGCTCACCCAGGCGCTCACCGCGAAACGCCAGGCGCGTATCGATACGCCGCGGTGCCAGCGTGCTGTCCAGCCGCAGGGTCTGATAAGGGAAATCGATCCAGCGGCCTTTGTCGCGCACGCGCAGGGTGCCGCCACTGGCATCGACAACGACAGTGCCCTTGGGGCCGCTGGCCGGGATGTCCAGGTTGATGTCGGCATTGAGCAGGCCTTGCCAGGCAAAGTCCTTCGGCAGCCACTGGGCCAGGCTGCCCAGCGGGAACTGCTTGAGGTGGTAGCGCAGGCGCGGTTCGGGGGCCAGCCGCTGGTCGTCGCCACACAGGCTTGCCTGGCCGGAGCGCCAGCAGTGGGCCCCGAAGTCGAGCTGGCCGCTGGCCAGCCGCTGCAGGCGTGCAGGCGCCTGCAACTGCCAGTCCTGGCCACCGGCCTGGATTCGGCCAGTGGCCAGTCGGCCGCGCCAGTCACCTTTGTTCAACTGACCATCCAGGCCAAGGTCGAGCTTGAGCTGCGGGCCGTCCAGCGCCAGGGTCAAGGCCTGTTGGCGAATGTCGCCCTTGCCGTTGGCCTGCAACGTGCCCAAGGCTGTGTCACCCAGGTGGATACCGGTTGCCTTGAGCTCGACTACACCGCGTTGGGCGTTGTCCAGGCGGGCATCCAGGTCCAACTGCTGCAGGCGGTTTTCGGCCTGGGCCAAGCGCTGGCCCTGCAGGGTGAGCGTACCTTGCGGGGCCTGCAAGGTGCCGGCGACATCCAGCCGGCCCTTGACCCGGCCTTGTAGCCTCGGCCACAGCTGGCCCAGGCGCGGCAAGTCAAGGTCGATTCGCCCAGCCAGGCGCTGTTGCAAGCTGCCACTGCCGTTGATGCGGTTGTCACCCAGCTGGATGGCCAGTGTGCCCAGGGTCCAGTTTTGCCCCGCCCCCTGGGCTTCGGCCTTGAGCATGGCTGGCTGGCCACGCAGGCGGCCCTTGAGGTCAAGCTGGGCATCCAGGGTAAGCGTATCGCCTTTCAGTTCGCCTTTGCTGCGCAGTGGCCCCGCCAGGGTACCCGGCAGTTCGGCCAGCCAATAGGCCGGGTCGAGCGCGGAGAGCTGCAGGTCGACATCCCAGGCCAGGGTGTCGGCAAAACGTACGGCGACACTGCCGGCTGCCTTGCCTTGGCCGGCGGTCAGCGCCAACTGTGGCAGTTTCACCTGGGTGAGGTCACCTTCGAACGGGCTGGCGATGCTGAACGCTCCCGCCGGGCCGTCCAGGTCCCCCGTGAAAGTCCCCTGGTAATTGCCATCGCGATAATGCACCTGGGTATTGAAGCGCTTGAGGGTGACTTCGGGCGGGGTCTCCAGTGGGTACAGGCGCAACCACGGGAAGTCCTGCCAGTCCAGCTGCGCATCGGCGCTCAGGCCTTGCTGCCAGTCAGCCGTGGCTTGCAGCTTGACCCGTTGGCTGTCGCTGGCGGTCAGGTCCAGGGCATCGAGCCTGGCGCCTTTGCTGTCGACCAGACCGGACAGGAGCAAGGCGATCGGTGACTGCTCGGCCGGCAGGCTGGCCTTGCCGGACAGTTTATAGCCATCGAGCAGATCGCCCTTGGCATCGAGCTCGAGCGCGTTCAATTGCAGGGTGTCAGGCAACGCACCAGCCGGCTTGAACGCCTCGGAGCGGATGTGCAAGGTCGCCGGCAGGTGCTCGGCCAGTGCCTGCAACTGCCCGCTCACTGTGGCATCGAGGTAACCACTGCTGGTGCCGGCGAGTTCCAACGTCTTCTGCAATTGGCCATTGGCCGTCAGTGCCAGTTGCCAGGGTTTTTCGTCTACCGCAGGCAACTGCAATTGCGCCTGTAGTTTTACCGGCCAGTCGCCTTCGGGTTGCAGGTCGCCCTGTAGGCTCAATTGCAGGTCGTCGCGCAGCAGCCGCAGGCTGTCGATGCGTATCCCGCTGTTGGTCCAGTGCGCAGCCAGTTGCAAATCGCCAAGCAGATCGCTGCCATCCAGGCGAAGCTGCCCGACCTTGACCTCGCCCAGTTCGATGGCCAGCGGCAAGCGCAGGGTCGGCAATTGCAGCGGGGCGCTCTCGGTGGGTTCGGTGCTTGGCGCAAAGGCCATGTCAATGCGGTCTGCCTGCAACCGGTCAATGCACAAGGTCGCGCGCAGCAAGCAGGCAGGCGACCAGGCCAGCAACGGCGCCTGCATCTCTACCGTGCTGCCGCCGTCGGCCCAAGTCAGCCGGCTGGCCTGCCAACTGCCCGCCAGGCGCCCCTGGAAGTCGGCCACTTCAAGCCCGGGCACCTTGCCCAGTACCCAGCGGCTGCCGGCCTGGGTACCCAGCAGCAAGCCGAGCACCAGGCCCACGCTCGCGACGCCCCCCAGCAGGCCCAGTGAAGTAAATTTGATTACGCGTTTCACAGCTCGGGCCCCATGGAAAAGTGCAGGCGAATGCCCCCTTCGTCATCCAGCGCCTTGGCCAGGTCCAGGCGCAGCGGCCCGACTGGCGATACCCAGCGCACACCAAAGCCGACACCGGTCTTGAGGCTGGGCAGCTCCAGGTCGTTGAACGAGTTGCCTTGGTCGACGAACGTCGCGACCCGCCATTTTTCGGTCAGCGAATACTGGTACTCGACACTGCCTGCCACCAGGTAGCGCCCGCCAATACGGTCACCGTCGCTGTTCTTCGGCGACAGGGTCTGGTAGTCGTAACCGCGCACACTCTGGTCGCCACCCGCGAAGAAACGCAGCGACGGCGGAATGTTGTTCTTGAAGCCATTGGTCGCACTGCCACCAAACTGTACGCGCCCGAGAAAGCGGTGGTTGTGGCCGAGTGTGGTCAGTCCTTTGAGCAATACGTTGCCGTGCAGCAGGTTGGTGTCGGACACCAGCCCTTCCTTGGCGCCTTGAACATCGAACTGCAGGCGATAGCCGTTGTGCGGATCGATACGGTTGTCACTGCGCAGGAAGGAAAAGCTGACGCCCGGCATCAGCAGGTTGCTCAAACCGGAGTCGTCACCCAGGCGATATTCTTCGCGTTGGTACTTGAGCGAAATCACCCGCTGCCAGCCACTGGGCAGCTTGCTGTGCCACTCGGGGCCGACCGTCAACAGCTTGCTGAGCGTGTCGGTGCCGGCAAGCTCCTCGTTCTGGTAGCCACCGGCAAAGCGCAGCTTGTCGGTCAGCGGCGGATCAAGCGGAATGTCATACCACAGGCCGACGTTCTGGCGCGGGGCCGACAGTTCGGTTTCCCAGCCATAGCTGTGGCCTTGTGGGTTGACCCAGTGGCGGGTCCAGTTGGCCTTGCCGCGCGGCCCGACGTCGGTCGAGAAGCCCAGGCCAAGGCCCATGGTGCGTGGTTTACGGGTTTCCAGGTGAACATCCACCGGGACTTCTTCGCCCACAGCAGCAGTGGGCGCCGCATCCACGCGCACGCCTTCGAAATAGCCGCTCGATTGCAGGTCGTTGTTCAGCTCTGCGACCAGTTCCGAGTCGTAAGGGGTACCCGGCTTGAACGACACCATGCGCTGCAGCAGGTCCTCGTCCAACGGTGTGTCGCCACCGAAGGTGACGGCGCCCAGGCGATAACGCGGGCCACTCTGGTAGACCAGTTCGATATCCGCCACACCGGCTTGCGGATCGACGGCCAGGCGCTGGCTACTGAAGCGCCCACTGAAGAAGCCATAGCGCGACGCCTGGTTCTGGATCAACCGCTTGGCATCCTCGTAATGGCCGTGATTGAGTTGTTCACCCGCCCGCAGCGCCTTGCTGTCAGGCACGCGGAAGGCCTTCATCTCGCTGGCTGGGCCCTCGATGCGCACGGTCACGTTGCGCAGGCGAATCGGTTCGCCCGGGTTGATGCTGATGATCAGTTGTGGGGGATGGTCTGCGTCGCTGGCGGGCTTGACCTCGGTATCGATCTGCGCCTGATAGTAGCCAAGTGCCTGCGCCGCTTTGCGCGCCTGCTCCTCTGCCCCGCGACTGAAGCGCAAAAGTGCTTCTTCGTCGCGGTCACCCAATGTGCCTATATAGCCTTCGACATTGGCCTTGAGCGCCTTGTTGGCCGGCTTCACCTTCACCAACAACTCGCTCTGGCCCCATGCTGCGAAACTGGCGACCCAGAAAACCAGGCCCCAGGTCAATCTTCCTGAATACGTCATGCGGCGCATGCTACCAGAGCCGGGCGCTCAAGGGAGCCGCCTGGCGGCCTGTTCAGGCAAAAGCGGGTTTTGAAGAGACTGGATTAGGATGAAAGAACACCCTCTCTCGGATCGGTCCTACAGCTACTTCGCCAATTTCCTCATAACCCTGACGCTGGTAAAAAGCCAGGTAGTGCTCGTTACCGGTGTCCAGCACCACCCCTTGGGTGCCTGGGTCTTCCGCGCACCAGTCGTGCACGGCTTGTAACAATTGCTCGCCGTAGTGCTTGCCCTGAAATTGCGGATGCACCCCCAGCAAAGGCAGCACATGCACCTGGTCAGTGGGCAGACAGCTGGCCAACGCAGCCTGGTAGTCCATGTAGCGCCGCGTACAGCGCAGGCCGGTACCCAGCACCATGCGCAGGCGCCAGGCCCAGCTGTCGGCCACGCCCAGCCGGCGCTGCGGCGGCACGATCAGGGCCAGGGCAATCAGGCGGTCCTCGACCAGCAGGCCAATGGCGGGCAGTTGCAGGTAGAAGTGCTGGCGCACCCATTCGCGCACCATCACCCGCAGGCGCCGCTCATACCCCGGGCGCTGGGCTTCGAAGATATAGGCGAAGGTGGGCTCGTGGCGGTAGGCGTTGTACAGCAGCGAACGTGCCTCGCGGCTGTAACCATCGTCGAGCAGGCAGACACGGGCCGGGGCGGCTGTGGTTTCGGGCATTGCGGGCAGACCTCCTGGAATGGGCGTTCAGTGCCTTGGAGGTGCCCCAGCGCGCTTCGTTCACCCCCAACAGCACGTTAGCAGCAGGCTCGCCTGGCCGCCATGCTGGTGATGCAGGTCGATGTCGGCTAGCATCGCGCCTTTTACCGGGATTGTCTTTCCATGAAGATCGTCTGTTTCAACATCAACGGCCTGCGGGCCCGCCCGCATCAGCTGGCGGCGCTGATCGAAAAGCACCAGCCGGACGTGATCGGCCTGCAGGAAACCAAGGTCAGCGACGATCAGTTCCCGCTGGCCGATGTGCAGGCACTGGGTTACCACGTGCACTACCATGGCCAGAAAGGCCACTACGGCGTGGCCCTGCTGTCGCGCCAGGCGCCGCTGAGCCTGCACAAGGGCTTTGCCACCGACGAAGAAGATGCCCAGCGCCGCTTCATCTGGGGTACCTTCGCCGATGCCGACGGCAGCCCGATCACCATCATGAACGGCTATTTCCCCCAGGGTGAAAGCCGCGACCACCCCACCAAGTTCCCAGCCAAGCAGCGCTTCTACAGTGACCTGCAGGCACTGCTGGAAAGCCAGTTCCGCAACGACCATCCAGTGCTGGTGATGGGCGACATGAACATCTCGCCGCAAGACTGTGATATCGGCATTGGCCCGGACAACGCCAAACGCTGGCTGAAGACCGGCAAGTGCAGCTTCCTGCCGGAAGAGCGTGAGTGGATGGAACGTTTGAAAGGCTGGGGGTTGGTAGACAGCTTCCGCCACCTGTACCCGGACGTGACCGACCGTTTCAGCTGGTTCGACTACCGAAGCCGCGGCTTCGAGGACGAGCCCAAGCGCGGCCTGCGCATCGACCTGATCATGGCCTCACAGCCGCTGGTGCCGCGCATCAAGGCAGCGGGCGTGGACTATGAGCTGCGCGGGATGGAAAAACCGTCGGACCATGCGCCGATCTGGCTGGAGTTGAGCTGACTCTGGTGACGGGCCCAAGGTGCACGCCTTGGGCCCACACTCACAACCCCAGCCTCAACGCCTCCCCCACCCCTGCCCCACGCACATCGTCCGCCGCGCTGACCAGGGCAAAGTTATAAGCCCCATGCGACCAGTACCGCGCCTCCAGTTGGCCATCGACCCGCTGCCCGTCCGGCATGCGCCGATAAAGGTTGCCCGGCGAGCGCAGGAACAGGCTGATGCGCTGGCCCTTGCCATCTTCGAACACCAGTAATGCAGCCGGCCCCTGCTCGTTGCTGAGCAAGCGCGCGCCCACCGGTTTGAAGCCATACCCCGCCAGGTCCGGTAACTGGCCCACCCGGCTGAAATGGCGGCCCAGCCAGTCGCGCAACTGCTCAGGATCACTGGCCTGGATATCCAGTGCTTCACTGCCGGCGAACAGACGGTGCGCCTGAACAGCATCAGCCATGGGCAGGTCGACCCGCGCCAGGGTTGCATCGCGCACTTGCCAGCCGCCCAAGCCCCCCACACCCAACGCCAGCATCACCACCGCCGCCGCAGCCCAGCGCCGCTGCCGACGCTGGCGCAATTGCCGACGCAACTGGCCAAGGTCCAGCTGCGCCGCACCGGGCAGCTCGCC
This sequence comes from Pseudomonas sp. GD03862, assembly GCF_029840855.1. Classification (NCBI taxonomy): domain Bacteria; kingdom Pseudomonadati; phylum Pseudomonadota; class Gammaproteobacteria; order Pseudomonadales; family Pseudomonadaceae; genus Pseudomonas; species Pseudomonas sp. GD03862. Next base: position 18,188 of record NZ_JAOCDI010000041.1, read on the forward strand.
CAACCCGGCCAGCGCTGTGCGCAGCCTTCGGGCATCGGCGCGCCAGCCTTCCACACGTGCCGCAGCTTGCGGGTTGGCCGCCAGCCAGGCCTGCACCTCGGCCCGGCGCACAGGTTCCAGGCGCTCATCGACGTAAGCGTGCAATTCATCATCGCTGGGGATCAGGCGCGTCATTTCAGTCTCCGCAAGGCCGGGGGTTGGGGGTTGCCCTCGGTCAGTTCGCGCAAGGCATTGCGCGCGCGCGACAGGCGCGACATCACAGTGCCGATGGGGATGCCCAAGGCCTGGGCGGCCTCCTTGTAACTCAAGCCTTCGATGCTGACCAGCAACAACAAGGCACGCTGCTCCGCCGTCAGCCGGGCAAACGCCTGCAGGTCGGCCTGTGCCAGGACGATGGTTTCGAGGTTGTCACCAGCCGGCTCATCGTCGTGCTGGTTACGGCCGAACCAGGACAACCAGCGCGCATGCAGTCGCTCGCGGCGCTTACCGTCGAGGAACTGTCGATAAAGTATGGTGAACAGCCAGGCACGCAGGGCATCGGCGTCCCGTTGCTGGTCGCGACGGCTCAGGGCCCGCTCGACCGTAGCCTGCACCAGGTCGTCGGCGCTGCCCGGCTCGCGGGTCAGCCACACGGCAAAGCGGCGCAGGCGGGCCAGCAGCTCGCGCCACTGGTGGTCGTCCAAATCATGCATGGCTAGGTCCCGGCCTCTGGGGTTGTCAGTGTAAAGGGCAGACGCCTGTGAACAAATTCTATTCCCGATGAGGGAATAACTTTTTCTCTGACACGTCGTACTGGCACCTTCACTGAACCGGACGATGACCATGAACACACCCTTGCACGGCCCGGCCAAAGCCTTGCGCCTGGCCGCCATTGGCGGCGTGCTGCTGGCCGCAGGTGCCGGCTTTGCCTATGCCGCTGGCTGGCTCGGCGCCCCCCGACTGACGCCACAGCGCATTATCGACACCTTCGAAGCCCAGGCCGGGCATTACCCAGGCTACCGCAAGAACCACGCCAAGGGCTTGTGCGTGAGCGGCTACTTCCAGGCCAGCGGGCAGGCCGCCAACCTGTCCACGGCGCGCGCCTTCAGCCAGCAACGGGTGCCGGTGGTTGGCCGTTTTGCCATCGGCGGTGCCAACCCGTTCGCCCCGGATACGGGTATACCCGTACGCAGCCTGGCGATTGAGCTGAGCACCGACGACGGCCAGGTCTGGCGGACGGGCATGAACAACCCTCCGGTGCTGGCAGTCAGCACGCCGCAAGCGTTCTACCAGCAAGTACTGGCGAGTGCACCAGACCCAGCGACCGGCAAACCGGACCCTGGCAAGCTGCAGGCGTTCTTCGCCGCCCACCCGGAAAGCGCGGCGTTTCGCCAATGGGCGGCGGGTTACAAACCCAGCGACAGCTTCGCCAACACGCAATACCACAGTATCAATGCCTTCCGCCTGATCGACGCAGCTGGCGCGGCGCATCCGGTGCGTTGGCAGCTCGAGCCACAAACTGCATTTGCAGCATTGCCCGCGCAAGTTGATGACAAGCAATTCCTGCAACACGACTTGCAGCAGCGCCTTGCCCAAGGCCCGTTGCGCTGGACGCTGCGCCTGGTACTGGCCGAACCAGGCGATGCCGTGGACGACCCTGCACGGCCGTGGCCCGCCGAGCGGCGCAGCGTGGACGCCGGCACTCTGGTGCTGGAACAGGTCGACGCCCCCGAGCAAGGGGCCTGCCGCGACCTCAACTTCGACCCGCTGATCCTGCCGCGCGGTATAGAGGCGTCGGCCGACCCGATCCTCGCCGCCCGCTCGGCCGCCTATTCGGAATCGTTCAACCGCCGTAGCCGCGAATCGCTCAGCACCGGAGCCAAGCCATGAAACCTCAAGCCTTCCACCCTTTCGCCCGCTTGTTGCACTGGCTGATGGCCGTGCTGATTCTGGCCATGCTGTTCATCGGCGTGAGCATGGTCGCCGACCTGTCGCTACGCCACCCGGTGCTGATCAGCCTGCACAAGGCCACCGGGCTGGCCCTGCTGGTGCTGGTGGTACTGCGTATCGCTGTGCGCCTGACCCTACCTCACCCGCCCCTGCCGAACGACCTGCCAAAACTGCAGCGCTGGGCCGCCGGAGCCTCGCATCTGCTGCTCTATGGCCTGATGCTGGCCATGCCGCTGCTGGGCTGGGCCATGCTGTCGGCAGGCGATTACCCGCGCCCGCTCGGCTTGCCCGCCATCGCCCCCCACAACCTGCAGCTATATGCCGTGCTGCGCCAGGCCCATGGCTGGGCCGGCTACCTGCTGTTCGCCACGGTGCTGGTGCATGTGGGGGCCGCCTTGATGCATGCGTGGGTGCGCCGTGACGGTGTGTTGCGTAGCATGTGGCCTGGCCCCTTGCGCCGCAGCGAATGAACGGCAGCGGCCCAGGGGTTCGACAATCGATAATGATTCCTAATAATATCGGTTTGTTTACCACTCTGCCTTGGACTGCCCATGAACGTCGCAAAGGATCCTGCAACCCTGCTGCCTGCCAGCACCCTGAACTTGCGCCCGCTGTTGCTGGCCAACATGGCCTGCACCATGTCGATGATGGCCTTCGTCGCCCTGATCGGCCCGATAGCCCGCCAGCTTGGCATGGCCACCTGGCAAGCCGGCGCCGCCGTGACCGTGGCTGGCGTGGTCTGGGTGCTGCTGGCCCGGCCCTGGGGCCGCGCGGCAGACCGCCTGGGCCGCCGGCGCATCCTGCTGCTGGGCAGCGCCGGCTTCACCCTGGCCTACTGGCTGCTGTGCCTGTTCGTCGAAGGCGCACTGCGCTGGATGCCGGGGGCAACCTTGGCGTTCATCGGCCTGATGATCGCGCGTGGTTGCATCGGCGCCTTTTATGCCGCCATCCCGGTAGGCTGCAATGCGCTGATCGCCGACCATGTGGAGCCGCAACGCCGGGCGCGGGCCATGGCCTCACTGGGGGCAGCCAACGCCGTCGGTCTGGTGGTCGGGCCGGCGCTGGCCGCACTGCTGGCGCGGCACAGCCTGAGCCTGCCGTTCCATATCATGTCGCTGCTGCCGGCCACTGCCTTCCTCGTGCTGTTTTTCACCCTCAAACCACAGGCGCTGCCGCACAGCCACGCCCCCAGCCCGGTGCGGCTGAACGACCCGCGCCTGCGCCGGCCGCTGCTGGTGGCATTCAGCGCCATGCTCAGCGTGACCGTGTCGCAGATCATCGTCGGTTTCTTTGCCCTTGACCGCTTGCATCTGGGCCCTGCCGAAGCGGCCCAGGCGGCTGGCATCGCCCTGACCACCGTGGGTGTGGCACTGATGCTGGCCCAGGTGATACTGCGCCAACTGGAGTGGCCACCGCTGAAGATGATCCGGGTGGGTGCCACGGTATCGGCACTGGGCTTTGCCTGTGGCTCGCTGGCCACCACGGCGCCGTGGCTGTGGGCTTGCTATTTTGTTGCGGCGGCCGGCATGGGCTTCGTCTTCCCGGCGTTTTCGGCACTGGCGGCCAATGCCATGCAGGCCTCCGAACAAGGCGCCACGGCCGGTTCCATTGGCGCCGCCCAAGGCATGGGCGCGGTGATCGGGCCGCTCGCCGGTACCTTGGTGTATGCCCTTGATCCGCGCTTGCCATTCCTGGCCGTGGCCGTGCTGTTGCTGCTGGTCGGGCTGTGGCCAATGCCGCGTGAGCAGCGGGTTTGAGAAGCACAGCGCGCAAGGGCGCAGAGTGTGTTTTAATGCGCATCGCTCATTATTATTGACACCTCTGATTACAAGGCGGCTATGGACACGGGGACGCGACTCAAACTGGTGCGTGAACGCAACAACCTCTCCCAACGGGAACTGGCCCGTCGCAGCGGGCTGACCAATTCGACGATCTCGCAGATCGAGCAGAATCGCGTCAGCCCTTCGGTCAGCTCCCTGAAAAAACTGCTCGAAGGCATTCCCATGAGCCTGGCGGAGTTTTTCAGCTTCGACGAGCCGGTGCGTGAGGAACGCTACGTATTCCGTGGTGGCGAACAACCCGACCTGGGCCGCAATGGCCTGCGCATGCTGCTGGTCGGCGCCAGCGTCGAAGGCCGCCAAATGCGCATGCTGCGTGAGCTGTACGCACCCGGCGCCGACTCTGGCGAGCCGATCGTGCACGCTGAAGGCGAAGAATGCGGGTTGGTCACCCGCGGTACCGTCGAGCTGTGGGTCGACGGCCAGGTCAGCGTGCTCAATTCGGGCGACGGCTACTACATCCCCACGACCCTGCCGCACAGTTTCAAGAACATCGGCCCGGATGAGGCCGAGATCATCAGCGCCAACACGCCGGCGAATTTCTGATCTTGACCCACAGACGTTCACCGAGCGCCCGGGATGTCTACCAGTGCCTGCGCAATGTGGCGCTCGGCGTGCATCACCTTGAGGTGGCTGCACGCCGTGATGGCGGCCTGGTCGATGTCGGCATCCAGGGCTGGCAACTGACGTTGGCCCTGGATACCGAAGGCCTGGCGCATTGCGTTCATTGCCAAGCCCCCGACGGCGAACAGGCCGGCCTCGAACACTGGCAGCGCTATGGCACCAACCCCACCGACCTGCTCAGCCTGTGGGAGCGCACTCAGCTGGAGAGGCTGCTGGCCCCCTGACGTAGCGCCTCCTCGACAAAGTCCAGGCGGTCCTGGCCGAAGAACATCCCATCACCGACAAAACAGGTGGGCGCGCCAAACACCCCGCGCGCCACAGCGGCCTCGGTCGCGTGCTTTAGCGCTGCTTTTACTTCGCTGTCAGCGGCCAGGGCATGAAAAAACTGTGGGTCGAAGCCTGCCTGCGCGAGTGTTTCATTCAGCACAGCGCTGTCGCTCAGGTTGCGCCGCTGTACCCACAGCCCAGTGAACAGCACCGATAGCAATGCCTCGAACCGATCCGGTGAATGCAACTGGGTCCCTGTCACGCCGCGCATCAACGTCAGGGTATTGACCGGGAAGCCCGGCGGCATCCCGAACGGCACACCGTAGCGTTCGGCAAAGCGGGCCAGGTCGGTGAACATGTAGCGCCCTTTGGCCGGGATCATGGCCGGCGAAGCATTGCCGGTAGCCTGGAAAACCCCGCCAAGCAGCATTGGCCGGTAGCGCAGCGTAGCGCCGTGGCGGGCACACAGGTTCGGCAGTTGGGTCCAGGCCAGGTAGCTGGCCGGGCTACCCAGGTCAAAAAAGAAATCGACAGACGTTTGCATGGTGACGGTCCTTGCATGTTAACGGGGGTTACCAGCGTTCCATCCAGGGGCGCAGGTCCAGCTCGAAGGTCCAGGCATCGCGGGGCTGGGCGTGCAGGAACCAGTAACTGTCGGCAATGTGCGCCGGGTCAAGGATGCCATCCTGGTCCTTGAGGGCATAGCGCTCGGGGAAGCTGTCGCGGATGAAGGCCGTGTCGATGGCACCGTCCACCACCACATGGGCGACATGGATGTTGCGTGGCCCCAACTCGCGCGCCATGCTCTGCGCCAGGGCACGCAAGCCATGCTTGGCCCCGGCGAAGGCGGCAAAACCGGCTGCGCCGCGGGTACCGGCTGTAGCGCCGGTAAACAGGAGGGTGCCGCGCTCACGCTGAACCATGCGCCGGGCCACCGCCTGCGCGGTGAGGAAACCGGCAAAGCAGGCCATTTCCCAGATCTTGAAGTACTTGCGTGGGGTTTCCTCGAGAATGCTGCACGGAACATTCGCACCGATATTGAAGACAAATGCCTCAATCGGACCTATATCACGCTCGATAGTCTCCACCAGCTCGGCCACCTCCTCTTCCTTGCGCGCATCAGAGCCAAAACCGTAGGCCTGGCCGCCAGCGGCGTGTATTTCCTCCAGCAGCGGCTGCAGTTTGTCGGCCTGGCGACGAGTTACGCAGGCAATATAGCCCTCACGCGCAAAACGCTTGGCGATCTCGCCGCCAGTGGCGTCGCCCGCCCCGATCACCAGCACGACTTTTTGTTGTTCTGACATGCTTGCCTCCATTGGTAAATGATCGTTTAGTAAACGAACGCTATGTTATGATCGCGGTCATCGTCAAGCCTGTTTGCCGAGGCATGTGAATGCGCTATTCCAACGAACACAAACAGCAAACCCGCGAACGGTTGCTGGCCAGCAGCGGCGCGCTGGCCAAGCGCGGGGGGTTTGCCAGCACCGGCGTGGCCGGGTTGATGAAAGCGATCGGCCTGACCGGCGGTGCCTTCTACAACCACTTCCCGTCCAAGGACGACCTGTTTACCGAGGTGGTACGCCAGGAGCTGAGCAACAGCCCCCTGGCACGCCTGGCCAGCAAGGGAGCCAACCGTGAACGCCTGGGCCGCTGCCTGCAGCAGTACCTGAGCCTGGTCCACCTGCGCAATGCCGAAGGTGGATGCCCGTTGCCGCCGCTGGGAGTGGAAATCGCCCGGGCCGACACGCCAGTGCGTGAAGTGGCTGAGCACTGGCTGGTAGAACTGCACCGGGCCTGGAGCACAACCCTGGAGGATGAGCAGCTGGCCTGGGTGCTGATCAGCCAGTGCGTAGGGGCATTGCTGGTCGGGCGCATGCTGGCCAGTGAAAGCGTGCAAGTGCAGGTACTGGACGCCAGCCGCCAGTTTGTCGAACAGGCCCTGCATGAGGCGGATTAGTGCCCTGCTGGGTTTGCTATTGGCCCTCCCTGCGCTTGCCGAACAGGCCTGCCCGCCTGGGCAGTATCAAGTGTGCCTGATGGGCTGCTTTTGCGCCCCGATCGACCCAGGCCAGGCCGGGCAGATCCTCAAGGATGTGGAGGTCATGGCCTCGTCCAGCCTGGCATACGCCTTGCGCCAGGCCCGCGACGAAGCCACGGCCAGCGGTGTGCAGCCGATTCCGTTGCATATTCGGGCGCAGCTGGAACCCTGGTATGACTTTGCCGTGCTCGACGCGGCGCGCTTCCGGGTGGGGGATGAGCAACAGATCAGCGCAGCCAATGCGCTATTGCAGAACCCCGATGTGAACGCCGTTACACTGATCGACACGATCATCTTCCGCCGGGCCGCCGATGCCGAGGACAACGTGGCCTTGTGGGCGCACGAGCTCAAGCATGTGCAGCAGTATCAGGAGCTGGGCGTGGAGGAGTTTGCCCGACGCTATACGCGCAACTTCGACGACCTGGAGGGGCCGGCCTACAAGATCGAGGCCGAAGTCGACAAGGCGCTGCGCGAGCGTCGTTCAGGCCTGGCCCGCTGATCGCTGCCATTACGCTCCACATCGACAGTGCAGGTCTTGCCCAGCGCAAAATTCAGCCGTTCGCGCGAACCGTGGTAGGAGCGGGTTTACCCGCGAATACGGTAGCGGCGGCAACAGAGTACGACTGGTGGAGATTGGCCAGCAGGCCCGGCCCTTTCGCGGGTAAACCCGCTCCTACACGACGGCATGCGCCCAACCCCCGATGTGTGTCCACCCCGATCTGTGTAGGAGCGGGTTTACCCGCGAATACGGTGGCGGCGGCAACGATGAACGACGGGTGGAGATTGGCCAGAAGGCCCGGCCTCTTCGCGGCTATCAACCCTTTGATACGACCAAGCTTTTCAGCTCTCAGCACCGCAGAAAAGCTTGACCGCCAACACAGCATCTACATGGGAACGTAAAGGCGCTCAAGACACCGCCGAAGCCTCCACCGCCTGCTCACGGCTGGCATAACGCTGCGCCAGCACAGCACACACCATCAGCTGTATCTGGTGGAACAGCATCAGCGGCAGGATCATCGCGCCAATGCCACTGCCCACGAACAACACCTGGGCCATGGGCACACCCGTAGCCAGGCTTTTCTTGGAGCCGGCAAACAGGATGGTGATGCGATCCTCAAGGTCAAAGCCCAGCGCCTTGCCAAGCAAGCGGGTGCCAAACAGCACCACTGCCAGCAGAATTGCGCACACCACGAACAACCCCGCCAAGTGCTGCGGCGATACGGTGTGCCACAAACCGGTAACCACGGCCTCACTGAAGGCGGTGTACACCACCAGCAGGATCGAACCCTGGTCCACCACCTTGAGCCAGCGCGCATTGCGCTTGACCCAGGCGCCGATCCAGCGCCGCGCGACCTGCCCGGCAACGAACGGCACCAGCAGCTGCAAAGTGATCTTCAACACCGCATCCAGGCCGGAACCTGTATCACCACCGGCGCCCAGCAGCAGCATCACCAGCAACGGTGTGAGGAAGATACCCAGCAGGCTGGAGGCCGCTGCGCTGCAGATGGCCGCCGGCACGTTACCGCGGGCCAGCGAGGTAAAGGCAATGGCCGACTGCACGGTTGCAGGCAAGGCACACAGGTACAGGATGCCAAGGTAAAGCTCGTTACCCACCAGCGGTACGAACAGAGGTTTGAACGCCAGGCCCAGCAGCGGGAACAATACGAAAGTACAGGAGAACACCAGTAGGTGCAGGCGCCAGTGCCCGGCACCGGCAATGATGGCTTCACGGGACAGTTTGGCGCCATGCAAGAAGAACAACAGGCCAATGGCCAGGTTGGTCAGCCAGCCGAAATACACCGCGCCATCGCCCGAGCAAGGCAGTACGGTGGCGATGAGTACCACACCGAGCAAGGCCAGGGTGAAATTGTCAAATAACATGCGCAAATACTTCATCACTGTATCCATCTTGTCATGGTGGGTGGGCAGACGATAAGGTCTTTGGCTCCCCGTCGCTAACGCCGGAACCCCGAGTGGTATCGCTCAACGGACACGCTCCACAAAAGGACTCACCATGCTCCGCCCACGTCTGGCTGCACTTGCAGCCGCCATTACCCTTGCCTTAGGCCATGCCAGCGCCCAGGCCGACGACCAGTTACAGGCCAAGGTCGACCAGATCATCCGCCCGCTCATGCAGGAACAAGGCATCACCGGCATGGCTGTGGCCATCTATGCACGCGACCACGCGCATTACTTCAGCTACGGTGTGGCCAGCAAGGCCGACAACGTACCGGTCAGCCGCGATACGCTGTTCGAGATCGGTTCGCTGAGCAAGACCTACACGGCCACCCTGGCCGCGCTTGCCAGCGCCGAGGGCAAGCTTGACCTCGAGGCCCCGGCCAAGCGCTATCACCCGGCATTGGCCGGCGTCCCCATCGGCGACGCGACGGTGCTGGAACTGGGCGCCTATAGCGCCGACTGCCTGCCACTGCAGTTCCCCGACACCGTACAAACACCGCAACAGGTAGTCGATTTCTTCCGCCACTGGCAACCTCGTGCCAAACCTGGCACCCAGCGCTGCTACTCCAACCCCAGCCTGGGTTTGTTCGGTGACCTGGCCGCCCGTGCGCAGCACCAACCGTTCTCCACGCTGATGAGTGAGGGCCTGCTGGCGAAGATGGGCCTGAAAAACACCTACCTTCAGGTTCCGGCCAGCGCCCAGGGGCTTTATGCCCAAGGGTATGACGCCGACGACAAGCCGGTGCGTGTAGGGCCCGGCCCTTACGCCGATGAGGCCTACGGCATCAAAACCAGCGCCAGCGACCTGCTGCGCTATGTGCGGTTGCACATGCAACCGCAGGGCCTGCCACCGGCCCTGGCGAAAGCCACCGCCCTTACCCAGCAGGGCTACTTCCAGGTTGGCGCCATGACGCAAGGCCTGGGCTGGGAACGCTACCCCTACCCGGTCACGCTGAGCACACTGATCGATGGCAACAGCCCACGGCTGATCCGCGAACCGCAGGCCACCACTCGCTTGCAGCCGGCCCTGCCCGCGCTGCCGGCAGCCTGGTACAACAAGACCGGCGCCACCAACGGCTTCGGCGCGTACGCCGCGTTCGTGCCGGCAGAACAGCTGGCAGTCGTGCTGCTGGCCAATCGGAATTACCCCAACCAAGCGCGGGTTCAAGCCGCCTTCGACATCCTTTCCGGCTTATAACGCTCGCGTTGATTGTCGGACAAAACGACAGAATGTAGTGAGCTAAAATATTCACTACAAAATGGTTGACGCCGTTCATCGCGCTTGGGCATGATGAAGCCGTCTCCCCGATCGGGAGCGGTGGCAAGGGTGTTCCAGACGGCCTGCGCGGTAACGCAGGCCGTCCGTGGAGAGGGAAACTGTCCAAAAGGCAGCGTGAGAAAGCCCCTGTTGCGATGCTGCTGTAGCAGCCTTGGTAGTGCGCTACACCGTGATAGCGCCAACTGTGAAAATCACCTATGAATGGGTAATGGGGGCTTTATGATGAACTTGAACAACAATCCGACTATCGACCAATTGGCCCAGCTGTTTGCCGTGCGCAAGGACAGCCTTGACGACCATTTGCTGTGGGTTAGCCAAACCGGTGAAGTGCGCCTCGACCGCCTGCCACCGAACACCGTCGAAGATGAATTTGAAGAGCACCTGCCCAGCATGCGTGCCCGCTTCAAGGTCTACCGCCGTGGCCAAGGCTACGTCGGCAAGAAAGCCGCCGCCGACACTGAATTCGTTGGCCGCGTGCTGCAGACCCTGCAACAAGAATGGCCCGCTGCCCGTGAGCAGCAGGCAGTCAAGGTGATCGAACCGCTGAATTGAGGGTTCGCACCCTTACCAGAGCCCGGCCTGCATAGGCCGGGCTTTTTCATGCCTGGCGCCGCTGCAGACGGGTTTCCGGCAGAGGCAAGGCGCCTGTTGCCATCGCCCGGGCGCGGTCGACACCCCACACCAGCGCACGGGTCATGGTCTCGCCCGGCAGCGCGGGGTAATACTCTTCCAGCAACGCCCGCCCATCCCCGGCGTACAACCCCAGAAACAGCTGCGTCGCCCCCAGGCGCGACAAGCGCACCTGCACGTCCAGTGTGGTGCCGTCGCTGAGTGCTTCGTCGTGGCAGCGGCTGTGCAGCTGTGCGTCGGCCCACTGCCAATAGGTTTCTTCCCTGACTCGCATGAGCATTCAATCCTCCGTTGCTGGAATGCCGCGTCAGAAAACCACAGGCCGGGCCATCCGGCGAGCGCTACCGGGCAATACCATGAGGCGGATCAACGAATGGCAATAAAAACCCCGCCGTTGGGCGGGGGGCGTGTGCAGGCGCGGGATCACTTCTTGAGCGGTACCCGCGGCATGAAGCGGCCTTTTTTGCTGCGCTGCAAATGTGCAGGCTGGAGCTGTTCGGAATCATCCAGCGTCATGTGGGCGAAACCCAGGCGAAATGCCGCCTGGCCGCAACGCACCTGGCTGTTGATCGGGAACGCATCGTTCAGGTCTTCGAAAAAGGATTCGCTCATGCCCAGTCTCCCTCCAGTGGCGGTCGCGTCGGCAACCAGACAAGTTGCCCAGGAAACGCGGCCTGTGAAAGTGAGACTAGCTGGTCATTTGCGGACCGACCGGACAAGAACCTTGCAGCCGACCAATGGCAAAAGGCTTTACTTCAGTCGTACTGCCGTACCGGTGGCAAATACCACGACCATGCCGCCCTGTACCGACGGCATGCTGATCTCAAAATCCACCCCCACTACCGCATCGGCTTGCAACTGTCGTGCCCGGGCCTTGAGTTCTTCAGTGGCCTGCTCCCGGGCCTCGCGCAGCGCGCTTTCCAAGGTTTGCGAACGGCCACCGAAGAAGTCGCGAAACCGTGCAAAGAAATCGCGCACGAAGTTGATACCTTGCACCGATTCGGAACTGACCACGCCCAGGTATTCGGCAATCGGGCGGCCTTCGAGCTGGCTGGTGGTGGAAATGATCATGGATGCGCTCCGTTGGCCTGGCAGAAAGAGGCCGATTCTAACAGAGCGCAGGTCAGCAGATTTAAGCGCTTTACGCGTTGGCAGCCCGCAAACGCTGACCGATGCGTGCACCGAATACATTCACCAGCAGGCCGGCCATCACCAGCAATGCGCCCCAGCCCTGCGTAGCGGTCAGGCGCTCTCCCAGCAGCAATGCCGACGAACTCAGGCCAATCACCGGTACCAGCAGCGAGAATGGCGCCACTTTGCCTGCCGGGTGACGCGACAGCAACTTGCTCCACAGGCTGTAGCCGAGCATGGTGGCCACAAAGGCCAAATACGCCAGGGCCAGCACCGAACTCCAACTGATATTGGCCAAGGCATGGCCAATGCGCTCGGGGCCTTCCAGCCACCAGGACAGTGCCAGGAATGGAAGTGGCGGTATCAGCCCACCCCAGATCACCAACGCGACCAGGTCGACCGAGCCGAACCGCCGGGTAATGATGTTGCCCAGGCCCCACATCGCACCACCACACAGGGTCAGCACCAACGCCAGCATGGGCACATGGCCGCCGTCTTCGCTGCCGATCAGTGCCAGGCCGCCGGCCGCCACCAGCAGCCCCAGCACGCTGGCCAGGCGCAGCCGCTCACCGAGAAACAACGCAGCAAAACCGAGGGTGAAGAAGGCTTGCGACTGCAGGATCAACGAAGCCAACCCTGGCGGCATGCCGCTGTACATGGCCTGAAACAGGAACGCGAACTGGCCCAGTGAAATGGTCGCACCGTAAGCGATCAGCCAGCGCCACGGCAGTTTGGGCCGCCTGACCAGCAAGATCGCCGGGAACGCCACCAGCAAGAAACGCAATGCCCCCAGCAACATCGGTGGCAGCCCGTCGAGGCCAACCTTGATGACCACAAAGTTGACGCCCCAGGCGACAATCACCACCAGGGCGATAAGCAGGTCCTTGAGTGGCATTGCGGCTTCCTTCTGCAGGCTTTTTAGACATATTTCGTTACAGCATAACGGTATTCCTTGAAAAGGGACCAGCACAGTTGAAACCAATGGTTGCACTACAGTGACTGTTCCGTCTGCCCGCTGTCGGCTGGACGACTAACTGCCAAATCAGCAAGCACAGGTTCAATCCTGATAACCAGGCGCCACCTTTTCCAGCATTCGCAACAACGCCGCCCACGCCAATTGCAGCGCATCCGGGTCGGTCAGTTCCCCCTGCTTCAACCCTCTCCCCGGCGCGTTGAACTGCCGTTCGGTACGCACGCACACGTCGGTCGACGGCAATATCAGTTGCCCAGCACTTTGCGCCGCCAACTGGATCTCGCAAGCCTTCTCCAGGTAGTACATGCGCAAGAAGGCTTCAGCCACACTGCGCCCCGTGGTCAACAGCCCATGGTTGCGCAGCATCATCACCGGCTTGTTGCCCAGGTCGGCCACCAGCCGTTGCTGTTCATCCATGTCCAGCGCGACGCCCTCGTAGGCGTGGTAAGCCACATTGCCGTAAAACTCCATGGACATCTGGTTGACCGGCAGCAGGCCACATTCCAGTGCGGCCACCGCGCAGCCTGCGCGGGTGTGGGTGTGTAGCACGCACCGGGCATCCTCGCGGGCAGCGTGAATGGCACTGTGAATGACGAACCCCGCCGGGTTGACCGGGTGACGGGCAGCCTCCACCGGCCGCCCCTGCAGGTCGATCTTCACCAGGCTGGACGCTGTGATCTCCTCGAAGAGCAGGCCATACGGGTTGATCAGGAAATGGTGCTCCGGCCCAGGCAGGCGCAGGGAGATATGCGTGAAGATGAGATCGCTCATGCGAAAGTGCGCGATCAGCCGGTAGCAGGCAGCCAGCTCCCGACGCAGGCTTAGTTCCGTTTCAGTCATCTTGTTGCCCCTTTACTGAACGCTATTTGCTGGCCCAGGCGTTGAAGCGTTGCTCCAGCTCTTCACCATGATCGACCCAGAATTCCACGTTCATGGCCAGCGCCCCTTGCAGGTTCTGTGGCGAGGTGGGTACCCAGTTGGCCAGCGCCGGGTCAAGCCTGGCCGCGGCTTGGGTATTGGTTGGCCCATAGGGGATCTGTTGTACATACCGCACCTGGGTATCCGGCTGATTGGCATAGGCAATCAGCCGCTTGGCCTGGTCGACATGCCGCGAGCCTTTGATGATCGCCCAATAGTCCATACCGTACAGGCTGCCAGGCCATACCACGGCCAACGGGCTGCCCTGCTGCGCCGCCACCGCAATTCGTCCGCTGTAGGTGGAGGTCATGACCACGTCACCGGCTGCCAGCCATTGCGCGGGTTGAGCGCCGGCGTCCCACCACTGGATATGGGGTTTGAGTTCGCTGAGTTTGGCGAAGGCCCGTTCGACACCTGCCGGCGTGGACAATACCCGGTAAACGTCCTCGACCTTGACCCCGTCAGCCAACAGTGCGAATTCCAGGTTGTACACGGCACGCTTGCGCAGGCCGCGCTTGCCAGGGTACTTGCCGATGTCCCAGAAGTCGGCCCACGACGCCGGCGCCTGGGCCAGTTTGCTGCGGTCGTAGGCAATAGCCACGCTCCAGACCAGCGCGGCCGACCCACAATCCTGTGCGGCTGCCGGGATCAGTTCGGCTGCATGGCCCAGGCGCTGCCAATCCAGGCGCTCGTAAATCCCCTCGTCGCAGCCGCGCATCAAGTCAGGGCCTTCGATCTGCACCACATCCCAATCGACATTGCCGGTGTCGGCCATGACCTGGATCCGTGCCATTTCGCCGTTGTATTCACTCTGGATCAGCTGGCTGCCGTCCTGGGCAATGAAGGGCTTGAAGATCGCCTCATCCTGGGCCTTCTGGCCTGCACCGCCATAACCGACCACGACCATCTGCTGCGCAGCTTGCGCATTGCTCAGGCCAAGAGCCAACAAGGCTGCACAAAGGCCGGTCACACGTGGATATAGCTGCATCGTAGTTTCCTCCTGGCGGTGCCCGACGGGCCCGTTTTCTTGTTGTTCTGAGGTCACACCCTCGCCATGCGAGTGAGGAAAACCTAGACAGACGCAAGTAAAAAAACAAGTTGATTTTTTACTATCGCTACACTTTTATAAGTAAAAATAACAACACCGCACCGGAGCCGCCTGATGCAGACCGCCTTCCCACACCTGTTCGAGCCCTTGCAGATCCGCGGCAAACGCTTGAAAAACCGCATCATGTCCACCGGTCACGACACCTGCCTGCCCACCGACAACCTGGTCAACGACAAGCTGATCGCCTACCAGCGCGACCGCGCTGCCGGCGGCGTCGGCCTGATCGTGCTGCAGGTCGCCGGGGTGCACGACAGTGCCCGCTACACCTCGCATGTGCTAATGGCCACTGACGATGCCTGCATCGAGGGCTACCGCCAGCTTGCCGAGGCCTGCCACGCGCACGGCACCGTGGTGCTGTCGCAACTGTTTCACCCCGGGCGGGAGATCATGGAGTCGGCAGACGGCCTGTTGGCGGTAGCCTACTCGGCGTCTGCGGTGCCCAATGAGCGCTTCCGGGTGATGCCCCGCGCGCTGGACCAGGCAATGATCGACGAAATCGTCCAGGGCTATGCCGGCGCCGCCCGCCGCCTGCACCAGGCCGGCCTGGATGGCGTCGAGGTGGTGGCCAGCCATGGCTACCTGCCCGCGCAGTTTCTCAACCCGCGGGTGAACGTACGCAGTGATGGCTACAACGGTGACCTGGATCAGCGCCTGAGGTTCTTGCGCGAAGTGCTGGCCGCAGTGCGCGCCGCCACCGATGAGCAGTTCATCATCGGCCTGCGCATCAGCGCTGACGAGCGCGACAGCCAGGGCCTGAGTGAAGTCGAGTCACTGGCTGCTGCCGTGGCCTTGCAGGGCCAGCTCGACTACCTGCATATCGTCGCCGGTACCTCGGCCTCGCTGGGTGGCGCGGTCCATATCGTGCCACCGATGGCCATCGAACCGGCGTACCTGGCCCGCGAGGCTGGCACCTTCAAGCAACAGCTGGCTATCCCCCTGTTCGTCACCGGGCGCATCAACCAGCCCCAGGAAGCCGAGCTGATCCTGGCCCGCGGCCAGGCTGATGTGTGCGGCATGACCCGGGCGCTGATCTGCGACCCGTCGATGCCCGCCAAGACCGAACACGGCCAGGTCGAAGACGTGCGCGCCTGCATCGCCTGCAACCAGGCATGCATCGGCCATTTTCATCGTGGCTTGCCCATTTCCTGCATCCAGCGCCCGGAAACCGGGCGTGAGTTGCAGTACGGGCACCTCACGCCCACTTCCTCGCCCAAGCGCATAATGGTCGCCGGCGGCGGGCCTGCCGGCATGAAGGCCGCCGCCGTGGCCGCCGCGCGCGGGCACCAGGTCACGCTGTACGAGGCGGGCCCGCAGCTCGGTGGGCAGGTGCTGCT
This sequence comes from Pseudomonas sp. GD03862, assembly GCF_029840855.1. Lineage (NCBI taxonomy): Bacteria > Pseudomonadati > Pseudomonadota > Gammaproteobacteria > Pseudomonadales > Pseudomonadaceae > Pseudomonas > Pseudomonas sp. GD03862. The sequence goes on from NZ_JAOCDI010000041.1 coordinate 34,216, forward strand.
GGCCCAGCTACTGCCACGGCGTAGCGAGTTCGGGGGTGCCAGCACCAACCTTCAACGGGAAATGGCCCTGGCAGGTGTAGAAGTGGTGCGCAACACCTGGGTCGACCGCGCGCTGGTCGAACGTGAGCGCCCTGATCTGGTCATTGCCGCTACCGGCGCCACCCCCTACTGGCCGGCGTTCGAGCGTACCGGCGAGCTTCAGGTAGTGGACGCCTGGCAAGTGCTGCGCAATGAGGTGAAACCGGGGCGTTCGGTGCTGGTGATCGACTGGCGCTGTGACTGGATCGGCCCCGGTATCGCCGAACGCCTGGTGCGCGAAGGTCATCAGGTCCAGTTGGCGGTCAACGGCACTCATTGCGGCGAGAGCCTGCCGCTTTATGTACGTGACCAACTGGCCGGCGAGCTGCATCGCCTGGGTATCCCTGTCACCCCATACGCACGCCTGTATGGCAGCGACGACAACACGGTGTATTTGCAGCACACCGCCAGCGGCGATCCGATGATCTTCGAAGGCATCGACACCCTGGTGCTGTGCATGGGGCATCAACCGCAAGACCGCCTGGCCACTGAACTGGCAGGTGTGGTGGACGTACGGCGGATTGGCGACTGCCTGGCGCCGCGCACAGCCGAAGAAGCGATTCACGATGGCCTGACGGTTGCCTGGGCACTCTGAGGCTGTACATACTGCGGCTTTTGCGATGGACCGACGCGCATGAGCCAACCCTCCCAGCCCACCGCCAGCGAACCCGGGGGCGCCGCGCCGCAGTTCCTCGGCACCCGCATCCGCGGCCTGCGCAAGCGCCGCGGCATGACCTTGGCGGAGCTGGCCGCACACAGTGAACTGACCGCAGGCTACATCAGCCAGCTGGAGCGCAACCTCTCCTACCCGTCGATCCCGGCGCTGTTCAATATCGCCCGCAGCCTGGGCGTGACCATCCAGTGGTTCTTCGCCAGCGAAGCCACCACCGCGCCCGAAGACCAAGGCTATGTGGTGCGGCGCAACAGCCGCCTGAGCGTGCACTACGAAGATGGCATCGTTGATCAACTGCTCACCCCCCAGCCCAACCGCCAGCTGGAGATGCTGCACTCACGTTTCCCGCCAGGTACTTACAGCCAGCAAAGCTACAGCCACGACGGCGAAGAAGCCGGTTACCTGCTCAGCGGCACGTTTGAGCTGTGGGTGGGCGAGCGGCATTTCCAGCTGAGTGAAGGCGACAGCTTCAGCTTCTCGAGCCAGGAACCTCACCGCTACGGCAACCCCGGTGAAGTGGATGCCGTGGTGATCTGGGTGATCACACCGCCAACATTCTGAAGCACTCCGGCAAGCACTGGTAACACCGTTGACCGGCAATACGGTCTACCTTGTCCACCGAACTTCAAAGGAGCACAACCATGAAGCAGATCCTGATCATTGGTGCGGGCTTTGCCGGCCTGTGGAGCGCACTCAGCGCCATCCGCCAGCTTGACCTCAACGGCAGCAAGGGCGTCGAGGTCACCTTGCTCGCCCCCCAGGCTGAACTGCATGTGCGTCCGCGCTTCTACGAGCCAGACGTGCATACCCTGGCCGCCCCCCTGCAGGCGCTGTTCGACGCTGTCAATGTCCGTTTCGTGCAGGGCACGGCATACCACATCAATGAAGCGGCCCGCCGCGTGGGCTATCGCACCCGCAGCGGCACTCGCTGCACCCTGCCCTATGACCGTCTGATCATGGCCTGCGGCAGTGAGCTTGAGCGCCCTGACATGGACGGCATCGAGCATGCCTTCGACGTCGACAAGCTCGACAGCGCCGCACGCCTGGAAACCCACCTGAAGTCACTGGCCAGCCTGCCGAACACGCCGGCACGCAATACCGTAGTGGTAGCCGGGGGCGGCTTTACCGGCATCGAGACGGCCACCGAATTGCCGGCCCGCTTGCGCGCGATACTGGGTGAAGACGCCGCGTTGCGCGTAGTGGTAATCGACCGCGGCGCCAGGATTGGCGCAGCCCTGGGTGACGGCATCCGCCCAGCCATCGAGCAGGCATGCGAGGCCCTGGGCGTGGAGTGGGTTTGCGGTGCCACAGTAGTTTCGGTAGACCCTGCCGGTGTGCAGCTGGACAACGGCCAGCGGATCGACGCCAGCACGGTGGTCTGGACGGTTGGCTTCAAGGCCAACCCGCTCACCGAACAGATCAGCGGCGAGCGCGACAACCGCGGCCGCTTGCATGTCGATGGCAACCTGAAGGTCAAGGGCAATGATGCCGTGTATGCAGCTGGAGACGTGGCCTACGCCACCTGTGACGAGCTTGGCAATCATGCCGTGATGTCGTGCCAACATGCGATTGCGCTGGGGCGCCATGCGGGCAACAATGCCGCTGCCGAGTTGCTTGGCGTAGCACCAATGGCTTACAGCCAGCCCAAGTACGTGACGTGCCTGGACCTGGGGGCCTGGGGCGCGGTGTACACCGAAGGATGGGACCGTGAGGTTTCGCCACCGGAGGACAAGGCCGAAGCCAAGGCGCTGAAGCGCCAGATCAATTCAGTGTGGATTTATCCGCCAGCGGCTGACCGGGCATCGGCCCTGGCGGCAGCTGATCCGCTTATCCCGGTGGCCTGAACGCTTCTACAGGTTGGAGTGGCCTTGTGCTTCCACAGGGCCACGCTTGCAACCAACCGCTCCCTTGATCAGGCAGCCGCAAACAGCTCGTTGGCAATCTGCGCCTGTGCAGCATCGATCGCCTGGCTGCGCTGCTCCGGGCCATAGGCCAGGCCGTGGGCCCGGACGATTTCCAGGTCGGTAATCCCGATGAAGCCCAGGAACACTTTCAGGAAGTCTTCATGCCCGGCACCAGTCGGCTGGCCAGCGTGCAGGCCACCCGCAGTGGAAACCAGCACCACTTTCTTGTTGCCGCACAGGCCTTGCGGGCCGGCTTCAGTGTAGCGGAAGGTCTTGCCGGCGACGGCCACGCGGTCAATCCAGGCTTTGAGCTGGGTCGGCACGGTGAAGTTGTACATGGGCGCACCAATCACCACGGCATCGGCAGCCAGGAACTCTTCGAGCGTCTCGGCGCTCAGCTTGGCTTCGAAAGCCTGGGCCGCGTCGCGTACGTCTTCAGGGGTGCCTGCAGCGACCAGGGTGGCAGCGGAGAAGTGGGCGATGGCATCGGCAGCCAGGTCGCGATAAACCACTTCAACGCTTGGGTCTGCAGCCTTCCAGGCTTCGACCACTTCACGGCTCAGCTGACGCGAGGCGGAATTGTCGCCCAGGATGCTCGAATCGATGTGCAACAGTTTCATGGGACTCTCCTGTGAGTGAAGACCGCAGCTGTGGGCGATCACGATGGGGAGAATCCTACCGAGATGATCAATAGCTGATAAGTAAGCAAAAATGCGTTAGTTTGTCCCACAGGTGGAACAGTGAGACTTTCCCATGCAAGACCTTAACGACCTCTTCTACTTCGCGCGCGTCGTCGAAGCCGGCGGATTCGCCGCCGCCGGGCGCCAGCTGGGCATCCCCAAGTCGCGCCTGTCGCGGCGTATCGCCGAGCTTGAAGAGCGCCTGGGCACACGCCTGTTGCAGCGCACCACCCGGCAACTCAAGCTCACCGCAGTAGGTGAACGTTATTTGCATCATTGCCAGGCCATGTTGCTGGAGGCCGAAGCCGCCGACGAGACCGTGGCCAGCATGAGCAGTGAGCCGCGCGGGCGTTTACGGGTATCGTGCCCGGTGGCACTGGCACACGCCTTCCTGCCGGATGTGATCAGCCGCTTTCTCGAGCAGTACCCGCTGGTGCAACTGGACATGGTATTGCTCAACCGCCGGGTCGACCTGATTTCCGAAGGCATTGATGTGGCGTTGCGCGTACGCGACCTGGGCGACGAAGACCCGGCCCTGGTGACCCGCCGCCTGCGCCAGGCGCAAATGCAACTGGTGGCCGCCCCCGGTTTTGCCGACCACATTCGCGAACCAGGCGAGTTGGCATCATTGCCCGTACTGGGCGCAGCCGAAGCAGACCGGCTGGTACACTTCCGCCTGTTCGGCCCCCATGGCAAACAGCAGGAAATAGCGCTGGAGCCACGCTTGGCGATCGATGATTTCGTAGTGCGTAACGCTGCTGTACGTGCCGGCCTGGGGTTCACTGCGCTGCCCAGCATGTTCTGTGAAGAGGAACTGGAACGCGGCGAACTGGTGCGCCTACTGCCAGACTGGTCGCTGCCGGGTGGCTACCTGCAGGCGGTTTACCCACACCGGCGTGGCCTGCTGCCTGCGGTCCGGGTGTGGATCGATCACCTGGCGGCGTCATTCGAGGCTTGTGGAGAGCGGTATGTCTGAACGGAAGATGAGCGAAGCCCAGGTAGCGGCATTTTGCCTAAGCCTGCCGGGTGCGCGGGAAGACTACAAATGGGGCGGCATCCGAGTGTTTTCGGTGGCAGAAAACAAGATGTTCGCGGTGCTCGACCTGGCGGGTGCCGGGTTGTCGTTCAAGGTAGCCGACGAGCTGTTTCTGGGTTATTGCGATCGACCCGGGATACGGCCGGCGCCGTACCTGGCGCGGGCGCGGTGGGTCAGCATGGCGCCGCCCTACCCCATGGGGCGTGATGAACTGTGTGAGGTGTTGCAGCGGTCGCACCAGTTGGTAGTGCGTCGGTTGCCAAAGCGGTTGCAGGTGGGGTTGGTCATGTGATCCAGCTGAGCCGGCCCTTTCACGGCACTAGCCGTGAAGAGGCCGGTACAACTGCACATCAGCCAAGGGGCAGATAACGCCCGTCAAGAAACAGCCAGTCTGCCCAGAACACCTGGTGCAGCAGCACAATCCCCCAGCACACCACCTGGAACGACACCTTGCGGGTCTTGTGCCGAAACAGCTGCTGCGCCAACAGCGCCCCCGGCCAACCACCGAGCAGCTCACTGGCATGCAGCACTTTCTCGGGGGTACGCCAGGCCTGGTTACGTGCCTGCTGCTTGTCCTGCCAATACAGCAACAGGCTGATCAGGCTCATGGCCGGGTACAACGCCAACGGCCACCAGGCCTGATCGTTCCAGGCCATGCGCGCCGCCCCCAGGCCGGGCAACAGGCAAAGCACGCCCAACAGCAGCAGCTTCAGGCGCACGTTGCGCACGCCTTCAGCCCGTTGCCCACGCAGCGCCTCAGCCATGTGCCGTGGACCAGTCGACCCAACCGAACTGCCAGGTCGCCAGAATGAACAGGCCGAACACAATGCGATACCAGGCAAATGCCGCGTAGCTATGGTTGGCAATGAACTTGAGCAACGCCCGTACGGCAATCATGGCGAAGATGAACGAGGTCACGAAGCCGAGCGCGAACACCGGCAGATCGCCGGGCTGGAACAAGTCACGGTATTTGTAGCCCGAATACACCGCCGCACCGACCATGGTCGGCATTGCCAGGAAGAACGAGAACTCGGTCGCTGCCTTGCGCGACAAGCCGAACAGCAGGCCACCGATAATGGTCGAACCGGAGCGCGACGTGCCCGGGATCATCGCCAGGCACTGGATGAAGCCGATTTTCAGCGCATGGCTCCAGCGCATGTCGTCCACATGGTCCACCTGCACGCGGTGCTCACGGCGCTCGGCCCAGAGCATGATGACGCCACCCACCACCAAAGCCGCCGCCACGGTGACGGGGTTGAACAGGTATTCGTGAATAAGGTCGGCGAACAGCACACCCAGGACCACCGCCGGCATGAACGCCAGCAGCAGGTTGCCCGTGAAGCGGCGCGCCTTGGGCTGGTGGGTCAGGCCGAAGACCACTTCGAAAATCTTGCTGCGAAACTCCCACACCACCGCCAGGATCGCCGCCAGCTGAATGATGATGTTGAAAGCCATGGCCCGTTCGCCGCCAAAACCGATCAGGTCGGCGACGATAATCTGGTGACCGGTACTGGAGATCGGCAGAAACTCCGTCAGCCCTTCGACCACGCCTAAGATGATTGCCTGGAAGGCAGTCCAAAAATCCATCATTCCCCCGGATGGAGCGCTGCTTGTCGCAGGCCCCTTGTTCTTGATTTGCTTGAAATTGCCTTACACGGCCCGGCTGTTTTACAGCGACTGTTGGGCGCAACGCCAGTAGAAAAGTTCACGCCTGTTAAAGGTTTCATCTTGCGCGGCCGAAATCCTGACAGAGCCCCTTGGCAATCGCTTTACCTGACCCGTTGCAGACTATCACCAACATAGCACTTAGCCATTAGTCGAGTGGGGGCTCGCTGCAAAGCATGCTTCGATGCACCTCAATAAAAAGAACAATGCGGGAGCTGATGGATGAACACTCTGAGATCGATGTCAATCAGTCGGCGCCTGTGGCTGATCCTTGTGGTGGCGGTGGCCATGCTGGTGGTACTGGGCCTGCTGATGCTGCGGCAGATCCATGGTGACCTGTACCAGGCCAAGGCAGAGAAAACCCGCCACGTGGTGCAGACCGCCGCGGGTGTGTTGGCCTATTACCAAGGCCTGGAAGCTGCCGGTACGCTCAGCCGCGAAGCCGCCCAGCAACAGGCGCTGCAGGTAGTGCGCGCGCTGCGCTACGACCATGACGACTATTTCTGGATCAACGACCTGGGGCCGAAGATGATCATGCATCCGGCCAACCCCAAGCTCGACGGCCAGGACCTTTCCGCCATCCGCGACCCCGATGGTTTCGCCGTGTTCAACGAAATGGTCGCCCTTGCCCGCCAGCAGGACGCCGGCCCGGTCAACTATCGCTGGCCCAAGCCCGGCGCCAGTGAGCCGGTAGCCAAGACCTCGTATATTCAGTTGTTCAAGCCGTGGGGCTGGATCATCGGTTCGGGCGTGTACGTCGATGACGTGCAGGCCGAATTCGCTCGCCAGTTACGCGACGCTTCGCTGGTTGGTGTGGGCATTGCCCTGCTGATGGCACTGGTGGTCATGCTGATTGCCCGCAGCATCGCCCGCCCGCTGCAGGAAGCGGTGCAGGCAATGGGTAACATCGCCAGCGGCGAAAGCGACCTGACCCGGCGCCTGGACACCCATGGCCGCGACGAGATCACCTACCTGGGCGAGCACTTCAACCGTTTCAACGGCAAACTGCAAGGTGTCGTCGGCCAACTGCAAGGCGCGGCCCACGCATTGGCCCAGTCCGCCGGGCACGTCGGTGACAATGCGGGTGCCGCACAACAGCGTAGTGCCCAGCAATCGTTACAGATGGACCAGGTGGCCACTGCAGTCAATGAGGTGACCTACGCCGTGCAGGACGTGGCCAAGACGGCTGAACAGGCCGCGGGAGAAATGCGTACGGCACAACAACAGGTGACGCACGGCCAGCAGGCCATCCACGGCAGCCTGGCGCAGATTGATCGCCTGTCGCTGACCATCGATGAGGCCGTACAGGTAATCCGCGACCTGGCCGGCCACAGCACGCGCATCGGCGGCGTGCTGGACGTGATTCGTTCCATTGCCGAACAGACCAACCTGCTGGCGCTGAATGCCGCGATCGAGGCGGCACGGGCTGGCGAGCAAGGCCGGGGCTTTGCCGTGGTCGCCGACGAGGTGCGACTGTTGGCCCAGCGTACAGCACAATCGACGGCCGAGATTCATACCATGATCGAGCACCTGCAGAGTCAGTCGGACGCTGCGGTCAAGGCCATAGACACCAGCAGCGAGGCATCGCGCCAGACTGTCGAACAAGCCCGCGAGGCCGGCGCCAGCCTGGACGCCATCAACCAGGTGCTGAACAACCTCACCGCATTGAACGCCTCCATTGCCAGCGCCACCTTGCAGCAGTCGCATGTGGTCGAAGAGATCAACCGCAATGTGCTGGATACTGCCGGGTTGTCGCAGCAGACCGCCGATGCGGCGCGTCAGTCCAGCGATGCCGGGGTGGCATTGGGGCGGTTGAGCGAAGAGCTGGAGCAGTTGTTGCGGCAGTTCCGGGTCTGAGAACAAGCCCTTTGGGGGAGCGGGCAGGCCTGCTCCAGCAGGTATCGAGTGACCTTGAAGCCTGCGCTGCACCTGTGTGCGGGCATGCCCGCGAAGGAAGCAACGCGGTGGATGGCACCGGCGTTGCCGGTGTTCGCGGGTAAACCCGCTCCTACAAAGGGGTATCCCACCGCTGCGCCCTACACCTTCACCGGCCGACCCGCTACAATCTCGCCCCTTCCCCGTAGTCTCCAAGGATCGCCGATGTCCGGCCTTGAACTCATTGCCGCCCTCCTCGGCGTTACCGCTGTCTGGCTCACGGTCAAGCAGAACGCCTGGTGCTGGCCGATCGGCCTGGTCATGGTGCTGATCTATGGCTGGCTGTTCTACGAAGTAAAGCTGTACTCGGGCATGTTGCTGCAAGTGGCCTACGCCATCCTGCAACTGTACGGCTGGTGGCAATGGAAGCGCCCCGACCACGCTGAGGACGCCCGTCAGGTCTCCCGTCTGCCACGCCCGGCACTGCTCACCGGCCTGGCCGCCGGGGTGCTGCTGAGCGCCGCCCTGGGCGCGGCCATGGCCAACTGGACCGATGCCGCCCTGCCCTGGCTGGATGCCACCCTGACCGGATTCAGCCTGGTCGCGCAACTGTGGATGGCGCAGAAACGCCTGCAGTGCTGGCCACTGTGGGTCGTGGTCGACATCGTCTATGTGGGCCAATACCTGCATCAGCAGCTGTATTTCACCGCAGGCTTCTTCGCCGTGCTCACCCTGATTGCTGTACGCGGCTGGCTGGAATGGCGGCGCGACCCGGCGTTGGTACAGCCATGAGTGCGCCGCAAGCAATGAAAGTGCTGGTACTGTGCGGCCCAGAATCCAGTGGCAAAAGCTGGCTCAGCGGGGTGATCCAGGCACATTTTGGTGGCGTGGTGGTGGGCGAATACGTGCGCCATTTCATCGACCAGCAATGCCGTGACACCTGCTACGCCGATATTCCCGCCATCGCCCGCGGACAACTGGCATGGGAGGACCGTGCACGTGAGCAGGCGCCCCCGCTGCTAATTCTGGACACCCACCTGCTAAGCAACATGCTCTGGAGCCACGCACTGTTCGACGACTGCCCAACCTGGCTGGAAGAGGCACTGCTGGCACGGCGTTACGACCTGCACCTGTTGCTCAGCCCGCAAGGGGTGGACTGGATTGCCGATGGGCAGCGTTGCCAACCCGACCTCAGTGATCGTCAGCGCTTTTTCGACGACAGCCAGGCGTGGCTGAGGCGACACAACCAACCGCACCAAATACTTGATGGCAATTGGCCGCAACGCCAATTGCTGGCCCTGCAATCGGTTGCTATGCTGCTTGGTAGCGATGCGCCATCATGCCCAACCGAGTGTTAAACCACTGACACACCCCGGTGGGGCAAAGCCCCCGAAATTGCGGGGCTTCCCCCTGTCCTGGGGGCAGTGTCAAGCCCGTGAAACACACTTGCAAAAACCCTTCCCATCAAGGCCACAGCTGACTTTGCCGGCAACGCGCAGGGCAAGCTGTTTCAAGCCTGAGACAGCATGCGCCGCATTTTGTCAGCCTCTTGCCCTAACTATCTGATCTGAAACGTATTCTAAAAAGCGGCACACCTTCTGCTCTGTCGTTCGCATCGCTGAACAGGCCCAGCGCTCAAAGAAGGAGTTGCCGTCGTGAGGAAACGTGACAAACGCCTCTATCACCTATTACTGGTGGGTTGTGTACTGGGGTCACTCAGCCTGACGGCTCAGGCGGACAAGGGGATCATCATCATCAAGCGCGATGTGCAGGTGCGCAACGCGACCATCCCGCCGCTGATTCCAGACCCGAGCCCTACCACCGTCAATGCCAACCCTTCTGCCCACGTGCTCAAGCAAACCAACGAGCTGAGCGATGGCGATTTCGCCAGCATCAGCAGTGGCGCAGGCATCAGCAACCTGGTCACCCAGCAGACCAACAACCTGGGTGGCAACCTCGGCAACCAGAACCAACTTCCCAACTTGGCGGGCGGACGCGGCACGGGGTCGGGTAACGGTATCTCGAACATGGTCAACTCAAGCGTGCAGCGAGGCCTCGCGCCACTGCAGATTCTGACCGGCGGGGGCAAGTGAGATGAAGCGCACACTGCTGATGCTGGCCGCCCTTTGCACTGCACCGGCCTTTGCGCAATCCCTGGTTCCGGTCATCAACAACGCCGATATCGACAGCTCCGGCAGCCGCTATCAGGGCAACCTCTCTGTCAACCAGGCCGCTGGTGACAAACAGCAGCAGGTCAATGCGCGCGCCATCGCCGTCGGCCCCGAAGCCAATGCAAGCACCCAGATCCGACAACGGCTCGACACGCCCGCCGACCCCGCGATGGACGCCCGCTCGACCATCCAGGGCAACGCTTTCAGCAACGGCAGCGGCGCCCTGGGCGTCAACCAGAGCGCAGGTGCCAACACCCAGCAAGCCAACGCACTGAGCATCAGCATTGGTGCACAACCGCAAAGCATCGACGACAGCGTCCTCATGCAACAGAACGTGGCGCTGATCAACAACTCAGGAGCAACTGACATTCCAGCAGGCTATCGCCAGGTCACTACCAGTGACCAGGCCTTCACCGGTAGCCGAGGGGTGATCCAGTTGAACCAGAGTGCCGGGGTGGGAAACCGAATGGCCAACACCTTGAGCATCCGGGTCGCGGATTGACCCTGCAGTTAAGAACGACACTTAACCTAATAGCGTACGGAGAATCACCATGAAACCCTCGATGGCAATCAAGCCTCTGGTTTTCGCAATTGCTGCGGTCATGGCTGTTGCTGTACAAGCTGGGCAAAATGATCGGCGTAATGACCACCATAACGGCCACCATAACAATGGTCATCACAATCCTCCACCCACCAAGATCCCTGTGTATGCAACGGCCAATGCCTGGGACACCCAAACCAGCACTCGCAACCGCATCTCCAATCAAGGCACCATCAACGAAGCCGAGATGAGTGACTCTGGCACCGGCTCCAGCGGCAACGTTGGCATAAACGTGGCGGCCGGTAACGGCAACCAGCAAGACAACGCCGCTGCCATTGCCAACGCAGGCTCCGACTCGAGCCTGGACAACAGCTTCGTGTTCGGCATGGCCAGTGCCACGGCTGACGTCGTGCAAACCAGCAGAAACAACCGGGTCGACAACTATTCGACCCAGTCTTCGGCTGTGATGAGCGGCTCAGCCAGCGGGGCTGAGGGCAACATCGGCATCAACGTTGCCGGTGGCGACCTCAACCAGCAGAAAAACACCATGGCCATCGCCAACACCGGTGCTCCGCTGGGCAACGCCACTGCCACGGCTTCGGCCAATCAGGACGGCCCAGGCCTGGTTGTAAACAACAGCGCCGACCGCACCTACCGGGTGGATACGATTACCATCACCAAGTCGGCCAGCGGTTCAAGCTCGAAGGAGGGCAGCTTCAACTCGACCGACGACCGCAGCTCGTCTTCGAGCTTCAGCCTCGCCGGTGCGCATAGCGCCAGCTCCAGCGGCTCCAGTGGCTGGGACTCCAGCGGCTCGCAATCCAGCAGTGCCAGCGGCTCCCACAACTCGAGCGCAAGTGGCTCGTTCGGCTGGGGTGCCAGTGGCTCTGCCAGCGGCAGCCACAGCGCGTCGAGCAGCGCCAGCCTGGCAGCTTCGCTGGACGCTGACGTTAGCGCCTCGCGTACCCATACCACCGACTATGGCCGTTACGAGCGCTCCCACACCAAGTCCTTCGATGGCTCGCTGAGTGCGTCGCTGGATGCGTCGATCGACAAGTCGCACGAAAGTGCATACGACTCGTCGTTCGAGAAAGCATTCGACTCCAACTACGACAAGTCGCATCAGTCGTCGTACGACAAGTCCAAAGAGTCTTCGTACACCAAGTCTCACGACTCTTCGTACGAGAATGCTTCGGCGTCTGAGTTCTCGAAGTCTGGCGAGCATTCGAAAGAATCCTCGAACGACATTTCGAAGAGCTACAGCGAAAGCAGCGCTTACGACTTGAGCAATACTGTGTCCTTCCAAGTGCTGACCCCGACCGGCTGGGCCAACCCAGTCACCAACACTGCAACCCTTAGCGGTTCGGTGAACGGTGGCAGCGGTAACCTGGGCGTGAACGTAGCAGCCGGTGTGGGCAACCAGCAAAGCAACTCGCTGGCCATCTCCAACACCTCGTTCTGACCGCTGTGCTTGAGGCCCCCTTCGGGGGGCCTTTCTTCAACACACCGTAAGGCACCCGATCATGCGTATTTTCGCCTTGGCGTTTTTGCTGTGCCTGGCCAGCGTGAGCGAAGCTGCACAAATGCCGCTGTCCGTCCTCCCGGGCGGCGCCGTGGTGTTCAAACCGATCCAGAGCTTGCGCGAACGCAAGTTCGCCGACCTGGTGCAACAAAAGACCGACTTCAGCTGCGGCGCCGCCGCGCTGGCGACCATCCTGCGCCAGGCCTACTGGCTGGATGTGGACGAACATCAGATCATCGAAGGCATGCTGGCCCACGCCGACCAGGACCTTGTGCGCACGCAAGGCTTCTCGATGCTCGACATGAAGCGCTACGTCGAAAGCCTCGGGATGCGTGCCCGCGGTTACCGGGTGGCGCCCGAAACCCTGAACAGCGTACGCATTCCTGTCGTGGTGCTGATGGATGTGCGCGGCTACAAGCACTTCGTGGTCATGCAGAAAGTCGACAAAGGTTGGGTGTACATCGGTGATCCGGTGCTGGGCCACAAACGATACAAGGTCGACGATTTCCTCAAGGGCTGGAACGGCATCATCTTCGCGGTGATCGGCCAGGGTTACGACAAGAACAACATCCTGCTCGACCCGCCCCTGCCACTGACCGCCAAGGGCCGGGTGAACAACTTCACCCCCGTGCAGGACGCAGAGCTGCTGGACTTCGGCTTCATCAGAAGCGACTTCTTCTAACGACTGTTCTAATGACAAGGAGCATGAGGCTCCAGGGAGCATTTCATGAAGACTTCATTGTGGTTGGCCATGGCCTGTCTGGCAGCCAGCTTGCCCAGTCACGCAGAGGCATTCAAACCCATCGAACTGAAGGATCAGGAGCTGGCCAACCTGCGGGGCCGCTATGTGATGCCCGGACGAATCGTGAGCTTCGGCATTGTCATGTCCAGCACCTGGCAAAATGCAAAAGGGGATGTGATCGGGGCAACGTCCACGCTGCAAGTTCAGCAATCGACCATCAAACCCCAGTTCTATGTCTCGATGATTGACAAAAAAGGCGCAGGTACGGCACCGAGCAGCGCGTCTGCTGCCGGGACTGGCGTGGTAACGGGCGGCAACGGCCTGACCACCACCGAAGGTGTGACCCAGGTGGTCCGTGCAGCCGGTGATAACAACGCCGCTTACAACAACGTCGATATCAACGTGACCAAAGCCAACCAGGCCCCCGCTGCACAACAGCAAGGCCAGGTACTGGCCGCCGGCCAGACCCTGGTCGGGGAAAATGGCGCCGGCGCGCTCAGTGTGTCCTCAAGCGGTGTGGGCGTGCAGCTCAACATCAATGCCAGCAACAACCAGGGCAGCAGTGTGCAACGCCTGGCCCAGGGTGGCCTGCTGCAGAACTCGACGCTGCTCGGCAACGGTAACCTGGTCAACAACGTCACCACCTTGAACGTTGTCATGCGCGAGAGCGTGCCGACAGCGGCTTCCCTCAACGGTAGCCTCGACCAGCTCAAAGGTCTTCGCACCTTCGGATACTGATCTACGCTCAGTCTCATCAAAAGTAGTTGGAAGGGACGGCAACTCCATGTACCGATCTTTTACGCTCAGAGCTTTTGTGTGCTTGACTGCCTTGGCCCCAGCCACAGCACTTTACGCAGCCGCCGACCCACAGGTCGAAGCGCTGAAACAGGAACTGATTGAACTCAAACGCCGCTATGAGGCACAGCAACAGGCACTGATGGTGCTGGAGCAACGTGTGCGCCAGGTCGAGGAGGCCCCTGCTGCCGCGCAACCCAGACGCTTGGTCAAGTCTCCGGCCGAGGGGGTGAAAGGTGCTCAGACCGTCGCCTCTGGCGCACCGGGCACTACAGGGAGCTCCTACGGCCAGGCGCTGACAGCCGATTCCGAGCCGGCGCAAAGCGTTTCCAACCTGTATGACGAAGCCAGCGGATTCTTTGGCGGGGGCAAGTTCAGCTTCGAAACCGGCGTCACCTATACCCATTACGATACCCGTGCGCTGACCCTCAATGGCTTTCTGGCACTGGACTCGATCTTCCTCGGCAGCATCAACCTCGACCGGATCAAGGCTGACAACTGGACCCTGGACATGACTGCCCGCTATAACCTGGCGCAGCGCTGGCAGTTCGACATCAACGTCCCCGTGGTTTACCGCGAGTCCACCTACTCGTCCGGTGGTGCGGGGGGGGCCGGGGCAACCACTTCCGATGCCAGCGTGACTCGCGACCCGGAAATCGGCGATATCAACGTCGGGGTGGCCTACAAATTCCTCGACGAGGACGAAACCTGGCCTGACGCAGTGGCCACCCTGCGCATCAAGGCACCGACCGGCAAAGACCCCTACGGCATCAAACTGCGCGAGGTGGACGGCAACAACAACCTCGCGGTACCGGAAAGCCTACCGACCGGCAACGGTGTATGGTCGATCACACCGGGCATCTCGCTGGTCAAGACCTTCGACCCGGCCGTGCTGTTCGGCAGCCTGTCCTACACCTACAACATGCAAGACTCGTTCAGCGACATCAGTCCGCAGGTGAACAGCAAGGTGCCGGGTGACGTCAAGCTTGGCGACTCGTGGCAGATCGGCGGGGGCATCGCCTTTGCCCTTAACGAAAAGATGAGCATGTCGTTCTCGGTATCCGACCAGTTCGCCCGCAAGAGCAAGATCAAACCTGATGGCGGCGACTGGCAATCGATCTCCAACAGTGACTACAACGCCGCCAACTTCAATATTGGCCTGACCTTCGCCGCCACCGACAACCTGACCATCGTGCCCAACCTGTCCATTGGTCTGACCGATGACGCACCTGACTTTTCTTTCAGCCTGAAATTCCCTTATTACTTCTGATAGTTGCCATCGGCCGGGCCTGTGCGAACGGGCCCGGCTTTGGTTACAAGCCTTGTAACCGGCCGCCTTCCCTGCCCTGGCCTGATATCATCAAGCACAGATGCATGACGATTTAATGGCAAAAGGGAAGTTTTTGTGAAGAACCTGTCCGACCACCCGAGCACCCGGCTTGCCACTTTGGCGGCTCTGGTGCTGGTGATCCCACTGGGTACACGCGCCATGCTGGGTTGGTCCAACCCGTTCGGTTACCTGTCCGATCTCGCCCTCGGCAGCCTGTTGATAGTGCTGCTACACCGCAGGCCATGGTGGCTGGCGCTGCCGGTGCTGCTAGCCTGGGCGGCGCTTTGGGTGGCCTCGGCCGAACTGGTGAGCGCGGTGGGTCGACTGCCCACCAGCGCCGACCTTAACTACCTGACCGACCCGCAGTTCATGGAGAATTCAACCGGTGGCGGCCTGGCCCATGCCTGGCTGCCCTGGGCCCTGGGTGGCGGCCTGCTGGCCTGGCTGGCCTGTGCGTGGCGCAGCCGTGCACGGTGTAGCCAGCCACTGCCGCGCAAAGCCTGGGCCATACCCGTACTGCTGTTCGGCGCGCATTGGGGCAGCCAGCAGTTGCTACCATCCGATGCCGACCAGTGGCGGCAATACAACCTCCCCCACCAGTTGATGTCTGCCGGGGTCGGTAACCTGCAACGCCAGGTCGAAGGCTGGATGGGCCGCACACAAACCTTCACACCGCTCGCCAGCAGCGGCCTGACTCAATCCGACCTGCATGGGCAAAGGCTGCTTGCCGGCCCGGGAAGCGCCCGCAACTTGCTGGTGATCACAATGGAAGGCATCCCGGGCGCCTACCTGCGACCTAACCGCCAGGCGCTAAACAGCCGCTTCAATGAGGACTTGATGCCCAAGCTCAGCAAGTGGGCCGAGCGCGGCATGAACACCCCAGACTACGTGCTGCACACCCACCAGACCATCCGTGGCCTGTATGCGATGCTGTGCGGCGATTACGACAAGCTGGCCAACGGCACGCCCAAGGGCGTGGAACTGCTGACCCAGAACCAACGCAACCAGGCCTGTCTGCCGGCACAATTGCGCCAGGCCGGTTTCACCACTCACTACCTGCAAGGCGCGGGCCTGCGCTTCATGGCCAAGGACCGCATCATGCCGCACATCGGTTTCGATGCGGTGCATGGCCAGGAATGGTTCAGCAACAAGAACTACCTGCACTTCCCATGGGGCAAGGATGACCGCGCTTTCTTCGAAGGCGCCCTGGGCTATGTAGGCAAGTTGCAGAAGCAGGACAAGCCATGGATGCTGACGCTGCTCACCGTGGGCACCCACCAGCCCTATTCGGCGCCGGCCGAGTACCTCGAGCGCTACGCCACACCGAAACAGGCAGCGGTCGCCTACCTGGATGACGCGGTCGGGGCATTTCTTGACAATCTTGAGCGCCAGGGCGTCCTCAAGGACACACTGGTGGTGCTGACTTCCGACGAGTCCCACGGCATCGATGGCGTGCGCCTGGCCTCCTCCTGGGGCTTCAACCTTACCCTGGCGCCGGAGCAGGCCCAGCTGCCAACCATCAAGCGCGGCACCTACGGCCATATCGACCTGGCCACCTCGCTGCTCGACTACTTCGCACTGCCCATTCCCGTCGCGCTTGGCGGTCGCTCGTTGTTCCGCGACTACGACAGCGGCCGCGAGATGATCTCCTACACCAACGGCATGCTGCGCTACCACAACGGCCAGGGCCTGTTCACCGAATGTGACTTCCAGCAGCGCTGCCGGCGTTATGCCAGTGAAGGCTTCATCGCCGACCAGGCCCGCTACCTCGGTCCGGCCGACAGCCTGCTGGGCCAACAGATCGGCGCCTTGGCCGGGGTGCTCGACCAATCCTTGCTGCAAACCCCGCTCAACCTGCGCTACCAGTTCGGCGGCCCTTCGCCGATCAAGTTGCGCAAGCGCATTGACGATGACTGGGCCGACAACCTCATTGGCGCCCAGTATCTGGAAATGCCCGGAGGCTCGCACACCCGCGTGCGGGTCAAGGTCCGCTCGCTGGACCCCAAACGCGCGGCCTATATCCGGCTCAAGGCCAAGCAGTTGGAACAGGACGTGCCGCTGGGCCTGCCCGAAGAGGTAAAGGTCACCGCCGACGCGCCACTGGAGATGGAGTTCAGCTTCGACAACCCAACCGAGCGCAAGGCGTTTTCCTTCCACTTGCTGGGCTATGGCGGCGGCAAGGTAGAAGTCAGCGACTTCAGCGTGATCACCGCCCTGCCTGGCGAGGATGACGGCGCCGATGAACGGGCCGAGGGGCATATCGCCCATTCGGGCTAAGCAGGTACCGCTCATCGCCCGGCCACCGGTGCTTGTCGAATCGACCTGGTCGTACTCGACCAAGGTGTGAATCCCCCAGCGAGGAGACAGCACCATGAGCACACGCGAAAGCAGGCACCCGGTGGTTTCCCGCAGCCAGTGGCTGGCGGCTCGCCAGCAACTGTGGCTGCACGAAAAAGCATTTACCCACCACCGCGACGCGCTAGCTGCAGCCCGTCGCGCCCTGCCTTGGGTAAAGGTCGAGCAGGATTACCGCTTCTTCGGGCCAAACGGCGCGTTGAACCTGGCCGACCTGTTCGCAGGCCGCAGCCAGTTGTTGCTTTACCACTTCATGTTCGCCGAAGGCTGGAGCGAGGGCTGCCCCGGCTGCTCTTTTCTGGCCGACCACTTTGACGGCGCCAATCTGCACCTGGCCCACCACGATGTGTCGCTGGTGGCGGTGTCACGGGCGCCGTACACCGAATTTCAGGCATTTCGCCAGCGCATGGGCTGGCAGTTCCCGTGGTATTCGTCGCATGGCAGCGACTTCAACGAGGACTTTGGCGTCAGTGTCGGCAGCGAAGGCCAGCGGCAGTACAACTATGAGCCGTATGAGGGCAATGAAAGCGAGCTGCCCGGCTTGAGTGCTTTTTTCCGCGAAGGCGACGGCAGCGTGTACCACACCTACTCAACCTACGCCCGCGGGCTGGACATTCTGGTCAACACCTACAACTTCCTCGACATTGCGCCACTGGGGCGCAATGAAGGTGGGACCATGGACTGGGTGCGGCACCATGACCGCTATGAAGGTCAACCGGACAAGCCTCACTGCTGTCACAGATGATGCTGGCAACACGCACACCTGTGGGGGGGGGCAACTGTCCTGCTCAACATTGACGGCCTGCGCGGTCGCCCCGTAGGAGCGGGTTTACCCGCGAAGAGGCCGGCCCTGCTGGCCAATTTCCACCCGC